>JAXGTD010000044.1:0-28653 GCA_040775095.1 Chromatiaceae bacterium | reverse complement strand
GGGGCAGCGGTCAAGCGCCTTCCAGGCATGGCACCGGCGCGCCCGGTGCCCCATTTCGAAGCGCTTGCGGCACAAGACATGCCTGACCGTCCCTGGCCTCGACGGGAGAGCCTTGTGCCGGCGTTCCCAAGGTGGGGACGACTTGCGGACAGGGAAGGGAGCGGCGGGCAACGACAAAGCGCGCGGGCGTCGTTATAGAATGGCCGCACTCCCCGTCGAGCCGGACACCGCGCCCATGACGCCGTCGATTCAAATCCGCCGCGCAGACCTCAACGATCGCAACGACGGGCTGGCGCTGTTGGCGTTGCTCGATGCCTACTGTGCCGATCCGATGGGCGCCGGCCAGGGCCTGAGCCACGAGGCCCGCGCCTGTGTCATTCCGGCCCTGCGCGCGATGCCCGGGGCGCTGGTTCTGCTGGCCTTTGCCGACTCGAGCCCCGTCGGTACTGCCGTCTGCTTCGTGGGCTTTTCAACCTTTCGCGCACGGGGGCTGCTCAACATCCATGACCTGACGGTCCGGGAACCCTGGCGTGGTCGTGGCATCGCGCGCCGACTCGTGCTCGCGGTGGAGGCGATTGCCCGTGCGCGCGGCTATTGCAAGGTCACTCTCGAGGTGCGCGAGGACAATGCGCGGGCGCGCCGGCTCTATGCCGGCCTCGGCTACGGCGCGGGTGCCGCGGGTGGCCAGGAGGCTCCGCATCTGTTTCTGGAGAAACGGCTATCGGATTGAGTGCCGGCCGGATGGGGCAGGTTTCCGACCGGTGCGGTTGAAGCGCGCGTCGCCGGAGATTATGCTGCGCTGCAGCACGACTCAGGCATGCCCGATCAGCTCGTCGATATGGGTGCTGACGCTGCGCCCGAGGGCGGACAGGTTGTAACCGCCCTCCAGGCAGGAGACAACGCGTTCGCCCGCGTGGCGGACGGCCAGGTCGTGCAGTTGCCGCGTAATCCAGGCGTAGTCTGGCTCGCGCAGATTGAAGTGGGCCATGTCGTCCTCGGCATGGCCGTCGAAGCCGGCCGAGATCATGACCAATTGCGGGGCAAATGCATCCAGGCGCGGCAGCCACGCGCGCTCCACGGCCGCCTTGAATGCGGCGCCGTCGGTACGTGCCGGCAGTGGCAGATTGATGATATTGCGGGCCCGAGTGTCGGCGCCGGAACCGGGATAGAAGGGATGCTGGAAGCTGGAACAGAACAGGATGCGCTCGTCGCCGGCGAAGATGTCCTCGGTGCCGTTGCCGTGGTGGACGTCGAAGTCGACGATGGCAATGCGCGTGAGACCGTGCACCGCCAGCGCATGGGCGGCACCCAGGGCGACGTTATTGAAGAAGCAAAAGCCCATCGCCTGGTGGCGCTCGGCATGGTGGCCCGGCGGGCGGACGGCACAGAAGGCGGCATGGTGCCTTTCGCCCATGACCAGATCGACCCCAAGGATCGCGCCACCGGCGGCGCGCAGCGCCGCCTTGAGCGTACCGCTGCACATCGCGGTATCGCCGTCGACCCAGTTCAGGACATCGGGTGCGCTCGGCGCGGCCTCGAAGATCATGTCCACGTACCCGGCATCGTGCACGCGAAGCAATTGCTCGCGGCTGGCCTCGGGGGCGTCATAATGGGTCATCAGCATTTCCATGCCGGAGGCGATCAATCTGTCCTGGATCGCGTGCAGGCGTTCCGGCACCTCGACGTGATGCGCCCCCATCCTGTGTTCCTGGCAATCGGGGTGGGAGATGTATGCGAGATTCATGGGTCTGTCTGCGTCCTGGTCTGTCCGCCTACCGATGAAGACTGCCGCCCGTTGCGATGGCCAGGGCTCGCGGCCATTGCGGGTTTCCGTCACAAGCTTAGGCGATTTCCGTCTAATCTCATACTAGCTGACTTGTCTTGACGCCCGCCTTCGTTGTCGCACCGGCAGTCACAGGGCCCGACTATGCCCTGCCGGTGTTCCTTGAAGGCGAACCGCAATCCGGCGTCATCGGGTACGAGATTCTCCGGCAATCGTCTTAACCCTTTTCTGCCCCGGAGGGCAGACCCCGATGCGTCTATCCGATATCGACAAACTCTTCGTGCCAAACACCATCGCCGTGTTCGGGGCCAGCGACAGCCCGAGCTCGGTCGGCGCAATGGTCTACCGGAACCTGCTCGAGGGCGGGTTCAAGGGGACCTGCTACGCCATCAATCCAAAGTACGACAAGGTGGCCGGTCGCCCCTGTTTCAAGACGCTGGCGGAGCTCAACAAGCACGTCGATCTGGCGCTGATCACAACGCCGGCCGATCGGGTTCCGGCAATCCTGGACCAGTGTGGTGATTTCGGTGTGAAGGCCGCGGTGGTGCACTCCGCCGGCTTCGCCGAGCACGGAGACCGCGGAACGGCCCTGCAGGAACGTCTGGTGGACGCGGCGCGACGGAATCGTATCCGCGTGCTCGGCCCCAATTGCCTCGGTGTGATGCGTCCGGCCACCGGGCTGAACGCGACCTTTGCCAACGACACGCCCCGCGCGGGGCATGTGGCGCTGGTTTCCCAGTCCGGTGCGGTCTGCGCGGCGATGCTCGACTGGTCCGGGCCGCGGAAGCTGGGATTCTCCGCGGTGGTCTCCCTGGGGGCCGCCGCCGATGTGGACTTCGGCGATATCCTCGACTACCTGGCTTTGGACCCGCAGACCCGCAGCATCCTGCTCTATGTGGAGGGGGTGCGCGATGCACGGCGCTTCATGAGCGGCCTGCGTGCCGCGGCCCGACTCAAACCGGTGGTGGTGGTGAAGACGGGTCGTCACGCGGACGGCTCGCGGGCCGCCAAGTCGCACACCGGGGCCTGGGTTGGCTCCGACGAGGTCTTTGGCGCGGTGATGGAGCGTGGCGGGGCGGTGCAGGTGGACCGGCTGGCTCAACTGTTTGCCGCGGCCCAGGTCTTTGGCGCCGGGCGCCGGCTGGACGGGAATCGGATTGCCATCGTCACCAATGGTGGCGGACCCGGTGTGCTGGCCGCGGATCGCGCGATCGACCGCGGGCTGGTCCTGGCCCAGTTCGGCGATGCGACCCGTTCCCTGCTGGAGAAGGCGCTCCCGGAGCACTGGTCCCACGGTAACCCGGTCGATGTGATCGGGGATGCCTCGGCGGAGCGCTACCGGGCGGCTGTCGATGCCTGCCTCGAGGACAGCGGGGTCGATGGATTGCTCGTGCTGGTCGCACCGCTTGCCACCTGCGATCCGACCGCGGTGGCGCTGGCCGTGATCGACTCCGCCAAGAAGACCCGCAAGCCCGTGGTCACCTGCTGGATGGGCGAGAGCCGCGTCGCCGAGGCCCATGCCCTGTTCTCGGAGCATGGCGTGCCGCACTTCGAGTCGCCGGAGGCTGCGGTCGAGGCGTTCTCTTTCCTGGCCGAGCAGCAGCGCAACCAGAAGCTGCTGATCCAGTCGCCGGCACCGCTCTCGCAGCAGATCGCGCCGGACGTCGAAGGGGCGCGGCTGATCATCGAGGGTGTCATGGCCGAGGGGCGCAAGGTGCTGGGCACCATCGAGGCCAAGGCGGTCCTGTCCGCATTCCGGATCCCGACCACCCAGGCGGTACTCACCCGTACCCCGAACGAGGCACTGATGGCGGCGGAGGCCCTGGGCTTTCCGGTGGTGATGAAGATCTGTTCGCTGGATATCCAGCATAAGTCCGACGTGGATGGCGTGCGGCTGAACCTCAACGACGCCCAGACGATCCGCCGCGCCTTCTCGGAGCTGACCGAGCGTGCCCAGAAGCTGCGTCCCGAGGCGCACATCCAGGGTGTCACGGTGGAGCACATGGTGCCGGTGCGTG
The DNA here is from genome assembly GCA_040775095.1 of Chromatiaceae bacterium. Classification (GTDB taxonomy): domain Bacteria; phylum Pseudomonadota; class Gammaproteobacteria; order Chromatiales; family Chromatiaceae; genus JAXGTD01. Next base: position 24,852 of record JAXGTD010000044.1, on the reverse strand, counting down.
CCGCCCGTGAGCTGATGGTCGCGGTGGTCCGCGACCCGATCTTCGGTCCGGTCATCAGCTTTGGGGCCGGTGGCACCGATCGCGTGGTGCTCCAGGATCGCTCCCTGGGTCTGCCTCCGTTGAACGCGTTCATCATCCAGACGATGATCGAGCACACCCGCGTGGCCCGGTTGATGGGTGCCTTTGGCAACATGCCCCCGATGAACCGCCAGGCCCTGTCACGCATCCTCCAGCGCGTGTCCGAGATGGTCTGCGAGCTGCCCGAGATCATCGAGATGGATATCAATCCACTCATCGGAAACGACCTCGAGGTGACGGCGGTCGACGCCCGCATCCACGTCAACTATCGCCCGCCGGAGCAATCGCTCTATGGGCATATGGCGATCCACCCCTATCCGCAGCACCTGATCGAGCACGTCCCGCTGCCCGATGGCACCGATCTGACGATTCGGCCGATCCGCCCCGAGGACGCGCAGCTGGAGCAGACCTTCGTGCGCAGCCTCTCGGAGCAGACGAAGTACTTCCGGTTCATGCAGGCGATCAAAGAGCTCACCCCCGAGATGCTGGTGCGCTTCACGCAGATCGACTACGACCGCGAGATGGCCCTGATCGGTGTCATGGAGCAGGGCGGCACGGAGGTGGAGGTTGGCGTCGCGCGCTACATGTCGCGTCCGGGCGGCGACGCTTGTGAGTTCGCCATCGTCGTCTGTGACGAGTGCCGCAACCGCGGCATCGGCGCACGACTGATGCGCTCGCTGATGCATAACGCGCGCGTGCGCGGGCTGCGTGTCATGGAGGGCGAGGTGCTCAGCGCCAACACCCGGATGCTCGCGCTCGTGAAATCGCTCGGATTCGCGATCACCAGCGACCGCAACGACCCCAGCGTGAAGCTGGTTTCCAAGGTGCTCTGAGCTCCATCCCGGCTTCGGGGTCCGTCGGTTGCCGTGCCGGGACCCCGGCACCCCTGATCCGCGATCCGCCGGTTGTCATATCGCTATCTCCGATATTATATGCCGATAAATATCGTTTGATGCCGGATCAAAGTTGTCGATATCCTGATGCACAGGGATAGGCATCGCGAATCGACACGGGGCTTGGGTGAGCCCACGCCGAGCCTCGATTCACTGGCCCAGTCCCGCGTCTGCCAATGTTGTTCTGGTCCTCGCCGGAGGGAGACCGATGATCGCGATCAAGGTTTGTATGAAGGTCACGCAGGAGCCCCTGAAGCGCACCCCCGTGGTGCTGCAGATCGATGCCGATGGCTCCCAGAGCCAGCCCGTCCTCACCGACCGGAGCGGTGTTGCCCGCTTTGATCTGCCCCCGGGCAGTGGCCGGATCCTGGTTTCCGGGATCGAGCGCTACCATGGGCGCCTGGATGGGGAGATCCTGATCGATCTCTGGTCCATCACCCAGCCGGGTACGGACTCCACCGGGATGCCCGGGGAGTTTCCAGCCGGAAGCAACGCCTATCCGGGCATGAGCACGCGCGCGGTCGAGGTGGATGGTCGCGAGATCCTGACCGACAGTGAAGGCTACCTCGTGGACCCGGCCACCTGGTCGGAGGGCTTCGCGCGGGGCGAGGCGGCGCTGGAAGGGCTCAGCCTGGGTGCGGAGCACTGGGAGGTCATTCGCTACCTGCGCGAGCACTACGCGCGACACGGCACCCAGGTGGCGGTGCGCGACATGGTCCGGCATTTTCGCCAGGTGTGGGGCCCGGAACGCGGGAACAGCCGCTATCTGCATCGGCTGTTCCCGCTGGGTGGCCCGCAGAAGCAGGGCAATCGCCTTGCCGGGCTGCTGCGCACCAAGGGCGAGCACTGACCCTGAAAACGGCCGTTGATCGTTACAGGCGTGACGCAGGCTGCTGTTCTGATTGAGCCAACGCGGATGTTGGCTCAGGCCGCGTCTTGTTCGTCCCGCGCCAGTTGTCGCAGCCCCTCGACGGCCTGGCGCAACACGTCGCTGTCGGCCTCGCGCGGGAACACCATATAGGCGGGGAGGGGGAGCTCGGGGCCGCTGCCCGCCCTGAACAGCCGCCCGCTGTCCACGAGCGGGCGTGCCATGCGCATCGGCAGAAAGCAGGAACCGCCGTTGGCGATGATCAACTGGATGCCGAGCCAGCCGATATTGACCATCTGTGCCGGGCGCTCCAGGTCCGGATAATACTCCCTGTGCTTGGCGTAAAAGCCGGGGCCCCAGTCGACGTAGACATAGTCCTCGCCTGGCCACTTCGGGTCGGGCCGCGTGCTGACCAGGACCAGCGTCTCATCGAACAGGTGCTCGACCACCAGCTCCGGGGCGTGACTGGGCGTATACATCAGGCCGATGTCCAGCGTGCCCTCGATCAGCCGCCGCATCAGATCCTCCTCGAAGCCGATCTCGCTGTGGATCGAGACGTCGGGGGCGGCCTGGCGCATCCAGCCGACCCAGCGCGGCAGGTAGCCCTCCCAGAGCGCAATCCGCCCGCCCACCCGGATACTGGCGCGAAACCGGCTTGGCAGGCCGATGTCGTGGCGCGCCTGCTCCACGGTCAGCATCAGCGTCTTGGCGTGGCGGATGAAGCGCCGCCCCGAGGGGGTCAGGCTGGCGCCCGCGCGGTTGCGCACGAACAGCTTGGCACCGAGGTCCGCCTCGAGATTCTGGATGCGGGCGCTCACCGTGGACTGGGTCACGTGCAGACGCCTGGCCGCCTCGAGGAAGCTACCGTGGGCGGCGATCGCAAGAAAGGTTCGGGCTTGCTCAAGGTCCATGGCGCCCAAGGATACGCCGTTCCGCACCGGGCGTGGGGCCCATCGACGGCGTGGCTGGCGGAGGCCAGCGAGGGATTCTCTGTCCTGTTTTGAAACATTTTCCTCGTGGAAATGGTCCGAAGTAATAACCTGGCGCATTAGTTGGGTATAGCTTCATGAACAGGCTCAGGCTCAGACTTCGGCTCTGGCGACGGATTACCGACTGGTTGACCCGGGAAGAGAACCCCCGTGGGATCTCCCCGTGCGATCGGGCGACGTCCCTGTGCGACTTCGAGCGCCTGCGCGGTGATCTGCGCCCCGGAGACGTGCTGCTGGTGGAGGGGCGCTCGCGCATGAGCGAGGTCATCAAGCTCGTCACCCAGAGCCCCTGGACCCATGCCGCGCTCTACGTCGGGCGGCTGCACGACATACGCAACCGGACCCTGCGCAACCTCATCGTCCAGTACTACGACAGTGACTTCTCCGAGCAGTTGATCATCGAGGCCCTGCTGGGACAGGGGACCCGGATCACGCCGCTGTCGAAGTACAAGAACACCAATGTCCGGATGTGCCGACCCAGCGGGCTTTCACCCGCCGACGCCCAACGGGTGATCGCCTTCGCCGCGAGTCGCCTCGGGACCGACTACGACGTGCGCCAGCTGCTGGATCTGGCCCGGTTCTTCTTCCCCTGGACCTTCCTGCCCAGGCGCTGGCGCTCGAGCCTGTTCGAGCACAATGCCGGCGGTCCGACGCGCACCGTGTGCTCCTGTCTGCTCGCGGAGGCCTTCGGCGCCGTCGACTTTCCGGTGCTGCCGTTCATCGCGCGTCGCGAGAACGGCGCCCTGTGCTATTTCCGGCGCAACCCACGGCTGTTCACGCCGCGAGACTTCGACTACTCGCCGTACTTCCAGACCACCAAGTATCCGATCCTCGGGCTGGATGCCGTGGGCCTCTACCATCAGCTTCCCTGGTCTCCGGAACGTCAGCTCTACAGTGATCGCGACCGCCGCTACAACGCCGATCTCACCTGTGCCACGCCGATGCAGGGGCTCACCGGCATCGTCCCTGCCCTGGACGGCGCGGTGTCGGCGCAAGGCGTGGATGAGAACGAGGAGGAAGAGTCATGTCCGGCCTGCTGACCCTCATGGTCGCGGCGATGGCCGCGACTGGCACCCTGCTCGGTGTGCCGCGATTGCGCCAACGGCTGCTCACCGGTCCGCTGCTGCGCCGGTTCCGGCGCGCCATGCCCGCGATGTCGGCCACCGAGCGCGAGGCCCTCGATGCGGGTGGTGTCTGGTGGGATGCGGAACTGTTTTCGGGCCGCCCCCGTTGGTGGCGGCTCACCGACCTGGCGGCCGCGACCCTGACCGACGAGGAGCGGGCCTTCCTCGATGGTCCGGTCGAAGAGCTCTGTCGCGCGCTCGACGACTGGGACATCACCCACGAGCGGCTGGATCTGCCCGAGCCGGTCTGGTCGCTGATGCGCCGCCACCGCTTCTTCGGATTGGTCATCCCAAAGCAATACGGTGGGCTCGGGTTCTCCGCCCGGGCCCATTCCGAGGTGGTCATGAAGCTCGCGAGCCGCAGCGTGACCGGTGCCGTTACCGTCATGGTGCCGAGCTCGCTTGGGCCCGCGGAGCTTCTGCTGCGCTACGGCACGGCGCAACAGCGCGCGCAGTATCTGCCGCGCCTGGCTCGCGGTGAGGAGATCCCGTGTTTCGCGCTGACCGGACCCGACTCGGGCAGTGACGCCGCCTCGATGCCCGATCAGGGGATCCTCTGTCACGGCGAGCTCGACGGCCGCCGCACCCTCGGCATCCGGCTGGACTTCAACAAACGCTACATCACGCTGGCGCCGATCGCGACGCTGATCGGCGTGGCCTTCCGCGTGCGGGATCCGGACCGCCTGCTGGGCCCCGATCCGGAGCCTGGGATCACATTGGCCCTGATCCCGGCGAGCACGCCGGGGATCACGCGTGGCAAGCGCCACTTCCCGCTCGGCATCCCGTTCCAGAACGGCCCGGTCAGTGCGCGTGGCCTGTTCATTCCGATCGAGTGGGTCATCGGCGGTGCCGATGGCGTCGGCAAGGGCTGGCGCATGCTGATGGACTGTCTGGCCGAGGGGCGCGGCATTTCGCTGCCGGCGCTGGCCACCGGTGCCGGAAAGCTCGCCTGTCGCTTTACCGGGGCCTATGCGCGGGTCCGCCGGCAGTTCGGTCGGGCCATCGGCAGCTTCGAGGGCATCGAGGAAGCGCTGGCGCGCATCGCCGGCCGCACCTACGAGATGGAGGCCGGGCGCCAACTGTTCCTCGACGCTCTGGCCGCCGGCGAACGACCAGCGGTGCTCTCGGCGATCCTGAAGTACCACCTCACCGAAATGCACCGCCAGGTCATTAACGACGCGATGGACGTGCTGGGTGGGCGCGGTATCTGCCTGGGACCGGCTAACCCCATCGGTCGGGCCTACCAGGCGATCCCGATCGCGATCACGGTCGAGGGCGCGAACATCCTGACGCGCAACCTGATCATCTTCGGCCAGGGGGCCCTGCGCTGCCATCCGTACCTTCTGGCCGAGCTGGAGGCCGCGCACGCGCCCGATCCGGGCGAGGCGCTGCGCCGATTCGATGCCGCACTCCTGCACCACGTCGGGCATCTGGGGCGGATCCTGTTCAGAACGCTCTGGCTCGGGATCTCCCGCGGCCGTGGCTCGCGAGCACCGACCGGGGGTGGGCTGGGGCGGGCCTATCAGCGGATCAACTGGATGGCCAGTGCCTTTGCGCTGAACGCGGACCTGGTCCTGATGACCCTGGCCGGTAGCCTGAAGCGGCGCGAGCGCATCTCCGCGCGCCTCGGCGACGTGCTGAGCCTGCTGTTCCTGGCATCGGCGGTGCTACGGCATTTCGAGCGGCAGGGCCGTTCGCCGTCGGCTCTGCCGCTGTTGCAATGGTCGCTCGAAGACCTGCTGCAGCGCACCGATGCCGCCTTGCGCGCCCTCTGGCGCAATCTGCCAAACCGTGCGCTGGCGTGGCTGCTGCGCGCCCTGAGCTTCCCGACCGGCTCGCCGTTCCATGGCCCAGACGACGCGTTGGAGCATGCGCTCGCCCGCATCCTGCTGTCGCCGGGCGGTGCTCGCGACGCGCTCACCGACGGGATCTTCCTGGGTGTGGGCACCGAGTCTCCCGTTCGCCGCATGGACCAGGCGCTGGAGAGTACGGTGCAGGCGGAGGTGACCGAGACCCGATTGCGCAACGCGCTCAGACGCGGCGAGCTGGAATCGGTCGAGAGCATCGCCGAGGCCTTGCGCGCCGGCATCCTGCACCCCGGCCAGGCCGCGGGGCTGAGGCGGGCCGCGCTGCTGCGCGATCAGGTGATTCAGGTGGACGCGTTTGACGACCTAGCTGCCCCGCACACCGTGGTCGCAGCCGACAACCGCAACGCCGCCTGAGGAGGAAACGCACATGAACGCAACCGGCCAAGTCGGTCATCGCGGGCGCGGCGCCCGCCCCGTCTACATCGTCGACGGCTGCCGCACGCCGCTGCTGAAGGCGCGCGGCGTGCCCGGCCCGTTCAGTGCCGCGGACCTGGCCGTCGCCGCGGGACGTGTGCTGCTTGCGCGCCTGCCGGTCGGGCTGGACCGCCTGGATCAGGTCATCCTCGGCTGCGTCGCACCGGGCCTGGACGAGGCCAATATCGCCCGGGTCGCGGCGCTGCGCCTGGGCATCGACGAGCGCACACCCGCGTGGAGCGTACAGCGCAACTGCGCCTCCGGGCTCCAGGCTGTGGACAGCGCGGCCACCGAGATCGCGCTGGGGCGGGCCGACCTGGTCCTTGCAGGTGGCACCGAGGCCATGAGCCATTACCCGCTGCTGTTCTCGCGAGCCCTGGTCCAATGGCTTGGGGAGTGGTCGCGCGCGCGCTCGCTGCGCACCCGCGGCCAGATGTTGCTGAAGCTGCGCCCGGCCATGCTCGCGCCCGTCGTGGCACTGCTCAAGGGCCTCACCGATCCGGTGGCTGGCCTGTCGATGGGTCAAACCGCCGAGGAGCTTGCCTCCCGCTTTGGGATCGAGCGCGAGGCCATGGACCGTTTCGCGCTGCGTAGTCATCGGCAGGTCGGGGCCGCGCGGGAGGCCGGTCGATTCGAACACGAGGTCGTCACGCTGATCGATCGCGATGGGCGCGTCTACACCTTCGACGACGGCTATCGGCCGGACGCGGATCTGGCAAGGCTGGCGCGCCTGTCGCCGGTCTTCGATCGACCGGTCGGTACTGTCACCGCTGGCAACAGCGCGCAGATCAGCGACGGCGCCGCCTGGCTGCTGCTGGCCTCCGAGGAGGCCATCGAGCGCCTCGGGCTGCCGGTGCTCGCGCGCGTGCGCGACAGCCACTGGGCCGCCCTCGACCCGCGCTGGATGGGGCTCGGTCCGGTGCACGCGATGGCTCCGCTGTTGGCGCGAAACCGGCTCCAGACCGCCGACATCACCCATTGGGAGATCAACGAGGCGTTTGCTGCGCAGGTACTGGCCTGCCTCAGGGCCTGGAGCGACCCCGACTATCGCCGCCAGCTCCCCGGCCAGGAGGCGGGCACGGGGCCGATCCCGGAGGAGCGCCTCAATCCAGACGGGGGCGCGATCGCACTCGGGCACCCGGTGGGCGCCAGCGGCGCGCGCCTGCTGCTGCACCTGGCCCTGGCGTTGCGCGAGCGCGGCGGGGTCGGTGTCGCCAGCCTTTGCATCGGCGGGGGCCAGGGGGGCGCCATGCTGATCGAGCACCCTGAAGGAGACCGGTCATGAGCAGCTACTGGCAGATCACGAGCGATGAGCAGGGCATTCTGTGGCTCGGGCTGAGCTCCCCGGGCTTGGGTGTCAATGTGCTGGATTCGGCGGCGCTGGACGAGCTCGACGTGCACCTCGGTGCGATTGAAGCCGATCCGCCGGTGGGTCTGGTCCTGCACTCGTTGAAGCCACGCGGCTTCATCGCTGGGGCCGATGTCCGGGAGCTCGCGGGCCAGCGCGATGTGGCGGCGCTGGAGCAGCGCATCGGCAGCGTACACCGTACGCTGGCGCGGCTGGAGGCGCTGCCCTGTCCGAGCGTGGCGATGATCGACGGCTTCTGCCTCGGCGGTGGGCTTGAGCTGGCGCTCGCGTGCCGCTGGCGGGTCGCGAGCGATGACCCCGGCACGCGCATCGGCTTCCCGGAGATCCACCTGGGCATCTTCCCCGGCTATGGCGGCACCTGGCGCGCGATCCGTACCATCGGCGCACTCCCGGCCCTGCGCCTGATGCTGACGGGGCGGGCGCTGCGCGCACGCGATGCGCGGCGCCTGGGCCTGGTCGATCTGGTGGTGCCCGGGCGCCAGCTCAGGGCCGCGGCGCGGCGTCTCCTGAGCGATGCGCCGCCACCACATCGGGCCTCGTTGGCGCAACGGCTAGCGAACGCCGCGCCGCTGCGCGCGCTGGTGGCCGGGGTGCTGCGGCGGCATGCCGCGCATCGGGTACGGCCCGATCATTATCCGGCGCCCTTCGGGCTGATTGCGCACTGGCGCGACCAGGGTGACGACGGCCCCGGGCTGCTGGCATCGGAACAGCGCCAGGTCAGTTCTCTGCTGTCCGGTGACACCGCGCAGAACCTGATCCGGATGTTCCAGCTGCGCGAGCGGCTGAAGGGACTGGGCCGGGGTGAGCATGGCATCGCGCGCGTGCACGTGATCGGCGCCGGTGTCATGGGCGGCGACATCGCCGCCTGGGCCGCGATGTCGGGCTTTCGTGTAACCCTGCAGGACCTGTCCGCGCAGCAGCTCGGCCGCGCGATGCGGCGGGCCGAGGGGCTGTTTCGCAAGCGGCTCAAGGACCCGCTTGCCTGCCGCGATGCCTGGGACCGGCTGATCCCCGATCCGCGCGGCGAGGGACTGGCCAGTGCCGATCTGGTGCTGGAGGCGGTCGTCGAGGACGCAGAGGTCAAGCGCCAGCTGTTCGGGCAGATCGAGGGGCGCATCGGGGCCGAGGTATTGCTCGCCACCAACACCTCGGGCATCCCGCTGGAGGCCCTCGGCGAGGGATTGCGCCATCCGGAGCGCCTCGTCGGACTGCATTTCTTCAACCCGGTGGCGAGCATGCAGCTCATCGAGGTCGTTCGTGGCCAGTCGTCGTCGGACGCGGCCATCGACCGGGCCATGGCCTTGGTCCGCGCCATTGACCGATTGCCGCTGCCGGTGAAGAGCGCGCCGGGCTTCCTCGTCAATCGTGTCCTGATGCCCTATCTGCTCGAGGCCATCGGGCTGCTCGAGGAGGGCGTGGCGGCGGCCCGGATCGATCGTGCCGCTGAGGACTTCGGCATGCCGATGGGCCCGGTCGCGCTGGCGGACAGCGTCGGGCTCGACATCTGCCTGGCCGTCGCCGACGAGATCGGGCCGCACCTGAGTATCCCGGCCAGCGTGCCGACACGGCTGCGCGAGAAGGTCAGGCAGGGGCTTCTGGGGAAGAAGACCGGCCGCGGGTTCTACCGCTGGCGTGGGGGTCGACCGGTTTCTGGTGTCGTGGCCCCGGATTGGCTCCCGGGGGCGCATCGGGCGCCGTCGGATCTGGCCGAGCGGCTGATCTTTCGGCTGTTGAACGAGTCCGTCGCCTGCGTGCGTGAGCGCATCGTCGCGGACGCGGACCTGCTCGACGCCGGTGTCACCTTCGGTACCGGCTTTGCGCCCTTCCGCGGGGGGCCGATGCACTTCATTGCGCAAGGGGGGAGGGAACGCATGCTGCTGCGGCTGCGGGATCTGGAGGATCACCACGGCGGCCATTTCCACCCGGACCAGGGCTGGACGGCCCTGCACGGCTGAGCGCGAGGAGGGTCCGATGTTGCTGTTCGACACGCATTTTCACGCAACGCGGGCACCGGGGCCGCATCCGGGGCCCGGCGCGGCGGGTACAGACATCATCAGTCCGGCGCGGGCGGGCAGCCTGTGCGGTCTGCTGCTGGAGCGGGCGCGCCGCTCGCCGCATCGGCGCGCCTATACCCATTTCGATTTGGCCGCGCGGGGCTGGGTCGAGCACGACTGGAGCCAGAGCGTCGCTGCCGTCGGACGCTGGCAGGAGGGCCTGCGGCGCGAGCATCTGGCCACCGGTGAGCGCGTCGCCATCATGCTGGGCAACCGTCCGGAATGGGCCTTCCTCGATCTGGCCGCGCTGGGGCTCGGGTTGGTCACGGTGCCACTCTTTGTCAATGACCGGCCCGAGAACGTCGCCCATATGCTGCAGGACTCCGGTGCCCGGATGCTGCTGGTCGAGGGCCGCGCGCAACTGCACGCGCTCTCTTCGATCGCGCCGGTGCTGCGCGCCCTGAAGCGGGTGCTGGTGCTGGATCCGGCGGGGTCGGACGACGGGGGGGAGCTGCCGCCGTTTGTGTCGGTCCGCTACTGGCTTGCGCCGAGCGGCGCGGCGGTCGATCTCTGCACCGACGCGGACCGGCTCGCCACCATCGTCTATACCTCGGGCACCACGGGACGACCCAAGGGCGTGATGCTCAGTCATGCCAACATCCTGTGGAACGCATACGCGTCGCTGATGCGTGTGCCGGCGCTGCCGACGGACCTTTTCCTGTCCTTCCTTCCGCTGTCCCATACCCTGGAGCGGACCGCCGGGTATTTTCTGCCGATGATGGCCGGTGCGACGGTCGCATTCGCCCGCTCGATCCCGCAGCTCGCCGAGGATCTCGAGACGATACGGCCAACCGCGCTGATCGCGGTGCCCCGGATCTTCGAGCGCGTGCATGCCCGGATCAGCGATTCCCTCGCGGCGGCACCCAGGGCACGGCGGGCGCTGGTGGACCTGGCGGTCCGGGTTGGCTGGAAGCGCTTCGAGCATCGGCAGGGCCGACGGGGCTGGTCGGCGGACCTGCTGCTGGCGCCGGCGCTCGATCAACTCGTCGGCGCCAGGATCCGCGCGCGACTCGGCGGCCGCCTGCGCGTGGTCGTCTGCGGCGGTGCCCCGCTCAGTCCGCGGATCGGCCGGTTCTTCATCGCGCTGGGTATCCCGATCGTACAGGGCTACGGGCTGACCGAGGCGAGCCCGGTGATCAGCGTCAATGCGCTGGAAGACAATATCCCCGAGAGCATCGGTCCGGCCCTGGATGGGGTCGAGGTACGCCTTGGCGATGACGAGGAGCTGCAGGTGCGCTCCCCGGGGTTGATGCTTGGCTACTGGGGACAGTCGGACGCGACCGCGGCGGTCATCGATCGCGATGGCTGGCTGCACACCGGCGATCAGGCGCGCATCGTCCACGGACACCTCTTCATCACCGGGCGTATCAAGGACACGGTCGTGCTTGCCAACGGCGAGAAGGTCGCGCCGGCGGACCTGGAACAGGCGATCGCCGCCGATGCGCTGTTCAGCCAGGTGTTGATCCTCGGCGAAGGCCGCCCCTTCCTGAGCGCCCTGGTCGTGCTGGATGCGGCGCGCGGGGAACGGTTGGCCGCCGAGTTGCGGGCGTCAGCGGGCGCCGCGGTGGACTGGAACGATGCGCGCCTGCAGCAGCGCCTGCTGGCGCGGATCAACGACCGGCTGGCCGCATTCCCCGGGTTTGCGAAGATCCTGCGGGTTGCGGTTGCCGCTGAGCCCTGGTCCGTCGAGGCGGGGCTGATGACGCCGACGATGAAGCTGCGCCGCGCGCGGATCGCGCAACGGCACGCCCAGGAGCTCGAGCGCCTCTATGCCGGGCATGACTGATCTGGGTTGCGGACTGGTGCAGGATCCGTGCGAGCCTATCAATCCCAGCGACGGGATTCGATTGGGGCCCCCGCGCGCTGCAAGCCGTCGAGAGCAGCGCCTTCCACGCACGGGTCGCGCCTGTTGGAAGGCGCGCTGATCAGATCCGCTGATCAGATCCATGGCCGGCCGCGCTCAGCATCTCCCCGGCTCACGGGCAGTCGCAGGGCCCAGAGCCGCTCGGCCTCGATGGCGACCCGTTCCATGGCCTGACGGGCCGCCGCGGCATCGCCGGCCTTGGCGCGCTGATCGAGATCGGTGAGTGCCTGAACCAATGCGGGCACGCCGCAATAGGCCGCGCCGCCGCGGGTCTTGTGGGCCTTGTCGGAGAGCCGTTTGAGGTCGCCGTTGTGTGCATGCGTGTGCATCTCGATGAGATCCGCCCGCAGCTGGGTCAGCAGCTTGTCCAGCAGGGCGCGCACCAACGCGGCGTCACCGCCGGCACTGACGAGCGCGGCCTCGGTGTCCAGGACGGGAAGGGTATTGGGTGCTGACGAGGCGGGGTCTGCTTCCATGATCTCGCATCCAGGGTCGGGTTGCCGCGGCTCGGGGCGCCCGGACGGGCAGGGCCCGCGCTCCCCGATGAGCGTACACGAAACGATACAATAGTCATTCGTGGGGGAGACGTCCAGCACAATCTCGCGACCTCGTGTCCGTATTCGTTCCTTTCTCCGCGGCCCCGGCTGGTGCACAATCCCGCCATCTGCCCACGATCATGGCCGCGGCGCCAGGTATCAACCTAGAAAGCGCAGTTGACCGCTTAACCTCACATGCAAACGTCTGAGCTTGTACGCGTTTTGGAGACGTTGGCGAGTCGCCCGCCAGGTGAAGGGCGCTACGCTCGCCAGGGCACGCCCCGCGCGGCGCCCAGCTGTGTTACAACTCGTTGGAATCGAATGACGATTCCGCCGCGTTCTGCCTTACTGGACACCACGCGGAACGCACCCTGACGACCGTCCAACTGCTCTTTCTAGGCTCAAAGACCCAGAGACTATGGAATTTCCGACCATCGAATCCTTTGTCGGCAACACCCCACTGGTGCGTCTGCAACGCCTGCCGGGCGACACCGACAATCTCATCCTGGCCAAGCTCGAGGGCAACAACCCGGCCGGCTCGGTCAAGGACCGGGCCGCGCTGAGCATGATCCAGCGCGCCGAGGCGCGCGGCAGCATCCGTCCGGGCGATACCCTGATCGAGGCCACCAGCGGCAACACCGGCATCGCGCTGGCCATGGCGGCGGCGATCAAGGGCTATCGGATGCTGCTGATCATGCCCGAGCATATGAGCGTCGAGCGCCGCCAGGCCATGGCCGCCTACGGTGCGGAGATCCGGCTCACGCCACGGGCGGGCAGCATGGAGGCGGCGATCGATCTGGCCATCGAGCTCGAGGCGAAGGGGGAGGGCGTACGGCTGGACCAGTTCTCGAACCAGGACAATCCCCAGGCCCATTTCGAGACTACCGGGCCGGAGATCTGGCGCGACAGCGCCGGGCGGGTCACCCACTTTGTCAGCGCCATGGGGACCACCGGCACCATCATGGGCACCAGCCGCTATCTCAAGCAGCAGAGCCCGGCGGTGCAGATTATCGGCGTGCAGCCGCGCGAGGGCTCCAGCATCCCCGGCATCCGACGCTGGCCAGAGGCCTATCTGCCGAAGATCTACGACGCCTCGCGGGTCGACCGAGTCATCGACGTGTCCCAGGATGAGGCCGAGGAGACGACCCGACGCCTGGCCTCGCGCGAGGGCATCTTCGCCGGCGTGTCGTCCGGCGGCGCGGTCGCGGCGGCGCTGCGGCTCTCGAGCGAGGTCAGTGGGGCGGTCATTGCAGTCATCATCTGCGATCGCGGCGACCGCTACCTGTCCACCGGCGTGTTTCCGGCATGAAGTGCCGGGTGTTCGTCGCCGGGGCGGGCTGAGCGATGGGCAAACGGCGCAAACCGCTGCCGGCAGAGCCGGTCGAGGCCGAGATCGAATCCCTGACCCACGACGGGCGCGGCCTGACACATGTGGACGGCAAGGCCGTGTTCGTGCATGGGGCGTTGGCCGGCGAGCGCGTGCGTTTTCGCTATACGCGTATCCAGCGCCGCTACGACGAGGGCGTCGTCACCGAGGTGCTTACGGCGTCTCCGCGGCGGGTCACGCCGCGCTGTCCGCAGTTTGGTGTCTGCGGTGGCTGTGCGCTGCAGCACATGGATCCGGCGGCGCAGATCGGCATGAAGCAGGAGATCCTCGGTGACGTGCTCAGGCGCATCGGCAAGGTCGAGCCGGAGTCGTGGCTAGAACCCCTGTCGGCGGGGCATTGGGGCTATCGGCGCAAGGCGCGGCTTGGTGTGCGCTGGGTTGCGAAGAAGGGTCGCGTGCTGGTCGGCTTTCGCGAGCGTGGCTCTGCCTTCGTCGCCGATCTGGCGCGTTGCGATGTGCTCCACCCGAGCGTCGGCGAGCGCCTCGCGGACCTGGCCGCGCTGATCGAGGGGCTGAGCATCCGCGAGCGGGTGCCCCAGATCGAGGTGGCCCAGGGCGACGGGCCCGTGGTGCTGATCTTCCGCGTGCTCGACCCGCCGTCGGCCTCGGACCTCGGACGGCTCGCGGCGTTTGGCGAAGAGACCGGCCTGCATGTCTACCTCCAGGAGGGCGGCGTGGAGAGCGTGCGGCCGCTGCCGGGGCAGGCGGTTGATCTGCACTACAGTCTCCCGCAACACGGCGTGCGGATCGCGTTCGAGCCATCGGATTTCACCCAGGTGAACCTGGAGATGAACCGGCTGATGGTGGACCAGGCGCTGGGTTTGCTCGACCCGCGCCCGGACGAACGGGTGCTCGATCTGTTCTGCGGTCTCGGCAACTTCACGCTGCCGATCGCCCGCCGCGCCGCATCGGTGGTCGGGGTCGAGGGCGACGAGGGTCTGGTCGCACGCGCCGCGGCCAACGCCCGCGCCAACGCCCTGCACAACGTCCACTTTCATCGCGCCGATCTCTATGGCGACATCGAGCTGGCCCCCTGGCGGCGCGAGTCCTTCCACAAGGCGCTGCTCGATCCGCCCCGCAGCGGTGCGCTGCAGGTGCTCGATCTGTTGGCGGAGACCGGCGTGCGGCGGCTCGTCTATGTCTCCTGCTATCCGTCGACCCTCGCGCGGGACGCCGAGCGACTGGTCCACGGCCTCGGCTACCGGCTCCGGGCCGCCGGTGCCATGGATATGTTCCCGCACACGGCGCACGTGGAATCGATGGCGGTCTTCGAGAAGGGCGCGTGATTGCCTCGTTGCGGGGGCCTGTGCAGGCGACGTGGGTCCGCGGCGCGAGCCGCGCTCATCAGACAACCACCGACACGAGGGGATCATGGGACTGGAGATCGAACGCAAGTTTCTGGTGAAGAACGACTCGTGGCGCGATGCCGCGACGTCTGAAACCCGCCTGATGCAGGGTTACCTGGCCAATAATCAGACCGTGACCGTGCGTGCCCGGATCCAGGGCGAACGGGCGTTTTTGACCATCAAGGGCGCCGCGCGGGGCATCAGCCGCAGCGAGTTCGAGTACGAGATCCCGGTCGCCGATGCCGAGGCGATGCTCGCGGAGCTGTCGGTGTCGCCGCCCGTGGACAAGGTACGCTACCGGGTGCCCTGCGGAGACCACATCTGGGATCTGGACCTGTTCGGCGGCGACAACGCCGGCCTGATCATGGCCGAGATCGAGCTCTCCGCCGAGGATGAGCCCTTCGAGATGCCCGACTGGGCCGGCGCCGAGGTCAGTGGCGATCCGCGCTATTTCAACGTCAACCTGGCGAGAAACCCCTTCAAGCACTGGTGAGCCTGGACGGCGCAAGCGTTGACAGGCGGGGTTTCACAGCGCGGCGTGGATCGGCAGCCGGTGGTGGCCCCACGGGTCTGGTATCGATCCCGCCCCGCGTCGGGTGCGCGGCTGCGGATCGGCCGGCTACCGCGCGCTCTGCTCTCCGGGCTGCTGCTGTCGGGGCTGCTGCTGTCGGGGCTGCCGGCGGGATGCGGTCGCGCGCGGGATCCGGGCGTGCGTTTCGGGATCGCCAATGCGCCCCGTCAACTCGATCCGCGCCTCGCCACCGATGCCACCTCGGAACGAATCAACCGTCTGCTCTATCGGCGGCTGGTGGAATTCGACGAGCGCAGCCTACCGGTACCGGGCATCGCGTCCTGGGAACCGCTGTCGCCGACGGCATATCGGTTCACGCTGGGCACCGAGGGTCGTCGCTTCAGCGATGGCAGCGCGCTGACGGCGGCCGACGTGGCGGCCACGTTTCGATCGGTCCTCGACCCGGCGACCGCCTCGCCGCATCGCGCGCTGCTGTCGATCATCGAGCGCATCGAGGTGCTCGACGCGGATCGGCTGACGTTTCGGTTGCGCGAGCCCGATCCGCTGTTTCCGGCCTACCTCGGTATCGGCATCCTGCCGGCCGCGTCGATCGAGCGCGGACAGGTGTTTCAGCACGCGCCGGTGGGCAGCGGCCCGTTTCGTTTTCTTGACTGGCCCGAGCCGGGGAGGCTGCGCATCACCCGCGTGGCGGATGGCCAGGTGTTCGAGCTGGTCACGGTCAAGGACCCCAATGTGCGGGTGATGAAGCTGCTGCGCGGGGAGGTTGCGATGCTGCAGAACGACCTCTCACCGGAGCTGGTCGCGTATCTGCGCCGCCAGCCGGGTATCCGGGTAGAGACCGCCCCGGGGGTCAACTTCTCGTATCTGGGCTTCAACCTCGAGGACCCGCTGACCGGGCAGTTGCCGGTGCGCCAGGCGCTCGCCCACGCCATCGACCGCGATGCGATCCTGCGCTGGCTGTTTCATGGCGCCGCGCGCAAGGCCGAGGCACTGTTTCCGCCGGAACACTGGGCCGGCGCGGCGGCGAGTGGTTATTCGCACGACCCGGCGCGTGCCCGCGCCCTGCTCGCCGAGGCGGGCTTTAACGCCGACAATCCACTGCGCCTGAGCCTGAAGACGTCCAGCGACCCATTCCGGCTGCGGCTGGTCAGCGTCATTCAGGCGCAACTCAAGCAGGCGGGTATCGCGCTGGATGTCCAGAGCTACGACTGGGGCACCTTCTTCGGCGACATTCGGGCGGGCCGCTTCCAGCTCTACGCCCTGACCTGGGTCGGGATCCGCACGCCGGACATCTTCCGCTACGCGTTCCACAGCGCATCGATCCCGCCGGATGGCGCCAATCGCGGCCGTTACCGCAGCGCCGAGGCCGACCGGCTGATCGAGGCGGCACGGGCGGAGCCAGTGCTGGAGCGGCAGGCGGCGCTGTATCGCGCCCTGCAGGCGCTGTTGCTGCAAGACCTGCCCTACGTCCCGCTCTGGTACGAGGACCAGGTCTTGGCCGCCCGTGCGCAGATCGTCGGCTATCGGCTGGCCCCCGACGGGAACTACGACGGCCTCGTCGATGTGATGCGCCGCCCCGGTCCATAGCGGGGTGCCCGTGCGTAGGCAGCGGAGCACACCCGCCGCAAGCCCCGATTCAGCCAATCGGTATCCGCGTCTTGTTGCCTTCCAGCCAGGTGCGGAAGTCCTGCAGCCTCGGGTTGAGGTGACGGGCCAGGGCCGGGTCCCGTGCCCCGCAGAAGTCCGCCTCGAAGTCCCGCTTGAACTGGAACATGTTGCCCAGGTCCTGGGCCCCGGGGAAATCAAGGGCGCGGTAGTCCTCCGGGGGGATGGCGTTGTAGACCACCTCCTGCCCGAGGGCGCGGCCCAGCTCCGCGGCCATCTGGGCACCCGTGAGGTGCTCGCCGGCGATCCCGACCGTCCGGCCGAGGTAATCGCCGCCGGCCCGGAAAATGCCGTACGCGCAGCGGCCGATGTCCTCGGCGGCAATGCCCGGCAGCTTCTTGTCGCCCATCGGCAGGGTGAAGACGAGCCGCCCGTCCGCGCCCCGCCTGGGTCCCATCCCGAAATGGATCAGGTTGTCCCAGTAGAAGGACGTGAGCAGGAAGCTGGTGGGTACGCCCAGCTGGGTGAAGAAGGCGTTGGATTCGCCCTTGGCGTCGAAGTGGGGGACCTTGTAGTGGTCCATGAGCGTGGGCATGCGCGCGTCGGAGAGGGGAACCCAGCGACGCGTGTCCTCCAGCGTCGACCAGATGACGTGGCTCAGCCCGGCCGCCCTTGCCGCCTGCGCCATGCCCTTCGCCTCCGTCATCTCGCGCTCCGGCGAGAAGTGGGCCCAGAAGAAGGTTACGCAGTAGGCCCCGTGGGCGCCGGCAAAGGCGCGCTCCAGGCTCGCGGGGTCGTCGACGTCCGCGGCCACCACCTCGGCGCCGGCCTCAGCGAGCTCCCTGGCCTTCGGGGAATCGGGATCCCGGGTGATCGCACGGGCCCGGAACCCGCCGCGCGGGTCGTCCAGGATCGCCCGCACCAGGCCGCCGCCCTGCGCGCCGGTGGCCCCCACGACGGCAATGACCTTTTCCGATGCCATCTTCGCTCACCTCTCTGGTTGGAAGGACTTGCAGCCGGCCACTTTTTCGGGGTTCGGTACAGACGCGTTTCGCTGACCAGCCATGCACCGCTCATCAGTGCGATGATACGGCGCTAATCTCACTGAAATGCTAGGTTACCCCCCGGCCGTTCGCAAGGAGAGAAAAGGACATGTCGCACCTGGCCTCGTCGCGCTGTCCGGCAGGTGTCAGGTTTGGCGCGCAGGGCCTCGTCGCGGCCTCGACGACGGGTCGCGCGGTGTCTCTCACGGCCTGTAGAGTGCCCGGGCGTTCCGCGTGCCCAGGTGCCCCCCTGGCCACAGGCCCACGCCGCGTGCAAAATCCTGGGGCGGCCGCCACCATTTCCTGGCCCTCGTGGGGGAAAGACCGTTGTCTCGACCAACTGGAGTGACGTCTCGATGAACGCCAAATGCCCTTTCTCCGCTCCGCTCGTGACCGGACGTTTTGGCTGCCGCTACGCCGAGGAGGTGATCCGTCGTGGTGGCTCGGAGTACGACTGCCGATCCGCCGCGCATCATCGGGGCTGCGAGCAGGTCTTCGCCGGTCTGAAACGGACCGGACTCGATGCCTTCGGTGCCGAGGACGATCTGACGACGACGCCCCACAGCGTGCTGGTCAAGATCCAGACGGGCGGACTGCTGGGCCTTGCCCGTCTGCTTGGCGAGTTGAACGGCCAGATCGAGGACATCTCGGCGCTGATCGCCCGGGCGACGGAGCGATTTGGCGGGGGCGAGCGCGTCGCGTTCGCCCAGGTTGCTGGCGATATGACAGGCTGCAAGCTCGAGCGACGCGGCCGCCGTGTGGGGCGGTAGCCGATGACGACGGGACGACCCTGGAGTGTGGCGCGGCGGCTGGTTCGCGGCTTGCCGGCGGTGCTGATGCTGCTGCCGGCACTGCTTTGGGCCAATCCGGTCAGCACGGAGAACGTGACCGCACGGCTGGTGGCCGAGCGAGCGCAGGTCGCGCCGGGCGATCAGGTTGATCTGGCCCTGGTGCTGGACATCCGGCCGCACTGGCACACCTATTGGCGTCATCCAGGCGATTCCGGCGAGCCGCCGCGGATTGACTGGACGCTGCCCGAGGGGGTCAGCGCGGGGCCGATCCGCTGGCCCTATCCCGATCTGATCCGCGTCGGACCCCTCGCGAACTACGGCTATTCGGGACGCGCTGTTCACCTGATCGCGCTCCAGATTCCGGTCGACTGGCCAGTGGGGGAGCCAGTTCCGATCGTCGCTGACGTGACCTGGCTGGTCTGCGAGGAGGAATGCGTCCCCGAGCGGGCCCGGTTGGCGTTGACGCTCGCGACCGCCGCGGAGACAGGGCCTGCCGATCAAGACCAGACCGCGCTCTTTGCGGACGCTCGCGCGCGACTGCCGCGGCCCGGCGTCCTTGGCGCGCGAGCGCGGCGCGGGGACGGCGGCCTGCGCCTCTCCATACCGGCGGATCGTCTGCCGGCGGTGCCGACGGGGGTGCAGTTCTTCGCCGGTGAATGGGGCCTGATCGAGCACGCCGCGGAGCAACCATGGCAGATCATCGGCGGCGACCTGGTCATGGACCTGACGCCGGGTGAGACATCGCCGACGCGCCTCGCCGGGTTGCTGGTGGTGCAGGACGCGCGGCAGACCCTGGCCTACGAGATCGACGCGGATCCGGACCGGACCGGCACCGGCGCGGACCGTATCGACGCTGGCGTGGCTGGAGCGCTTGTGCCCGCTTCGGTCGAGGGCGTCGCGCCGCCGGCGCTGGGCCTGCCGCTCGCGCTGCTGTTCGCGCTGCTCGGCGGGATCGTGCTGAACCTGATGCCCTGCGTGTTTCCCGTGCTGGCGATCAAGGCCCTCGGGCTCGCCCGGCAGGGCGGGGCGCCACCGCGTGAGCGCGCCCTGCACGCGCTGGCATACAGCGGCGGCGTGCTCCTGTTTTTCGGGCTGCTCGCGGCGCTACTGCTCGGTCTGCGGGCCGGCGGTGCGGCGGTGGGCTGGGGCTTCCAGCTGCAGTCGCCGGTCTTCGTGACCCTGATGGCCTACCTCTTTCTGGTGATTGGCCTGGCGCTCGCGGGGGCATTGACCATCGGCACTGGGCTGATGGGCCTCGGTGGGTTTGGCATGGACGGAAAGGATCGCGGCCACCTGGGCGCCGTCGCCACCGGCGGGCTCGCGGCGCTGGTCGCGGCGCCCTGTACCGCGCCGTTCATGGGGGCGGCGCTGGGATACGCGGTCACGCTCCCCTGGCCGCTGGCGTTGGCGATCATGCTGACCCTGGGGCTTGGGCTGGCGCTGCCCTTCGTGCTGCTCGCGCTCATCCCGTCGCTGGCCGCGCGGCTGCCCCGGCCTGGTCCCTGGATGGAGACGCTCAAGCAGGTGCTGGCGTTCCCGATGTTCGCGACCGCGGCGTGGCTGGTCTGGGTATTGAGTGTGCAGACCGGCCCGGCTGGGGTCGCCGCGGTGCTGACCGGGGGCGTGACGCTCGCCTTCGCGCTCTGGCTGCTGGAGCGCACGCGTAACGCCGCCGTGGCGTGGCGGCGCGCGACGGCGGTGGTCGCGGCGGCGGGCTTGGCCCTGGCGCTTTGGCTCGGCATCGATGCCGGCGTTGGTTCGGGCGGCGTGCTCAACGCGTCGCCCGGAGCGGACCAGCAGGCCGGCGGCGGCGTCGAGATCGAGCCCTATTCCGCGGCGCGGCTGGCCGAGGCCCGGTCCGGGGGGCGACCGGTGTTCGTCAACATGACCGCGGCCTGGTGCATCACCTGTCTGGTGAACGAGCGCGTCGCGTTGAACCGCGACGCGGTGGCGGACGCCTTCGCCGAGCACGAGGTCCGCTACCTCAAGGGCGATTGGACCAACCGCGACCCGGCGATCACGGACTATCTGGCGGGTTTCGGGCGCAACGGCGTCCCCATCTACGTGCTTTACCCGCCCGGTGGCAAGCCGCATGTACTGCCGCAGCTCCTGACCGAGAGCATCGTGCTCGATGCGCTGCGCTCAGTCGTGGGCGACAACGGCGGCGCCTGAACAAAGCCCAACCAACCCCGAAAGGAGGCCAATCATGACCCGATTGCTCACTGCTCAGCCCATTCGTCGCAACACGTTTGTCGCCAGCCTGGCGGTTGCCGCACTGCTGTTCACTGCCGCCGTCACCGCGGCGCCGCAGGTTGGGCAGCCCGCGCCCGCGTTCTCCGCGACCGACACCGCTGGCAAGACCTGGTCACTGTCAGAGCTCAATGGCACGCCCGTGATCCTGGAATGGACCAACCACGACTGCCCCTACGTAAAGAAGCATTATGGCGCCGGCAACATGCAGGCCCTGCAGCGCGAGGCCACCGATGCCGGCTACGTCTGGCTGTCGGTCATCTCCTCGGCGCCGGGTAAGCAGGGCAACGTCAGCCCCGCCGAGGCCGACGCGCTGACCTCCGCGCGCGGGGCCGCGCCCACCGCGGTGCTGCTCGACCCCGACGGGACCCTCGGCCGGGCCTATGGTGCACGCACCACGCCGCACCTGTTCATCATCGACGAGCAGGGGACGCTGGTCTACATGGGCGGTATCGACAACCGGGCCTCAACCGACCCGGCCGACATCGATGGCGCCGAGAACTATGTCCGCCTCGCGATGGCCGATCGCGCCGCCGGCCGGCCAGTCCAGCAGGCCGTGACCCGGCCCTACGGCTGCTCGGTCAAATACTGACGCCCCCGGGCGAGCCGGCTGATACGCCTGCACGGGGCCACTCCCTGATGCGCCGCGGTCCGGGAAACGGGCCGCGGCCGAGAGATTCCTGTTGGAGCAGCGGCCTCTGGCAGTCTGGCGCCGATTGCCTTGTTTTCCGACACCGGCGGTGTGCGGACTGAGGTTGGCACGCCGGGGCCTCAGGAAGATCACATCGCGCACGGTCACCGCGGCAAGTAACGTGATACAGCGCGCCCCAAACTCGAGTCGCAGGGGTCTCGCCACGGCTAGAAAGGTACGCTAGACCAGGCACAGGGCAAGACCTGCCCCCTTGCTTTCTTGCTTCATTGTCGGGCGTTTTTGGGCGTTTGGTCACGTGCCAGTTCCATGAGCAACCGCAGTGCCCTATTTACAGAAGCGGAGTCACGAAATGCACGCGCAACATCAGGCTCCAAGAGCACGACATTTGTTCCTTCTTGGTAGGCCTGGTGGTGTTTCCCTTGTACGGCTTCCGAAAAGTCATATTCGGCACGCATATCATCGCTTGCATCTGGTGTCATAAATTTGCCTTTCTGATCTGGACGCGATCCTGGCGCTGATGATGCGGATTGCGTTGGGGTGGCGCTCGGTATATGAGACCACAAGAACGCGATGACGTTCTGAGCGACCAACGTTCGGGAACCGATACTCTCCGTGTGAGTGATCCGGGTCGGATATCGTGAGCTCGAAGGGATCTGAAAAGACCGTACTCGCCTCCTCGAATGACACGCCGTGCTTGCGGATGTTCGATTCGGCTTTCCCTCTGTCCCACTCAAAGTCAATCACGCTTCAAATGGATCCGTATCCGACTGATTGGAACAAGTCCATTGCAAAGCGTGGTCCAAGTAGCGCCCCAACGCCAACCGCAGCCCGCGCCGAGCGGCGGCCTGAGCGACTGCGATCTCCGCAGGTAGGCGTCGGGCTGGAGTGATCGATGGGCATCGGGTCGGTGAGGGGTAGGATAGCGCAAAAGGCCGGACCGTACCTAGCCCGGCGCCGATGTGACATGTGAGACCTGACTCCCTCCCTTTAGCTCTTTCGGAGTAGGCATGGATGGCCCAGTTGAGCCGCCCCCGCTCCTCCGCCAGCACGTCGACGAATACCAGCCGGTCGCCTCGCCGAGGAAGACGGCATCGCGCCCGTCACGGCGGGCAGGTGACGTGATCAAGCGCGTCGGCAAACTCGATTCGCAGAGGTCTCGGCATGCCTGGAAGGGCGCGCTAGAACAGGGAAAAGGCAAGACCTGAGCCGTGGTGACGTAACGTTCCATGCGATTTTCTCCCTATCCACCGATCGCTTGCAGTTCCGCCCCGGTGGCTACTCGTTGGGGCTCCGCTGAAGCATCACAGCCGCTCTGGTAGTCGCGGTAACACAGGAGCTGCTCTGCCCAAAAGTAGCCCTTCTCCGGATCACTCCCCTCTTCATCATCGGCGAAGCCAGTTTGTTCGAGGCCAAGCTCCTTTTTCATCAGCTGAAGTATCTTTGTAAAGGAAACATGCGTAGGCTCGCGTCCAAGTGCGAAATACTGCGGATAATACCGCCTTATCATTTCGGGTTGCTGCACCTTACTTGCGGCATCAAGCCCGAACGCTTCCAACTCAAAAACGAACTGGCACAGATTCTCTCCCAGATCCTCCGATGGAGCCGCATCGCTTTTGCTTCGAACGAAGAGCGTGATTGTCAGTGCTAGCTCCTCTAAGTTGCCAAGTTCTTTTGGATCCAACTCCCCATCCAAGGCACTTCTCGTGTAGATTGAGATAAACTGCCGAAACAACTCGAGCTTGCGCTCAAACACCTGCGTTTTATTAGTAGCAGCCGCCTCCTGCGCTTGCTCTATTGTCCCCTGACGCTTAATCAACAGCATCGTGATGAGCACGGTCAGAATAGTCCCAAGCAGTGCTGCAAGTATTTCGGTGGTAAGCGGATCAATCGTGGCGTCAAAGAACGTTTTAAAGAACACAAAAACTGCGCTTGCCAGAAATGCGATCAAGATTGCAAGCAAAATGTCATCGCGATTGCGCGATATCCAGCGGAGCGGCAGCGAAGAACTCATTCGAGGAAACCTCAAAGGCGAGTGTTTGCGGTACACAGCACACAGTGTAGATGGCTCGGCCCTCCGCATATTGACCTGCGTCACGGTTCCGAAACTCGTTCTGTGTGTGCATGGCCGCCCTGCTGCATCGAACGGCCGCTTCGCGGTTCGGCGGGGAATGTTCCTCGCCACGCCCTATGTCAGGATAGTTGTCGGCGCGATTTCTATGTTATCCGACACCGGCAGTGTCCGGACTGAGGTTGACGC
The DNA here is from genome assembly GCA_040775095.1 of Chromatiaceae bacterium. GTDB lineage: Bacteria > Pseudomonadota > Gammaproteobacteria > Chromatiales > Chromatiaceae > JAXGTD01. The sequence goes on along the minus strand of JAXGTD010000044.1, from coordinate 932 downwards.
ACAGGGCTGGTGGGTAAGTACCTGCGGGCGGGTGTTCTGGTTGGAGAGACCCTTCAGGCAACGGAGATCGGAACGCCGCAGGGCGGGCCACTCTCTCCACTGCTCGCCAACATCCTGTTGGACGACTCGAGGACCAAGGAACTGGAACGTCGGGGGCACCGGTTCGTCCGTTACGCGGACGACCTGCTGATCCTGGTGAAAAGCCCCAGGGCGGGCGAACGGGTCATGGCAAGCGTTACGCGTTTGCTTACCGGCAAGCTCAAGCTGGTGGTGAACGAGCACAAGAGTCGGGTGGCCAAGATCAACGACTGCGTATTCCTCGGCTTCACCTTTCGGGGAACCAAGCTGCGTTGGTCGGACCATGCCTACGAGGACTTCCGCCACACCATCCGGCGACTGACCGGACGAAGTTGGGGTGTCTCGATGCTCTACCGGTTCCACAAGCTCGCCCAGTATGTCCGTGGGTGGATGGGTTACTTCGGCATCTCGGACCACGACCGCCCGATCCCTGAGATCGACCACTGGCTGCGCCGGCGCGTGCGCATGTGTTACTGGAAACAGTGGCGCAAGGTGCGCACCAAGGTACGCAACCTGTTGGCCCTGGGCACGGGCAAACGGCACGCAATCTTGACGGCGCTGAGCTCCAAGAGCTACTGGCACCTGTCGCGGACGCTGGCCACCCAGACCGGGATGACGAACGACTGGCTCAAACGCCAGGGCTTGATCTCCGTGCGTGATCTCTGGATGAAAGCGCATGGCTATGCCTGAGACCCTCGTGTGCTCCCTTCTCGTGAACCGCCTAGTGCGGACCCCCATGCTAGGTGATGTGGGGAGGGCGGGTTAAACACCCGCCCTTACCCGATTGGGTGATTAATTGATCCTGCCCCCTTTTTACCCTCCCTACGGCCATACGGCCCTCTTTAAGGGCTCCG
>JAXGTD010000043.1:0-28706 GCA_040775095.1 Chromatiaceae bacterium | reverse complement strand
GCTCGCGTCGCCGTGGACGAGGATTACCTGGCCAGGCGGGTGGCGCATGCGCCCAATGAAATGAACGAGGTCTTTCTGGTCCGCGTGCGCGGAGTATCCACCCAGGGTGTGGACGGCGGCCCGGATGGGATAGCGCCGGCCATCGAGCTCGACATAGCCGCCACGCGGTCCATAGCGCTGGATATCCCGCCCGGGGGTACCGGCCGCCTGATACCCGACGAACAGCACGTCGTGGCGCGGGTCGCCGAGCATCGCCTTGAGATAATTGACGATGCGTCCGCCAGCGCACATGCCGCTGGCGGCGATGACGATGGCCGGGCGCGCGGTGCGGGCGAGGTAGTCCACGGTCTGCAGATGGGTGGCGTGGTCGTCGACGGTCAGGACCTGATCGAACGCAAGCGGGTGGCGCCCGGCACCGAGCTTACGTCGCGCCTCGCGGTCCCAGTGCGCCCGCAGCCGGGCATAGCCGGCGGTGAAGTCGGCGGCCAGCGGCGAGTCGAGGATGATCTCGATGTCGTCCCAAACCAGCCCCGCGGCGACGCGCCGCTCGCGGTGCCGATGAATGATCTCTTCGAGCTCGTAGAGCAGCTCTTGGGTGCGCCCGATGCTGAACGCGGGGATCAGCAGCGTGCCCTTGTTCGCGAGAGCATGCTCCACGATCGCCCGCAGGCGTTGCCGGCGGTGCCGGCGGTCTTCGTGGAGGTGGTCGCCGTAGGTGCTCTCGAGCACGACCACGTCGGCGCGGTATGGCGGCTTGGGCGCGGGCAGCAGCGGCGTATAGGGGGCGCCGAGGTCGCCCGAGAACAGCACCCGGGCGTGCTCGCGACCCTGGCGCAGGTCGCAGTCCACATACGCCGAGCCGAGGATGTGCCCGGCGGGCTGCAGGCGCACACGCAGCCCCGGGTCGGCATCGATGATCGGATGCCAATGCCCGTAGGGCAAGGCGAGGATGCGTCCCCGGATCAGGCGCAGCACCCGGGCGAGGAGCTCGGCGTCGCGCGTGAAGCCGATCTTGAGGGCGTCTTCGAGCACCAGCGGCAGCAGCTCGGCGGATGCCTCACTGCACAGGATAGGGCCCTGGTATCCGGCCGCCAGCAGGTAGGGGATGCGCCCGACGTGGTCGATGTGCACATGGGTGACGATCAGCGCCTGCACCGAGTCGACCGGGAAGTCGATCTGCAGGCGATCGTGGCCCGCACCCTGGGCCGAGGTCTCGGCGCCCTGAAAGAGTCCGCAGTCGATCAGCACCGAGCGACCGTCGGCGAGCGCAAGCTGATGGCAGGAGCCGGTAACGCCGTCGACGGCGCCGTGATGGGTGAGGGTGTAGTTCAGCGGCGCCTCCCGGCGGCCGGCGTTCCGGCGCTCGTGCGCGCCGCACGACCCGGTTCAGGGCATCCGACCTCGAGCGCGTCCATTCCCTGCCCGTCCCGATCAGACCTCAGTCACGCCTTGGCGACAGCAGGCCCCGCACGAGCGAACCCTTCGTAGGCGGCGCGTCTCGTTGGCCGGGGTGCTCCGGCCTGTTATAAGGCCCGTACCCGACCAGGGTCCGCACCCGGCGGATCAGCTTGCTCACGCGCCAGGCATGGCTCAGCAGCAGGTGGTGGACGACGACGAGGGCGACGAATCCGTAGGTCAGCAGTGGCTGTGGCAGCCAATGCCTCGACGCCGAGGCCAAACCGAACAACGCGCAGGCGGCGCCCAGGAACGCCATCGCGAGCACGGTGGCGTTGACGCCGAGCCCCGCGCGCTGGAGCACGTGGTGGGCGTGGTCGTGCCCGGCCTGGAAAGGCGACTGACGCTTGCGGATGCGCCGCCACATGGTCGCGAGGGTATCCGCCACCGGGAGACCGATCAGCCAAAGGGCGTCGATGGGCGCCACGCTCGCGGCCGGGTCGTGCGGCAACGTGATGACGAACCAGGCCAGACAGTAGCCGAGGAAGTTGCTGCCGGCGTCGCCCATGAACACACGGGCCCTGCAACACCATGGAAAACGGAAGTTGAACAGCAGGAATCCGACCACGCCGCTGATCAGGATCAGCGCCGGCACGAGCGTCGCGGTGGAACCAGTGATGGCGCCGAAGGCCGCCACCGGCGCCAGGATCGCGAGCGTGACACTGCCGGCCAGGCCGTCCACGCCATCGAGCATGTTCATCGCGTTGATCATGCCGACAATCGCGAAGACGCTGAACGGAACTGCCAGCGGCCCGAGGTTGACGGGACCATCGCCAAACAGGTCCCCCAGCGTCTCGACACGCGCGCCGCCATAGAGGACCAGGATCAGGGCCGCGATGCCCTGAACCGCGAAGCGCACCCGGTAGTCGAGATCACGGACGTCGTCGAACAGGCCGAAGACCACCAGCATGGCGGCACCGGCGAGGAAGGGACCGAGCGGCGTGGGCGCGTTGCCGGTGATGGCCAGGGCGCCGGCCACCGCGACGAAGAGTGCGATGCCACCGACCAGAGGCGTCGCCACCGCGTGCGCCTTGCGGGCGTCGGGCAGGTCGACGAGGCCGATGCGATGGCTCACCGGAATCAGTCCGGCGATCATCGCCACGGTGCCCAGGAAACTCACCGCCATTCCAACAGAAAGCGATCCTGCAATCATTCGCCCCGACCTCCCTAAACAGCTACAGCCTTGTCCGTGTTTACCCGATGATCATACACGGCCCGTATGACAGCAACAAGACGGACCACCCGAACCAGCGACACCCGCGGCGACGCTGATCGAATGCCTTCCCGGCGTTTGATCAGCTCGCACTTGGCGAGACGCGACTCGCCAAGTGCTCCAGTTTCAAGCGCTTGCGGCGCTCGAGAATGCCGGGCCTTCCATGGCCCGGACGGGAAACTCCTGAAATCGGCGCTTTCCTAACCCGGCGGCGGGCCAGGTGGATCGACATCAACCCCATAGCCATTGAGCTCGACGTAGCCCTGCCCGGTGTGCGAGCCACTGATCCGGGCCGGCCCCTCCCAATAGACCAGATAGGTGGTCGCGCGGGCGTCGAGCTCGTTGTCCGGCATCACCGGCGAGACCTCGACGCTGATGGCCTGCGCCGGGATCTCCAGGCGCCAGCCCATCGGATAACGCCGGCCGGTCCGCGGGCTGACCCAGTGACCGGTGACGCTCAGTTGGAAGTCGGACGGGCCCAACACGGTGGTGACCCCGTTTCGGGACCAGGTGCCTAAGACCAGCACCGGGTGCCCGTCCTTGGGATTGAACAACCGGTAGAGCATGACGTCGCTGCCGTCATCGAGTTGGAGCGCGAACCAGTCCCAGCCAAGCTCGAAGAGCTCGAAATCGCCCCACTGGTGGTCGAACCAGCCCGTGCCACTGACCTTGTGGCGCTGACCCTCGGCGCTGAGGGTGCCGGTGATGTCCATGCGCGGGCGGCTGTAGTAGTAGCTCGCGCCGACGCCCCGGAAATCGAGGATGCCGTTGCCGCCCTGCATCACGGCCGGCGTCGCCTCCTGCAGGTGCAGGTCCAGGCGCAGACCATCCAGATCAAAGCGCAACTGGTCGCTGCCGGAGGCACCGGACATCTGCCAACCGCCCAGCGAGAAGTCGAAGCCGTCCTTGCTGCCCTTGGATGGGTTGCCCGCCACGCGCATCTGTCCCGTGTAGTGGCGGCCGGCGGCCTGATCGACCAGGGAGGCATGCGCGACGGTATGGCTGGTCAGCGCGTTGATCACGAAGACCGTGAAGTGGAAGCCGTATTTGCCGCCCGCGGCATCGGTCAGATGGCCATTGTAGTACCACCATTCGATCGAGTCGTCGTGCGGGGCATCGTCACGCGGGAGCTCGACCGCCGCATTGCTGCTCCGAGCGAGGTCGTACCAGTCGTCGGCGCTCTGGTTTGCCGGGATGAGCCCCAGCTCCCACAGTCTGTAGACACCCAGACCGATCAGGACGACGGCCGCGACGCCGAGGATGCGCCAAAAACAGCGCAATACCCGCGCGCGCAAACGTCGGCGCGAAGGCCGGTGACGCTGGCGGTGTCGGCTCCTGTCGGTTGGCATCGGCGCTGGCCTCCTTGATTTCCGCGCGGGCGTGGGTGCCGGCACCCGGGACTCGACCCGCTTGGGCCGACCTTCCCGGCCAAGATTACATCATCGCGTGGATCCCAAGTGAGAAGCAGCACGCTTTTTTTGGTTTCAGCCTGTAACGCCCGGCGGGGGTTGCGGTCGCGGCCCCACCCCCGCGGCAACCCCGCCGCGCCGGTCGCGGCCACGGGCCTCGCGCAGGGGGCTCGGCACGGGGTCTTGATCCCGACACGACCACTGCCGCATCATCAAGGTGCGCGATTCCGACGGGTGCAGACACCATCGGGACAGGATCGCATCTACCGCGCCGAGCTCCGCAGCGCGCAAACAGGAGGAAGAGCAGGCCGATGAGCCAGGAGATCCGATGCGCCTCGCGGGCGCTGCCGACGCTCGACCTCGCCGTGCTCGAGGCGCTCGCGGCGGACCTGCCAACCGCATTGATGCCGACGGTCGTCGCGACCTTCATCACCGAGACGGCCCGGCGCGTCGCCGACATCTGCAACCATGCCGCGCTTGGAGACGCCCGCGCCGCCGGCGCGGCGGCGCATGCGCTCCGGGGTGGCGCCGCGACCTTCGGCGCGGTCGCGTTGGAGCACTCGGCGCTGGCCGTCGAGCAGGCCGGGCGCGTCGGGGATGCCGCCGCGGTGCGTGCACAGCTCGCTGCGCTGCGCGTCCTGGCGGACGCGACCATGGCCGCGCTGCGCAGCCGCTATGTTGGCGTCGCAGCACGTGAATGAGGGTGCCGGTACTGCCCGGAGTTGCGTGCACGTTGCGAGACGCATTACCCTCACCGACCATCAGGAAGACAGGCCATCAGGAGCCCGCGGCGCGGGCAACGCGAGGACTCGATGTCAACGTCCGGCGACTCCCCACGCGTGCTGATCGTGGAGGACAGTCCCTCGCAGGGGGCGGTCTACGTCAGTTTTTTGCGCGACGAACCCTACGAGGTCACGCATGTCATCGATGGGACCAGCGCCATGGCCCAGATCCGGTCGCGCCCGCCGCAGGCGCTGTTGCTCGACCTGCAGCTGCCGGACATGGACGGCATGGAGATCCTCCGGCACATCCACGACCACGGCATGCCTGTCGCGGTGGTGATCATGACCGGCCATGCCTCGGTGGACAAGGCCGTCGACGCGATGCGCTACGGGGCCTTCGACTTCATCGAGAAGCCGTTGAGCCAGAAGCGGGTCGTGGTGACGCTGCGCAACGCCATCGACCGCCAACACCTGAACTGCTTCGTCGACCGGCTGCGCGAGGACTTCCAGCGCGATCACTACTATGGATTCATCGGCTCATCCCTGCCGATGCAGGCGGTCTATCGCATCATCGACAGCGCGGCGCCAAGCCAGGCGACGATCTTCATCACCGGCGAGAGCGGCACCGGCAAGGAGGTCTGCGCGCAGGCCATCCATCGGCGCAGTGAGCGCCGCGATGGCCCATTCGTCGCGATCAATTGCGCGGCGATCCCGCGCGACCTCATGGAGAGCGAGATCTTTGGCCACGTGCGCGGCGCCTTCACCGGCGCGGTGCGCGAGCGCGTCGGCGCCGCGGGTCAGGCCGATGGCGGCACGCTGTTTCTCGACGAGATCGCCGAGATGGACCTCGACCTGCAGACGAAGCTGCTGCGCTTCGTGCAGACCGGCGGCTTCCAGCGCGTCGGCGGGACCCGGCTGGAGCAGGTCGACGTGCGTTTCGTGTGCGCGACCAATCGCGATCCGTTGGCGCAGGTGGCCGAGGGGCGCTTTCGCGAAGACCTCTATTACCGTCTGCACGTGATCCCGATCCAACTGCCGACGCTGCGCGAGCGCCAGGGCGATATCCTGGAGCTGGCCAATCATTTTCTGCTCAAGCACGCGCGCGCCGAACGCAAGGCACTGCGCGGTTTTGCGCCGGATGCCGAGGCGGTGTTTCTCTCGTACGACTGGCCGGGCAATGTGCGCCAGCTGCAAAACGTGATCCAGAACGCGGTCGTCCTCTACGACGGCGAGCTGGTCACCCGCGCCATGCTGCCGCCGCCACTCAACGCGCTCGAGCCCGGGGCGGGCCGTCGCCCCCGCGAGGGCGCGCCGCTGGATCGGCACGAGGTGACTCTGCAGCAGCGCATCATTCGTCCCCTGAGGGAGGTCGAGCGCGAGGCCATCGAGCAGGCGATCGCCCTGTGCGGCGACAATATTCCACAGGCCGCGGCAGCCTTGGGCGTGAGCCCTTCCACGGTCTATCGAAAACGTCAGACCTGGACCGAGGGCGAGCCGTAAAGACCATGAACCACCCGTCGCAACGTGTACAAACCGCCCCGCGCGCCACCTGGCTCTGGGTGCTGGCGGGCTTGCTGGTGCTCGCGGTGGCGGCGATGGCCGTCTATCGCGCCTGGCCCGTGCTCCATCCGCAGATCATCGAGCAGGCCCCGCTTGCCGAGGACTGCGACCTGCGCGCGTCGGCCTGCCGGGTCGGTTTCGCCTCCGGCGGGGGGGCCACGCTGGATATCCAGCCCCGCGGCATCCCGTTGGTGCACCCATTGCAGATCGCCGTGACGCTCGACGGGCTCGCGCCACCGCGGCGCGTCGAGCTGGACCTGACCGGCGTCGACATGGACATGGGTCTTAATCGCGTCGCGCTGCACCCCGGCGACAGGCCCGGTTCCTACGTCGGCGAGGCGATGCTCCCCGTGTGCGTGCGCGACAGCATGCGATGGCAGGCGCGCGTGCTGCTGCACACCGCTGACGGCATCCGCGCCGCAAGCTTCCGCTTCGACACCCACCGATAACCTCCCGGGTCGCGGGACGGACCCGGGTCGCCGAGGGACCCGACCGGGATCGCGACGCCATGCACATTAGAATGTGCCAATATTCTTTTATGTTGATCTTTGTCAAAACGAGTGCAGGACGGGATCACTATGCTTGTCCGGCAGGTCGGTGATTCATCCCGTCCTGCCGTGCATGGTCTGCAATGTCCAGGAGAGAGGTTATGACAAGCAAAAAAACGATCCTGCTCGCTGCCGCGGTTGCCGGTGCAACCACGTTGATGTCCTTCTCCGCCGAGGCGTTCTGGGGGCCATTCAGCCCATGGAACTGGGGCGGACCCGGCTGGGGTGGCCCGGGCTGGGGCGGTCCTTGGGGCGGCTACGGTTACGCGCCTTACGGCTACGGCTATGCGCCCTACGGCTATGGTCTGCCCTATGGCTACGGCTATGGTGCACCCTACGCGCTGGGTGCTTATCCCTATGGCCTCGCGCTGCCCGGTTACGCGCTCCCGGCAGCGGCACCCGAGAGCAGCGACCAGTAACGCCTCGCTGCGAGGCCACGTCGGCCGCGCCCCGAGGAAGACGCCGATCCACCCCGCTCCCGCCATGGCCGGGATCGGCTGGCATCCGGGGCAGTACGCGTCCCGGATCGCCATCCCTGGCCCTGACCGGAAGACGCTCGATCGGCATCCCCTCGGCGCGGCGACGTGGGGGCAGCCTCGCGTCGCGTCTCGCCACGATCCCTGTCTGAGCCAGTCCTCTACACCGGGCCACTCCCATGGGGGTTCGGCCCGGTTCCCCGCCCGGCCTCGCCGCTGCTATCATTCCCGGTCTTTGACATGACCGGGGGTCGGATCGTCCCCCGTCCGGGAAGGAGGTCCGAACATGCGCGTGCTGGTTGGGGATATCGGGGGCACCAAGACGGGTCTGGCGTTGGCGGACCTGTCTGACGCCCGGGTCGGGCTCAGTCTGCAGATGCGCTATCCAAGCGCCGATTTCACGTCGCTCGGGGATATCGTCGAGCGCTACATCGGCGAGACCGGGGCGTCGGCCGAGCTCGCCGCCTTTGCCGTCGCCGGCCCGGTGGCCGACGATCGCAGCCAGACCACCAACCTCCCCTGGGAGATCGACGGTCGCGCCCTGGCGCGGCGATTCGGCCTGCGCGAGGCGCGCCTGCTCAATGACCTGGAGGCCGTCGCCTGGGGCGTGCCGGCGCTATCGGAGAACGATCTCGCGCTCCTGCAGGCCGGCGCGCCCGATGCCGCCGGCAACGCCTGCGTGGTGGCGGCCGGCACCGGCCTGGGCGAGGCCGGGCTGTTCTGGGATGGCCACGACCACCACCCGTTCGCCACCGAGGGCGGCCATGCGGACTTCGCGCCCGCCGACGAGCGGGAGGTCGCGCTGCTGGCCGATCTGCGCGAGCGCTTCGGGCACGTGAGCTGGGAGCGCGCGGTCTCGGGCATGGGCATCGGCAACCTCTACGGGTTTCTCGCGCGGCGCGCCGAGGCGGCCCCCACCGGCGCGGTGAAAGAGGCGCTCGACAGCGGCGGCGACCTGGCGGCCGCTGTCGCGACGGCCGCCGCCGCTGGCGATTGCCCGGTCTGCCGCGAGACCATGGACCTGTTCGCGCACCTCTATGGGCGCGAGGCCGGCAACGCGGCACTGAAACACATGGCGCTCGGGGGCGTCTATCTGGGCGGTGGCATCGCGCCGAAGAACCTGGCGTTGTTGCGCGGACCGCACTTCATCGCCGGCTTTCTCGACAAGGGCCGGATGCGCGCGCTGATGGAACGCATGCCGGTCAAGGTGATCCTGGATCCGGCGGCACCCCTGCTGGGGGCGGCGCGTTTCGCCGCGGCGTCGCGATGATCCGCCCCGCGCTCCGGAGTCGTCCGCCTCGCACCCGACGGGCCAGCGTCCCATGACCGGCACGACAGCGGCACGTCTGTGGGCCACCGCCCGGGTGGAGTCACCCGGGTTTCAGCGCCTGATCATCGGGCTGATCCTGATCAACGCGGTCACGCTGGGCCTGGAAACCGCACCAGCCCTGATGGATCGCGTCGGCGACTGGCTCCGGCTCTTCGACCGCCTGGTGCTGGGCGTGTTCGTCATCGAGCTCGGGCTGAAGATCTTCGCCTACGGGTCGCGCTTCTTTCGCAACGCCTGGAACCTGTTCGATTTCTGCGTCGTCGGCATCGCGTTGGTGCCGGCCGCCGGGCCCCTGTCGGTGCTGCGCACGCTGCGCGTGCTGCGGGTGCTGCGGCTGATCTCCACCGTGCCGCGGCTGCGCTTCGTCGTCGAGGCCCTGCTCGGCGCGATGCCGGGCATCGCCTCCATCGGCGGCCTGATCCTGCTGTTGTTCTATGTCTTCGCGGTGATGTCCACCGGCCTGTTCGGCGAGCGGTTCCCCGAGTGGTTCGGCAGCATCGGCGCGTCGATGTACACCCTGTTCCAGGTCATGACCCTGGAGAGCTGGTCGATGGGGATCGTCCGACCGGTGATGGCGCAATACCCGTATGCGTGGTTGTTCTTCATCCCCTTCATCCTGATCGCGACCTTCACGATGCTGAATCTGTTCATCGGCATCATTGTCGATAGCATGCAGCGGATGCACGACGCCGAACAGGAGCACGTCGACGAGACGGTGCACGACGACAGCGCGCGGGTGATCGCCGAGATCCGTGCCCTGCACGCCGAGGTCAGGGAGCTGCGGCAGGCGCTCGGCGGCGCGGCGCCGGCCGGGCAGACGTTGTCAGGGCCCGATCCGGGGCGGGACGAGCATGAAGTCGCGTATGACAAATCCACGCTATAATATTGAATTATTGCTGTTCCCATGGGCTCTGACGCGGGCCGCGCCAACCTGAAGCGTACCTCGATGACATGACGCCACCAGACCCGACGCGGCCCTGCACGACAGCGCCGACGCGTTCACCCACCCACCGCTGGCGCACCCCGCGGGGGGAGCGGTGCCGTTGATCCGTCCCGGCACGGCGCACCGCCTCGCGTCGGACCTCGGTCCGACGCTGCTGCTGTTGGTGCTGGCGATCGCGGCCCCCGGCCCGGCGCTGGCACTCAAGCTCGATGTCAAGGTCGAGGGGGTGCAGGGCGAGCAGCAGACGAACGTGCTGGCGCTCCTGGGGATCTATCAGGAGCGCAAGGACGAGAACCTGAGCGTCGCCCGCCTGCTGGCCCTGCACCGGCGCGCGCCGGATCAGATCCACGAGGCGCTGGCACCGTTCGGACTCTATCGCGTCGAGGTCGAGGACAGCCTCACCGAGCCACCGAATGCGAGTGGAAGCTGGGTGGCGAGCTACAGGATCAGCCCCGGCGAGCCGGTCAAGGTCGCGGTGGTCAACTACCAGATCACGGGGCCGGGGGCCTCGAACCCGCGCTTCCCGAAACGATTCCCGCTGCGCGTCGGCGACGTCCTGCTGCACGCGCGCTATGAAAACGCGCGCGATGAGCTGAGCATCATCGCCTCCGAAGAGGGCTATCTCGACGCGGATCTGGTCCGCCATCAGGTGCTGATCGATCCGATCGCCTACGAGGCCATCGTCGATATCCACCTGGAGACCGGCCCGCGTTACTACCTGGGCAGGGTCGAGTTCAAGCAGGACCTGCTCGCCGACGCCTACCTGCAGCGGTTCGTCACCTTCAAGCCCGGCTCGGTCTACGATCCCGACGAGCTGCTCGACCTCCAGGGTCGGCTGCTGGGCATGGAATACTTCGACAAGGTCGAGATCGTCCCGCAGACCGACCAGGCGGACCCCAACAACGTCGTGCCCGTCGAGGTCATCGCCCATCCCAACAAGGCCAACAAGTACCGCATCGGTCTGGGCTTCGGCACCGACGTCGGGCCGCGCCTGCTGCTGGAGTACCGGCGCCGCTACATCGGGGCGTACGGGCACAAGCTCAAGACCGAGATCCAGGTCTCGCAGCCGCTGCAGTCCTTCGTCGCGGAGTACCGTATCCCGGCCCGCAACCCGGTACAGGACTACTTCCTGATCCGCCCGGAGATCTACATCTACGACACGACCAGCCGCCAGGGCGACATCTACAAGCTCTCCGGGGCCTACTCGGTGCGAACCAAGGGTGGCTGGCGGCGCAACATCGGCATCGACTACCGTTACGAGAATTACACGGTCGCCGACACCGGCGATGAGAGCTTCAATGGCCTGGTGCCCAACATCTCCTGGTCGAAGGTCGTCGCCGACGACCCGATCAATACCCGCAACGGGTATAGGATCAAATACCTGTTGCAGGGGACCACGGTGGGGCTGGCCGAGACCTCCTGGCTCACCGGCTCGCTCAGCGTGAAGTGGATCAAGAGCTTCCTCAGCGACAACTACCGTTTCATCACCCGCGCGGATCTGGGCGCCACCTGGGCCGCCACCCTCGATGACGTGCCCGGCAGCCTGCGTTTCTTCGCCGGCGGTGACAGCAGCATCCGCGGCTGGGGTCTGGACGCGCTGGGTCCGAACGACCCGGTGACCGATCAGACCGTCGGCGGTCGTTTCCTGGCGGTCGGCAGTCTCGAGCTGGAGCGACGCATCAAGGGCAACTGGAGCGCGGCGGCGTTCACCGATTTCGGTAACGCCTTCGATCCCGAGTACACGCTGGAGTGGGAGCAGAGCGTCGGCCTGGGCGTGCACTACCAGACGCCGATCGGCCAGATCCGATTCGATGTCGCCTATGCGCTGACCAAGGATCCCCCCGGCGCGCGCCTGAGTCTCGTGCTAGGACCCGATCTGTGACCGACACCGACACGCCCAGCCCCGCCGGTGACACTGCCGCGCCGGCGGATCCGGCCCCGGTCGCCAAGCCCCGCCGCCGCGCTCGCGCGGGGCGGCTGCTGCTGTGGATGCTGGCTCAGATTCTGGTACTGGCGTTGGTGTTGGCCGGCTTCGTGCTGGGCACGCAAACGGGCCTGCGCCTGGCCATCGCCGCGGTGGACGACTTCGCGCCCGGGGTGCTTGAAGTCGGCCAGGTGCGTGGGCGCCTGCTCGGCGCGCTGCACCTGCGGGACCTGCGCGTGAGCCTGCCGGGCCTCGACCTGGGTGTCGGCGGCATCGATCTGGACTGGAGCCCGTCCGCGCTGCTGGGCTGGCGGGTCCAGGTGCACGAGCTGTCCGCGCGCGATATCGATATCCTCGCCGCGGCGTCGCCGGAGCAGACATCCGAGCCATTCGAGCTGCCGCGCATTTCGCTGCCGATCGGCGTCGAGCTGGACCATGTGCTGGTCGAGCGTCTGCGCTTCAACCAGACCGGCGCGCCGCCGGAGGCCGCATTCCGGCTCGAACGCGCCGAGTTGTCCGCGACCGCCCTCGGCGAGGAGGTCGCGCTGCGCCGGCTGGCCGTGAGGCTGCCCGAGCCGCTGGTCGACGCCTCCGCCACGGGCCAGGCGCAGCTGCACGGCGACTACCCACTGCGGCTGGACCTGAGCTGGACGCTCGAACGGGCCCCGGCCATGGCACTGCGCGGAAGCGGTTCCGTGACGGGTGATCTCGCATCGCTGCTGGTGCGCCACCGGGTCAGCGGCTCCATCGATCTCTCCCTCGATGCCCGGATCGACTCGCTGCTGAAGGCCCCGAGCTGGGAGGGCGAGCTCGAGCTCACGCGCGTGGATCTCCCGCGGATCGTCGCCGACGCCCCGCCCGTGAACCTGCAGGCGCGGTTGACGACCCGCGGCACACTCGAGGATGCAGACCTGAAGGGACAGCTCTCCGGAGACGCCGCGGACCTGCCCGACTTCGGCAAGCTGAGCGCCGAGCTGGACCTCAACTGGAAGGACAGGGTGCTCGACATCCGCGCCGTGCGGCTCAACGAGACCAAGTCCGGCGCGATGCTCGACCTCGACGGCAGAGTGGATGTCGGTCACCCCGACGTGCGCTTCGAGCTGGCCGGCGTCTGGGAGCACCTGCGCTGGCCGCTGACGGGCGAGGCCATCGCCGAATCGCCAAAGGGCCGGGTCGATGCCGACGGCACCCTCGACGCATTCACCTATCGCCTGCGTGCCGACGCCCTCGGCGCCGGGATCCCGGAAACCGTGCTCGCGCTCGATGGCGACGGCGACGCGGGCTCGACCCACATCCAGGAACTGACAATCGATACCCTTGGCGGACGTCTGACCGGCAAGGGGCGCCTCGCCTGGACACCCGTGCTGAGCTGGGACCTGGCACTGGCGGCGGCGCAGATCGACCCCGGCCACCAGTGGCCTGGGCTCGCGGGTGAGCTCGCGCTCAAGGCCGAGAGCAAGGGTGGACTCGACGATGGCTTCGATTACAAGCTCAAGCTCAACGCCGAACTGGCCGCCTATCCGCCCGCGGTGGTCAATCTCGCGGGTACCGGCACCGACAAGGCGGCGCGCATCACAACCCTGAGCGTGGAGACCCTGGGCGGGCTGCTCGAGGGTGGTGGTGACCTCACCTGGGACCCGGCACTCGACTGGGATCTGACCCTGAACGCCACCGATATCGATCCGGGCCGTCAGTGGCAGGGGCTGGCGGGACGAATCGCACTGGCGGCCAGCTCCAAAGGCGGCCTGGCGCAGGGTTTTGGCTTCCAGCTCGACGCCGACGCCAACCTCGCCGCCTATCCCCCGGCCAAGCTCCACGTCCGCGGAACCGGCACCGGCGAGGCGGCGCGGATCGAGGCCCTGAACCTCGACGGCCTCGGCGGTCGGGTCGCTGGCCAGGCCGACGTTGCCTGGGCACCGGCGGTCGCCTGGAACACCGAGATCGACATCACCGATATCGACCCCGGCCAGTACGACCCGGCGTGGCCGGGCCGGCTCTCGGGCAGCTTCAGCAGCCAGGGCGAGCTGACCGCGGCGGGTGCGGATCTGGGCGCGCGGATCAAGGACTTCGGGGGCACCCTGCGCGGCTACCCGGTGCGGGTCGTCGCGGATCTGGCCATGCAAGGCAAGGACATCGAGGTACGCGAGCTGATCGCCGGCTCCGGCGACACGCAAGTCAGCGTCAAGGGCCGCGCGGGCGATCGGCTCGACTTCGGCTTTCGCATCGACTCGCCCGATCTCGGCGCGGTGCTCCCGGATGCCAAGGGTCGGCTCGCCGCCGACGGGCGCATCAGCGGCACCCTCGAGGCCCCACGCGTAAACCTCAAGCTCGACGCACGCGATGTCGAGCTCAACGGCCAGGGCATCGAGCAGATCGCCGGCAACGCCGACGTCGGATTGGGCGAGGGCGACGCCTTTCGCATCGACATCGACGCGGAGCAGCTCATCGCCGGTGGCCAGCGCTTCGACACCCTGCGCGTGCGCGGCACCGGCAGCATGGCCTCGCACCGGCTCGAGCTGGCGTTGGCCGGCAGCCCGCTCGCGCTGGGCCTGACAGCAACCGGGGCGCTGAAGTCGACCGATGGGGGCAGCTATCGGGGATCGCTGCAGAAGCTGAGTCTGGCCACCCAGGTGGCAGGCACCTGGGGCCTGCAGCGACCGGCGGATTTTTCGCTCGATCAGGGTCGGGTCAACGCCGGGCCGCTGTGCATCGGTGACGGCAAGAGCTCCGGCGGCTGTGCCAGCTTTGCCCAGGAGCGGCCCGGCCAGTTCGACGCCTCGCTCGACATCGGCCGCATCGACCTGGGCCTGCTCAACCCGTTGCTGCCCGAGATGACGGTGATGAAGGGCTTCGTCCGCGCGAAGGCGCGGTTCAAGGCCAGCGACAGCATACTCGACGGGAGCGCCACGGTGGAGGTCCCGAGTGGAGACGTCCAGGTCGCGCTGCCGGACACGGCCGACAAGATCGTGTTCGCCGGCACGCGTCTGGACCTGCGCTCCGGGCGCGGCGGCCTCGACGCCACCCTGGCGCTTCCGCTGCAGGGCCTGGGCCGCGCCAACGGCAAGCTGTCGCTGCCCGGTTTCCGACTCGCCGGCGGGGAGGCGCAGACAGTGCGGGGCAGCCTCGATGCGCGGCTGGAGAATCTGGCGCGCATCTCGAACCTGGTGCCCGACCTGACCGATGTCAGCGGCGGCGTGGATGCCAACCTCCGGATCGGCGGCACCCTGACGGGGCCGGAGGTCCAGGGCCGGGTCGTGGTCAACCGGGTCGGTCTCCGGGTGCCGCTGATCGGCCTGCGGATCTCCGAGCTGAACCTGTCGGCGGTCACGCGCGGACCCAGGGCCTTCGATCTGGACGGCGGCGCCAACGTCGGCGGCGGGCAACTGAGCATCGACGGCGGCGGTGTCCAGGGCAGCGCCGGCTGGAGCGGGCACTTCACGGTCAAGGGCGATCGCCTCAGGGTGGCCGACAGCAAGGAGTACATGGCATTGGTCTCCACCGACCTGCGCGGCGGGTTCGGCCCGGGCGGCGGTGCACTGCAAGGGGAGATCAGCATCCCGAAGGCCAACATCCGGCCCCGCACGATCCCCTCGGGCGCCATCTCGCCGTCGCCGGACGTGGTCATGGAAGACGCGGGCACCAAGAGCGACCCGACACCGCTGCACATCGATGTGCTGGTGAGGTTGGGCAACAGCGTCAAGGTCGACGCCTTCGGCCTGCGCGGGAGGCTGCGTGGCTCGCTGCACGCCACCCAGGAGCCAGGCAGGCCGATGCTCGGGGACGGTCAGCTGGAGGTGGTCGACGGCAGCTATCGCCTCGCAATCCCGGGGGATCGCCTCGCGATCCCGGGTGCCGCGGATCTGCTGACGAGCATCGGCAGACCGCTGACCATCAAGCAGGGCATTGTCGTGTTCGCGAACACGCCCATCGACAACCCGGGGCTGATCCTCAACGCCCAGCGCGAGGGCGGCGACGTCACCGCCGGTGTGCGCGTGCTCGGCACCCTGCGCAAACCGAAGCTGGCGTTCTTCTCCGAGTCGGACCCGAACATGACCCAAGCCGAGATCACCACTTACCTGGTCACCGGCGTTCCGCCCAAGCGGGGGGCCGCGGCAGAAAGTCAGGCCCTGTCGGTCGGCACCTATGTCGCGCCGAAACTGTTCATGGAATACGAGAGCAGCCTTGGCGATCAGGGCGACAAGGTCAAGCTGCGCTACGACCTGACCAAACACATCGAGCTACAGACCGAGACCGGCGACTCGCAGGGTGGAGACGTCTTCTTCAAGTTCGAGAACTGATGCGCATCCACGGCCCGCTTCCGCGGGCCGGGGGCGCACCGGCGGCTCTTCCGCCCAACGAGGCGCGGCACCTGGACCCGGCAGCCCCCAATACGCCCGGCGGGCCGACCCGCGCGTATGCCCCCTCACCCTCGACAAGGGCCGATGCGATTGAGAAACCTGGGCCTTTACCACCCCCGCCATTGGCCGGCCTGGCTCGTCGTCGGGCTGTTCCGCCTGCTGGCGCTGCTGCCGTTTCGCGTCCTCTCCGCCCTCGGCCGGGGCCTCGGGCACGCGCTGTACCCGTTCGCCGGCGCGCGCGCTCAGGTCGCGCGCACCAACCTCGCGATCTGCCTGCCAGAGCGCTCGGACCACGAACGCGAGGGGCTGCTGCGCGACCATTTCGGGTTTCTTGGCCAGGCGGCGCTGTGCCAGGGTCTGAGCTGGGGGGCGAGTCCGCGGCGCCTTGCCCGCATCGTGACCCTACGCAACCGCGAGCACATCGACCGCTGCATCACCGAGGGACGGGCCGCGATCGTGCTGGTGCCGCACTTCGTCGGCCTCGAGCTTGGCGGCACCGCCTTTACCGCGCTGGTGCATTCGGGCATGTACATGTACCAACGCATCCGCAACCCGGTCATCGACGCGCAGGTCAAGCGGGGGCGCACCCGCTTCGGCAGCATCCCGGTGGAGCGGCACGACGACCTGCGCGGGCTCATCCGCGAGATGAAGCGCGGCACCCCGTTCTTCTATCTGCCCGACCAGGACCCGGGGCCGCGCCGTGGTACCTTCGCGCCCTTCTGTGGCATCCCCGCCGCGACGGTACCGACCCTGGGCCGCATCGCGCGCCTGGCCGATGCGGTGGTCATTCCCACGTTCGCCCGCTTCCTGCCCGACGGACGGGGACTGGAGCTGATCTTCGACCCACCCCTCGCCGGGTTTCCAACCGAGGACGCCGAGGCCGACACGGCACGGATGAACCGCGTCATCGAGGAGCGGCTGCGCAGTATGCCGGCGCAGTACTTCTGGGTACACCGCCGCTTCAAGACGCGCCCGCCCGGCGAGACGCCGATCTACGCCGAGCGCCGCCGGCGCAAGGGCCCAGGCGCCGGCTAGCGAGACAACGATTTCGTCCACCCATCGCAGCAACGGCGAGCAGTCGGAAGAGCACGAGTCCCGGACTGCTCCATGATCCGCGATAGGGCGTCACCGGGAGCGCTGGACCTCGCGAGGCGCGAGCGGAGAACGCATTGGATCCTGAGGCATCCCCCAGTTATCGCTCCGAAAGACAGGCGGTGGCAGCCTTTGTCATGGACAGGTGCACCGCTCGCATCCGCCGCGCTGCCGACCTCGGCCGGGTCGCCCGCCAGCGGGCTCCGACCGGCCAACCACACCCGTCGGCGTTGGCTCCCGGGCGCGGGCGACACTCCGGTTTTGCGAAAGCGGTTTGGCAACCGGCATACCGCCCCGAGGCGGCCGCGATCTTGTGGGGATACCCAAGCCTCAAACCTTGAAAGAGCAGTTGACCGCTTCGCCTCAGATGCAAACGTCTGAGCTTGTTCGCGTTCTGGAGACGTTGGCAAGTTGCCCGCCAGGTGAATGGCACTACGCGTTTTCTCGGTTAATTCGGCGTTGTCCTTCGCGTATGCTGCGCCCACCCAAACGCGACATTGGCCTTCGGACCGCGCCCCGGCCTGCCGCAACCCACCACCACAGACCGCCAAGCGATGACATCGTCCGCCCCCCCTCCCCCTGCCCTGCCCAAGCTCGGACGCGCGCGCGACTGGCTGCTCGGGGCGGCGTTGCTGATGGCGCTGATCATCGCGGTGGATCGCAGCGTTGGCTGGGGGCCGTTGCTGGCGCCCTGGCACAGCCTCTCCTGGCTGTCGCTGGCGCTGCTGTTCATCCTGACGGCGCTGAGCTGGCTGCTGCGGGCGGTGCGGGTCTACGAGTACTTCCAACCGCAGATGGCGGGGCGCTTCGCCACCGTGGTGCGGCTGTCGTTGCTGCACAACAGCGCGAACAATCTGCTGCCGATGCGCGCCGGCGAGGTCGTCTTCCCTTGGCTGATGCGGCGCTGGTTCGGCCATGGCTTCCTGTCGGCCGGCGCCTCGCTGATCTGGATCAGGCTGCTGGACCTGCATTTCCTCGGGCTGGTCGCGATCCTGATCCTGTGGCTGCGCGAGCCATCCTGGGTCTGGCCACTGGCCGCGCTCGGCTGGCTGGCGCTGTTACCCCTCCTGGCCCGGATCGGCAGCCTCCTGCCCGCGGGCCGGCAGGGCGACGGCGCACTGCTGCGGGCCCTGCGCTTTGTCGCCACCGCGGCACCCAGCGGGGATTCGCGCGTCGCACGCATCTATTTGTGGACCACGCTGAGCTGGACGGCGAAGTTCCTCGCCTTCGCGACCCTGATGCAGCACTTCGTGCCGGTCGCGTTCTGGCGGGTGCTGGCCGGTGTGATGGGCGCCGAGCTCTCCTCGGTGCTGCCGTTTCACGGCATCGCCGGCGCGGGGTCCTACGAGCTGGCCGGTGTCGCCGCGATGGTGCCCCTGGGCGTCGCCCCCGAGCAGGCCCTGACCGGGGTGGTCAACCTGCACCTGTTCATGCTCGGCACGACACTGCTGCTCGGTGGACTGGCACTGTTGCCGCTCGACCGTCGATCCGGGCGCTGAGCGCCCGCGGGGCGCGTCGGCCCCTATTCAGACGCCTCGTCGCCGAGGGCGCGCCCGTCCCCCCCCAACGCGGACCCCAGCCATCGACGCAGGACCCGCGGGCGCTCCAACAGGGGATTGTGGCCGCTGCCGGGCAACACGAGCAGCTCGGTACCGGGGCGCAGCGCGGCCACGCGCCGACCGATGGCGAGAAACCTCACGTCCTCGGCGCCAACGACCCAGCGAAGCGTCCCACGCATGCCCGCCAACGCCCCCCAGCAGCTCGGCATCTGCGCCAGACCGAGACTGGCGAGGCAGCGGGCGAGTCCCTCGGGGCGTTGGGCCAGGCGACGCGCGCGTTGCGCGGCGAGCACCCGGGCGGGCAGCCGCGACTGACTGGCGAACAGCGGCTGTGCCTGCCAGGCATCGGCAAAGGCGGCGATGCCCTGGTCTCGCAGCAGTGCGATCCAACGTTGGTCAGCGACGCGGCGGGCGCCGCGCCGCGTCGCATCGTCCAGGCCCGGGTGGGCGGAGAGGATGGTGAGGGCTTGAAAGCGCCGCGGCGCGGCTTGAAGCAGCGCGAGCGCGACACGGCCGCCGAGCGAGTATCCGGCAAGCCGGTCGATCGCAACGGGCAACGCCTCGAGCAGGGCCTGGATCTCATCGCGGAACCCGCCCGCGGGGTCCCGGCTGCGCCCATGGCCCGGCAGATCGATGGCCAGCGCGGGCAGGTCGGCCGGCCACGGCGATCGCCAATCCTCGCCGGTGCCGGTGAAGCCGTGAAAGACGGCCCAGCTGGGCTCAGCGCCCGGCGCCCCGCTGCCCAGCCATCTGGCATGCAATCCGCCGAGCTCAATGTAGGATTCAGTTCCGGGCACGTGGGGGGGCCTGCTCTGGCGGGTCCGAGCCCGGCTGCCGGCGCGCCCCGGCGCCCGGATCGGTCCAGCGACGCGCTGTCGTGTCGGAATGCGGTTCGGCAGGGCGGTCCACAGGCTTGCCATGATCCTCGCCGGCTAGTCCCCTTCACGCCGCGCTGGCTCGAAACCGCTGCCCGGCGTGTCCGACAGCCTGATCGCGCCGCGTTGCGGCGTCGGCGCTTCACCGAGGTCGCGCGCAAGCCAGTGCGCGGTCGCCAGGCCATGGGCCAACGGGCTGTCGAGCGCGGCGGCGAGCTGGGCCCCGGCCCACAGGCCAGCCGCCGACTCCACGAGGCTGGTCAGCACCACCTCCCGCCCGGCGGCGATGGCCGCGCGGGCCAGCGCGAGGGTCGGGCGCAGCCCGCCGATCACCGCGGGCTTGAGCACGATACGCCGCACCGGCAGACCGACCGGGTCGATCGGCCAACCGCGTCCGGGCAGCGACTCGTCCAGGGCCAGCGCAAACCCGGCACTGGCCTGCAGCGTCCGCAGGGCCGGGTCCGACCAATCGCGCAGGGGCTCCTCGACGCTGTCGATGGGCAGATCATTCAGGGCGGCGATCCAGTCGCGCGCCTCGCCCAACGACCAGGCCCCATTGGCGTCGAGCCGGATGCGCACCCCCGCCGACAGGCCCGCCAGCATCAAGCGCAGACGCGCGATCTCCAGCGCCGGCGCGTCGACACCGACCTTGAGCTTGAGCACGCGATAGCCATCGTCCAGGGCGGCGGCCAGCAATGCCGGCGTCAGCTCGGACAGGGGGCCGAGCGCGGCGTTCACCGCAACCCGGTCCGTGGCCATCGGCGACAACAGCCGCCGCAGCGTCAGCCCGGCGCGGCGCGCGCCGAGGTCGAGCAACGCGCTCTCCAGGGCGCAGTCCGCGGCCGGGGTTGGCGATGGCAACCCACGCCATAGCTCGCCGAGCAGGGCCTGGAGTGATGCGCCCGCCGCGATCCGTGCCCGCCAATGGCTCAGCCGCGCCCGCGCCGCATCGAGGGGCTCGGTGCCAGCCTCGGGCAGCGGCGCACAGTCGCCATAGCCACGCGTGGCGCCGGCCGAAACGCTGACCAGCCAACCGGCGCGCGCTCGCACGCGGCCGCGGGCACCGCGCCAGGTGCGACGCAGCGCCAATCGAGAGGGTTTGAGTACGAGCCGCTCGACCATCGGGTCGATGGGCATCCGGACTGGCTCGATCGCGGCCTCCACCAACGCGGCGCGGCATTGGGCATGTCCCGGTTGCATGTCGATCAGCGCGTCAGAGGGGGATCGCGGTGAACGGGATCCGGTCCGGGGCGCCCTGCGCATGCAGCCAGACCGGGCGCTGATCGAAGCCAGGATAGGCCGGCATCGCGATCAGGCTGGAGGCGACGGTGGCGAAGCTGTCCTGTTCGAGCGCGAGGGCGATGTTCATCGCCGACGCGGGCCCGCCAGCGGCGTCGACATCGCGGCGCTGCAGCAACGCGATCCATGCCTCCCAGTCGCCGCGTCCCGGGTCCGGCACCGGGGCGTCGCGAAACCGCGGCAGGAAACGCCGGAGGCGCGGATGCTCGCCGTCGTCGAGATCCGTGGACGCGATCATGTGCAGCCCATTGGGCAGCGGATGGACGCGGATCTCGCCGTCTTCGCCATTGCGCACCCAGTACGCGGCCCGGGGATCGGCGATGATCAGGTTGAACGGCCGGTACGCGCCTGGATGCAGGTCCGCCATCGCGCCGGCCGCCTCGCCCGCCTCGGCATGATCGAGCGCCTCCAGGACCAGCTCGCCGCGGCTGCGGTACCCCCGCGCGGGGCCCAGCGTGCCCTCGCGATTGAGCACCGCCGCGACCAGACCCTGATCGTTGACACCGAGCCAGCTGCCATCGGCCTGCAGATCGAGCCCGGCAACGACATCGGGCCGGTCGGGCCAATGGCGGGCCGGCGCGCGCGACGCCCGCGAGGTCAGCTCGTCGCGGTTGGCGGCGATGAGCACCGGCCAGGCATGACCGGGGCGGCGCAGGATCACGAGTGTGCACATACAGTGGCCTGTCGCGGATCGCTGAACCAAAGAGACGGCGGCTGGGCTGCCACCGGGTAGGTTCGCGCGGTGTCCAGCGCGATGCAACGAGCTGCAACTGGCATTCTATTCCAACCCCCGTTCCAACCCCGGTCGCGCTCCAGACGCCAGACGCCACGACGTCCGGCGGCGCCGGACATCGGGCTCGTCCCGTACCCCAATCTGACAAATGGCCCCACGGGGATGAAAATGGCCGTAAGATTCAGAGGCAACGATCCTCACCCCGGGAGACCGAGCACAGATGAGCACGACCCACACCGTCTCGGCCCCCAGCGCCCGCAGCATGGGCGTGGACCTGCTGCGCGGCGTCTGCATCCTCTACATCGTAGGCTACTGGCACCTGATCCCCTATACCACCGCCCTGCCAGGATACGCCAACTGGCTCACCGAGGGTCTGAAGTATGTCGCGCTCGCGACCTTCGTGTTCTGCTCCGGCTACCTGCTCGCGGGCCGCCAGGTCTCGTTGGACCCACCGGGGCTGTGGTCGTTCTACCGGCGGCGCGTGCTGCGCATCTATCCGCTGTACCTGCTGACGCTGATCCTCTTTGGCCTGGTCGGGCTGGCGAGCCTCGAGCAGGTCATCGATGGCGCCCTGCTGATCTCGATGTTCAGCCCGCCGGCGATGCCGACGCTGTGGTTCATCACCATGATCATGCTGTTCTATCTGATCGCCCCGCCGCTGATCCATTTCGCCGACCGGCCCGGCCTTGCGATCCTGATCGGGTGCGTCCTGGTCGCGGCGCTGATCGCTCAGCACCTGCTGGTCAAGCACATCGACCTGCGCATCCTCATCTATCTGCCGGTCTTCGTGCTCGGGATCCTGTATCGTCGACGGCCAGCGGTGCCGGCCTTTCTGGAGCGATGGCGATGGGCGCTGCTGGCCCTGTTGATCCCAACGCTGATGCTGAGCCGGATCGGCAACGAGTGGTCGGTGACCGGTGCCTTGACCATCGTCCCCCTGGCGCTGCTCGGCGCGGCCACGCCGTTCGTCTTTGCCGAGGGCATCGCCAGCCGGCTCCACGCGCCGACCATCGCCTTCCTCGCCTATGCGAGCTTTGGCCTCTATCTGCTGCACCGCCTGGTGTTCAAGGCGGTGATCGCGCTGTATTTTCCGGAGCAGGGGTGGGATCAGGTCATCTATCTGCTGACGCTCGCATTGCCAGTCAGCCTGTTGCTCGGCTATGTTGTCCAGCGCGCCTACGACCGTCTGAGCACGGGTTGACGCCCGCGGGGCGCCGGACCGCCCCGCCCCAACCTGGCCGCCGACTGCAGGCGCGTTGTCCCTGCCCCGACACGAGACGCGGATCGACATGTCCACAACCGATCCCAACACCGAATTGGTCGCCCCGATCGCGTTCGGCCTGATCGTGATTGGCGACGAGGTCCTCAACGGCACCCGCGAGGACGCCCATCTCGGGGCCTTCAAGCGTCTGCTCACCGGACGCGGACACGCGCTGGCCTGGTATTGGATGCTCCCGGATGACCCGGCGACACTGATCCGGCATCTGCGCGACTCGATGTGCCGCCCCGAGCCGGTGTTTTGCTGCGGCGGCATCGGTGCGACGCCGGACGACCACACCCGCGCCTGTGCCGCGACGGCCGCGGGGGTCGCGCTCACGCGCCACCCGGGGGCCCGTGCGCTGATCGAGGGGCAGTTCGGCCCGGCGGCCTACCCGAGCCGCATCCCGATGGCCGACCTGCCAGAGGGCAGCGCGCTGATCCCCAACCCACACAACCGCATCCCCGGGTTCTCGATCCGCGGTCACTGGTTCCTGCCGGGCTTTCCGCAGATGGCCTGGCCAATGGCGCAATGGGTGCTGCAGCAGCACTACGGCCGCGCGGCACCGACCCTGGAGCGCTCGGTTGCCGTGCTCGGCGTGCCCGAGAGCCGTCTGGTGCCATTGATGCGGCGATTCGGCGAGCGGTTTCCAGACCTGAAGCTGTTCAGCCTCCCGCACCTGGGCGAGGCCCCGCACATCCTGCTCGGGCTGCGCGGACGCCAGGGCGTCGATGAGGCGATGGCCGAGCTGTGCGCCGAGCTGCGTGGCGAGGGGATCGACTATCGCCAGCCCGACGCCAACGCGGAGACCGATTGAATGCCTCTCGGGCGTCCGATCAGCTCGCACTTTGCGAGGCGCTCCAGGCATTCCCGGGTCCGGACGGGAAACGCGCTGAATCGGCATCTCCCCGGGTACTGTTGACGTTCACGCCATGCCGCACCTCTTCGTCGCCGTCACCGCCCACGGCTACGGCCACGTCGCCCAGGTCGCGCCCATCGTCGCGGCGCTCGCCGCGCGCGTCCCGAACCTGCGTGTCAGTCTGCAGGGCGACGTCGCGGCGGACTTCGTCGCGGCGCGGATGCCGCCCGGCTTCCGGCAGATCGCCGAGGCGGCGGATGTCGCCCTGCCGATGGACGGGCCGCTGCATGCACGCTGGGACGAGGGGCTGGCATGCTATTGCCGCTTCGACGCCGAGTATCCCACTCGGCTGGCGCGGCAGCGCCAACGCTTCGCCCAAGACCGGCCGGATCTGGTGCTCGCCGACGTGCCCTGGCTGCCGTTGGAGGCGGCACGCTCGCTGGGCATCCCAAGTGTCGGGCTGTGCTCACTGAGCTGGTACGACATCATGACCGAGGGCCCGGTCGGCGACCGGCTGCCGGCCACGGTCGCGTCGCGCATGCGCGACGCCTATGCCGGGGCCGATCTGTTCATCCGCCCGGCCCCGTCGATGCCGATGAGCTGGCTGCCAAATGGCCGCGACGTCGGACCGATCGCGGTGCAACGCCGGTGCGACCCGGCGGCGCTGCGGGCACGCCTGGGCGTCGACCCGAGCGACCGCCTGGTGCTGATGCAATTCGGTGGGGCCGGTCGGCTGACGCTGCCGGCCGACCACCCGCTGCCGCCGCGGGTGCAGATCCTGACACCGGATGCGCGGATCGCGGCCAGCGGCGCCAACCGGCATCGGATCGGTGCCGGCGAGCTGCTCGATGTGCTGGCAAGTTGCGACGCGATCCTCACCAAGCCCGGCTACGGGACCTTCGCCGAGGCCGCCTGCAACGGCATCCCGGTGCTCTACGTCCCCCGTGGCGACTGGCCCGAGGAGCCCCATCTGGTCGACTGGCTGGCGCGGCGGGTCCCGACCCGCGCGCTCGCCGCCAACGACCTCGCGGCGGGACGCATCGGCACGCCACTGGAGGCGCTGTTCAGCGCGCCCCCCACCTCGCCGGTGGCGCCATCGGGCGTCGACGAGACAGTCGCGCTGCTGCTGCCCTGGCTGCTGTGACCTGGCTCACCCGGCCGGCAGGCCAGCGGCCCGTCAAAGGGCCAGGTCGATGCCGCTGACCAGCACCCCGGGCAGGAGGGCACTGTCGGTGGAGCGTCCGCCGTAGGTGTCGGCCGACAACAGCAGCTCGCGCTCGCGGGTCAGGCCCTCGAGGCGGTCGCCGAGCAGGTGATAAAGCGAATCGTCGAAGCGCATCACCGCCAGCGGCGCGACCGGCTCGCCGTCCTCGATCCAGAAGGTCCCAAAGCGGGTCATGCCTGTGATGCGGCAGGCATTGCGGTCGGACCAGTTGCAGTACCAGAGATTGCCGATCTCGATGCCGGTGCCCAGTCGTGTCGGGATCTCGGCGGAGGGGATGTCACCGGCGGCGATGGCGATGGACTCCGGCGCCTCGGTGGCCGCGTTGACGCCCTCGCCGTACTCCTTCGCGCCGCGCGCATCGACCAGGCACGCGCCCATGCGCCCGGCCTCGATCAGCGTCACCGCGCCGGGCTTGACGAAACCCTCGCCGGTGAAGCCCGGCGCGAGCCCGCGCCGGTGCTCCTCGGTGATCGTCAGCGCCGGCGCCATCGCGCGCTCGCCAGCCGCGAGCTGCTGCAGTGGCGTCTGGTGCGTGCGGTGGTCCCGCAGCCCGAAGCCGCCCCAGGCAAGCATGTCCATCAGCTCCTGCATCGCGGCCGGCGCCAGATAGGCGCGGTAGCGGCCGGGGGCGATGCGCTTGGGCGGCCTGGCCATCACCACCAGGCGAGCACGCTGGGCGGCGATGCGCTCGGCCAACACGCGCGGCTCCCACTGAAAGCCGCTGTAGGCGTCCTTGACCGCGTGATCGCGGTCAAGATAGCAGCTCCAGTCGAGATTGAAGCTTCGGCTCTGGTGCCAATGCCGGTGCCCGATGGAGCTCGCCAGCCCCTCGGCGATGTACCCCGCCGCCCAGATGCCAACCAGGTCCAGGCCCTGCGCCAGCTCGGTTAGGGTCGCGATGGCCTCGGCGCTGGGCGGCAGCTCGGCGGGCAGATCGCGCTCGGACGTGGACGGCTCAGTGGCGAAGTGCAGGTAGGGATCGTCCGGGACGTGGCCGATGCGCTCACGCAAACGCCGTAGCAGATCGGCGCCGAGGGCGGCATCCCGGGTTGGGTCACCGCTGAGCTGGCAGTCGCCATCGACCTGCCGTTGGCCCCGGATCAGGGTCAGCCCGAGGCCAGCGGAATAGACGCTGCCGGCCTGGCGGACGCGGTTCTGGTTGAGCCGCACGAAGTCCGAGCTCTCCAGGCCGAGACTCGCGAACAGGATCTCCTCACCGGTGAGCCGCGCCGAAAGCCGGTCGGCGAGCGCAAAAAAATCCTCGCGGCTCATAGTCCCCCCCCGAAGACATCGACATCCCGGAACAGGCAAGGCGGAGAGGCGTGGCCGACGACGACGCTCTGGTTCGGCTCGCCCTTGCCGCAGTTGTTGACGCCTCTCACCTCCCGCGTCGCGGGTCCACCGACCGCGGCGAGGTTGCGCCAAAATTCGGCGGAGATGCCGCGATAGCCGGGATTACGCACCAGGCCCTTAAGCTCGCCGTCCTCGATCAGCCGGCCGAGCTCGCAGCCGAACTGAAACTTGTTGCGGCTGTCGTCGATGGACCAGGACCGGTTGCTGTCCATCAGCACACCGTGCTCGACCTCCGCGACGAGATCGGCCAGCGTGCCCTCCCCCGGCTCGAGGTTGAGGTTGGCCATCCGATCGATGGGCGGGCGGTCCCAGGAGCTGGCGCGTGCATTGGCCGTGCCCGGCAGATTGCCGCGGGCCTGTGACAGGCGTCCGCCGAGGGTCCGTTCGAGGAGGCCGTTGCGGATCAGGTGCACGGGCCGCGCCGCGCTGCCCTCGTCGTCGGCGGCCGCGCTGGCCAGCTCGCCGGGCACGTCCGGGTCGAAGGTCACGTTGAGCAGCTCCGAGCCATAACGATAGGTGCCAAACATGTCCGGCGTGACGAAGCTGAGCCCGGCATAGTTGCGCTCGTCGCCGAGGATGCGATCGAGCTCCAGCGGGTGGCCGATGCTCTCGTGGATCTGCAGCGTCATCTGACTCGGCAGCAGGAGCAGATCGCGGCGGCCGCTGGGGCACTCGGGGGCCGTGAGCAGGGCGACTGCCTCGTGCGCCACCCGTTGCGCGTCCGCCAACAGCCCGACCGCGGCGATGCGCTCCAACCCGCCCTGCTGCGGCCAGTCGGCGCCGCCCCCGTGACGGGTCTGCGTCTGCCCCGCGGTATGGGCGGTGGCCGCCAGACCGGGCTGGACGCTCTCCCAGCGCCGCGCGACCCGGCCGCCGTCGCTGGTGACCAGCAGTTGATCGACACGCCAGCGGGTCAGCCAGGCGCTGCGCTCGACGATGCGCGCATCGACATCCAACCCGGCGCAGGCATCGAACAGCAGCGCCAGTTTCGCGTCGAGCGAGCTGCTCGACCAGGGCTCGGCGATCGGGCTCGCGTACTCGGCGCGCAGTGCGCTGCGCGGGAACAACGCGGCATCGAACAGGCCGAGCCTTGCGTGCAGCGCGGCCCAATTGGCGGCGCGGTTGAACGCGGCGCGCAGGCCGGCCGGGCTCAGGTCGCTGCTGGCCCCGTATCCGATCCCGCCGCCGCGCACGACGGTGATCATGGCCCCACGCGAGAGGCCCAGCGCGCAGGGCTCGGCGACGTCGTCGCGCACGCTGAGGGTCTCCTGCTCCTCATCGACCAGGCGCAGCGTCCAGGCATCGGCGGCAGCGACGCCGGCGGCGAAGGCCGCCGCGATCTCATCAAAGTCGTCCAAGCTCGTCTGTCCGGTTGGGTGGGCTCGACCCCCACTTTCCGAGCCCGGGGAGCCGGCTGTCAAGTCGGCGGCAGCGCGCCGGTCAATTCCCGCGGTCAGCGCGCCGTTGCGCGTGATACCATCCGCGCCCATGCTGACCTACCCATCTATCGACCCCATCGCCGTTGCCATCGGACCGCTGAAGATCCACTGGTACGGGCTGATGTATCTGTTGGGATTCGCGCTGGCCTGGACCCTAGGGCGCTGGCGCGCGTCGCGTCCCGGCCCCGGCGAGGGTTGGACCGCGGAGATGGTCGACGACGTGATCTTCTATTGCGTCATCGGTGTGATCGCCGGCGGCCGGCTCGGCTATATGCTGTTCTACGGCTACGACCAGATCCTCGCCAACCCGCTGAACCTGTTCAAGGTCTGGGAGGGGGGCATGTCCTTCCACGGCGGGCTGATCGGCGTGCTCATCGCGATGGGGTTGTTCGGGCGCAAATACCGACTGCGCTTCTTCCAGGTGGCGGACTTCGTCGCCCCGCTGGTGCCGCTCGGACTGTTGGCCGGACGCATCGGCAACTTTATCAACGGCGAGCTTTGGGGTCACGGGACCGACCTGGCCTGGGGCATGCGCCTGCCGTGCGCGCGCTTTCCCGAGCACTGCGTCGGACTACCGGCCGATGCCGTCTGGAGCCTCCCGGTGCATGCCTCGCAGCTCTACGAGGCGACACTCGAAGGGCTGGTGCTGTTTGTCGCGTTGTGGCTCTTCTCCCGCCGTCCGCGGCCGACGATGGCCGTCTCCGGGTTATTTCTGCTGCTCTATGGGTTGTTCCGCTTCGGCGTCGAGCTCGTGCGTCTGCCAGACGCCCACATCGGTTACCTGGCCTTCGACTGGCTGACGATGGGCCAGCTGTTATCCCTGCCGATGCTGCTCGCCGGCGCCGTGCTGCTGGGGCTCGCCTACGCCGTTCCCCAGCGCCAGTCGCCATCGCCGAGGCCGGATGACGCCTCGGTGAAATAGCCCGGGCGCTCAGTCGCCCCGCGGAGCGGGCCTCCCACAGGCAGGTGCTCTGGTTTGGCCCTGTGCAAGGGCTGCAGTCGTAGGCGCGGCGCTCTTCCTGTGGGAGGGGCGCTCCGCGCCGCGACTCTTCCTCTGCCCTTCATCGGCCACGGTG
>JAXGTD010000042.1:0-28781 GCA_040775095.1 Chromatiaceae bacterium | reverse complement strand
TCCTGCTATCGGGCTTCCTGTTCGACATCGACAGTATGCCCTTCGTGGTGCAGGTGGTCACGCACCTGATCGCCGCGCGCTACTTCGTTGCCATTTTGCAAAGCCTGTTTCTGGCCGGCGACCTGTGGAGCGTGATCCTCCCCAACGCCGCCGCGCTCGCGTTGATGGCCGCGTTCTTTCTCGGCCTGAGCCGCCGGCTGTTGCACAAGCGGCTGGAATGATGGGATCGAGGATCCTCGCGCTGATCGTCAAGGAGTTCCTTGCGCTGTTCAAGGACAAGCGCTCGCGCTTCGTCGTCATCGTGCCGCCGCTGATCCAGTTGCTGGTGTTTGGTTATGCGGCCTCGTTCGACCTGAACCACGTCGCCTACGCCGTCTATGACCGCGATGGTGGCCTCGCGGCGCGGGACCTGCTGGCG
Source organism: Chromatiaceae bacterium (assembly GCA_040775095.1). Lineage (GTDB taxonomy): Bacteria > Pseudomonadota > Gammaproteobacteria > Chromatiales > Chromatiaceae > JAXGTD01. The sequence continues at coordinate 28,363 of JAXGTD010000042.1, read as the reverse complement.
CGGTTCGCGGGGTCGCCGACCTTCCGTCTCGAACGGCGCATCGAGCGACAGTCCGAGATCGCCGGGCTCATCGACTCCCGCGAGGTGCTGCTGGTGATTCAGCTCGGTCCGCGCTTTACCGCGGATCTGATGGTCGGCGCGCCGGCGCCGGTACAGGTGTTGATCGATGGGCGCAATTCCAACACCGCCCAGGTCGTCCTGGAGGACGTCAATCAGATCATCTCGGGGTTCAACGCCGATTGGGTGCAGCGCCATGGGCTGCGGGGACCGCCGGCGAATCTGGTCACGCGCGCCTGGTACAACCCGAACCTGGAGAGCCGTTGGTTCTTTGTCTCCGGGCTGGTCGGGATCCTGACACTGGTGGTGACCATGATGGTCACTGCGCTGTCGGTCGCGCGCGAGCGCGAGCAGGGGACATTTGATCAACTCCTGGTTACGCCGCTGCGCCCGCTGGAGATCCTGATTGGCAAGGCGGCGCCCGGGCTCGTCGTCGGGCTGTTCGAGGCGTCGCTGGTGGTGGCGCTGGCGGTGTTCTGGTTTGGTGTGCCGCTGGTGGGCAGTCTTGCCGTGCTCTACAGTGGCATCGCGTTGTTTCTGCTCGCCGCGGTCGGGGTTGGCCTGATGATCTCCTCGCTTGCCGCGACGCTGCAGCAGGCCTTGCTCGGGGCCTTCCTGTTTCTGGTGCCAGCGGTCATTCTGTCGGGCTTTGCGACCCCGATCGCGAATATGCCCGTGCTGGTGCAGAGACTGACGCTGATCGATCCGTTGCGCTACTACCTGATCATCCTGCGCGGCGTGTTTCTCGAAGGGGCCGGGTTCGATCTGCTCTCGGGGCAGTTGTGGCCGCTTGCGCTGATTGCTCTCGTCACCCTGGTCAGCGCCGCCTGGCTGTTCCGGCATCGAATGGCTTAATCAGCCGCGGCACCCGGGCGACATTGGCACCGCGCGCCTGCAGGTGCTGATCAGTGGCCGCCGGCTGTCGCCTTGCCCGACTTCTTGCGCGGCTGCTCGCCGGTGTACTTGATGGTCTTCACACTGGTGTCCTCGGTCTGGATGATCTCGATGGGGTGGCCCTGCAACTTCAGGCTGGTGCCGGGCTCCGGGATGGTTTCGAGGTAGTCGATGATCAGGCCGTTCAGGGTCTTCGGGCCGCTGGTCGGTAGGTTCCAACGCATCGCGCGGTTGAGCTCGCGCACGCTGATGGCGCCATCGATCAGCAGGCTGCCGTCCTCGCCGCGGTAGATGTCCGAGAATGAGTCCGAGGGGTCGGTGGTGAACTCGCCGACGATCTCCTCGAGCAGGTCGGCGAGGGTGATCAGGCCCTGGAAGTCGCCATACTCGTCCACGACCAGCCCGACGCGGCGCTTGAGCCGCTGGAAGTTGATCAACTGCTGGTAAAGCCCGGTCCCTTCCGGCACGAAATAGGGCTCGCGCGCGATCTCGCGCAGATTGGCCTTGACCAGGCCACGATCGAACAGGGCGTTGAGGGCATTGCGCGCGTGAAACACGCCGATGACGTTGTCGATGCTGCCATCGAACAGCGGTAGCCGGGTGTAGTTGGCGCGCTTGATGGCGTTGACGATCTCCTCCTCGGAGTCCTGTATATCGATTCCCTCCACCTCGTTTCGCGGGATCATGATGTCCTCGACCGTGGCGTGCTCGAGGTCGAGGATGGCCAGCAGCATGTCGCGGCTGCGCTCGGGGATCATCGCGCCGGCCTCGGTGACGACCGTGCGCAGCTCCTCGCGGCTCAGCGCGTGCCCCTCCTGTCCCTCTGGGCTGACGCCGAGCAGCCTGAGGATGCTGTTGGTGATCAGGTTGACAGCCCAGACGATGGGCTGGAGCACGCGCAGCATGGGCGTATAGACGTAGGCGGAGGCATAGGCGATGCGCTCCGGGTGCAGTGCGGCGAGGGTCTTGGGCGTGACCTCGGAGAAGATCAGCACCACCAGGGTCAGCAGGCCAGCGGCGATCGCGATGGCCCCCTCGCCGCCGAGTCGCAGCGCGATCACCGTCGCGAGCGACGAGGCAAGGATGTTCACGAAGTTGTTGCCGAGCAGGATCAGCCCGATCAGACGGTCCGGGCGATCGAGCAACCCGCGCGCAAGCATCGCCCCGCGGTGTCCCTGGTCCGCCTTGTGCCGCAGCCGGTAGCGGTTCAGCGACATCAACGCCGTCTCGGAGCCAGAGAAAAAGCCGGATAGCAGGAGCAGGACGCCCAAGGCAAGGAACAGACCAGAAAGATGGATGTCGTCCACGTTGAATACGGCTCCGATGGGGCTGGCGGCAGGATGCGATGAAGTGACAAAGGTGGCGTTATTCGCCGAATGATTCGGTGCGATAACGCCAGGCGCGAATCTGGTCCGACCAATGATCCGGGCTCAGGCCGGCCTTGATCTTGAGATGGTGCAGGAAGTCGGCGGCCGCGGGAAGCTGTTTCCAGACCGACGGCAGAAAGGTGCCTCGTCTGGCGCCTTCGGTCAGGATCACGCCGTCAACGCCCGGGCGCAGCGCGGCGATCAGTTGGGCCTCGTTGGTGAAGCGGATGGGTTCCGATGGGGTCAGTACCGAGATCTCGATCTGCAATCCGCCGAGCTCCGCCGGTGACAACGGCGGAAAACGTGGGTCGCGGAACGCCGCCGAAAACGCGTTCGCCGCCACGTTGCAGGCGAGCGGCTCGCTGGCCTCCAGATGGCCGATGCAGCCGCGTAGCTGGCCGTGGTGATGCAAGGTGACGAAGCTGGCACCGGTGGCGCGCAGCGCGGGAGGTTGGGTTTGGGGGTTGGCGTCGAGCGCGCGCCCGTCACGCAGACCCTGGCCGATCGATGCCCGTGCCAACTCCAGCAGTGCCCGGCGCGATTCCGCGCTGAGCATGGGCCTGGCCGGCACCTCCGGCGTCGTGCCCGATCCCGTCGGCCTATTCGAAGGCATAGGCGCCATAGCCTACCACCCGGTCACGCGGTCCGGCGGTGTCACCGGAATTGCGCAGATCCAGCACACTCGCCTTGAGCCCGTGGTGCCGGGCCGCGAGCAACAGCCCCGCGATCGGGTTTCGGCCGCAGGCCTGGTGGTGTGTGATGGCCTCTGGCTGCAGCGCGCAGATGGCCTGCGCGGTGCGCGCGTCGATCGACCGCGCCGATGCGTCATCCAGATAATGGCTCAGGTCCGAGCTGACGACGATCAGTGTCTCCGGCCCCCCCCAGAGTCGTTCCATGACCCGTGTGACGGCCTCGTCCCGGGCATCGCCAACCAGCAGGGGGACGACACGGAAGGCGCCGAGCAGCACTTGCAGAAACGGCAGTTGCACCTCCAGGCAGTGCTCGCCATCGAAGGCGGCATCCCGTGCATGGACCTCGGGGAGATCGCCGATCTGCTCGAGGGCGGCGCGATCAACCGGAATGTCGCCAAGCGGTGTCTCGAAGTGCTCTGCCCGACTATAGGCGATGCCTTGAAACGCCATCCGGTGTGCGGGCCCGAAAAGGATCACGCGGGTGATCTGCTCCGCCCCTGCCGCGATGCGCGCGTACGCGCTCCCCGCGATGGGGCCGGAATAGACATAGCCGGCATGCGGGGCAATGATCGCCTTGGGTGACGGGAGACCACCCGAGGTGGATGCCTCCGCGGTCGCGCCGTCGATATACGATTGCACCTGGACGCGAAGCTCCCGCGGGTCGTCCGGGTAAAAGAGTCCGGCAACGGCGGAACGACGGGCGATGTTCATCGTGGTGCCTCCTCGGGTGTTGGTCGGGGATCGGCCGGCTGCGCCGCCCCAGCCCTCCTGGCACTCTATAATTCTAGTAGAAGTCATGCCCGTGCCGCGAACCGATAGGCGCCTTCCGGAACGGGTGGGGAGTCCGTGTTCTGGCGCCGTTGCCGGAGAGGCTTATGATCCGTCAAGCTGAGGTCGGTCGGCCCGCGTGGGGTGACGCCGAGACCGGCGGCGGCCACCCAACCGAATTCTGGCACGGGCTCGATGACGGCCGGGTCCAGTGTGATGTCTGTCCGCGTGCCTGCGTGATGCGCGAGGGTCAGCGCGGGTTGTGCTTCGTGCGGGGTTGCGAGCATGGCGCCGTCGTGCTGCTCACCTACGGACGCTCCAGCGGGTTCTGCGTCGACCCGGTCGAGAAGAAACCGCTGAATCACTTTCTGCCCGGTACACCGGTGCTGTCGTTTGGAACCGCCGGCTGCAACCTGACCTGCCGCTTTTGCCAGAACTGGGACATGAGCAAGTCCCGCGAGATGGATATTCTGGCCGCCGAGGCATCCCCGGAGCAGATCGCGAGCGCCGCGGCCAGGCACGGCTGCCGTTCGGTTGCCTACACCTACAACGATCCGGTGATCTTTATGGAGTATGCCTGCGACACGGCGCGGGCCTGCCGGTCCCGCGGGATTCGCAACATCGCGGTCACGGCCGGCTACATCAATCCCGGGGCGCGTGAGCGGTTCTTCAGCTGCATGGATGCGGCCAATGTCGACCTCAAGGCCTTCACCGACGACTTCTATCGCAAGCTCTGCAGCGCGCGGCTCGCGCCCGTGCTGGAGACATTGGAGTACCTCAAGGCCGAGACCTCCGTGTGGTTCGAGCTCACCACCCTGATCATCCCCAATCACAACGACAGCGATGCCGAGCTCGCCCGGATGGCCACCTGGGTGGTGGAGCATCTTGGGCCGGACGTGCCGATGCACTTCTCCGCCTTCCATCCGGACTACAAGATGCGGGATCTGCCACCGACGCCGCCGGCGACGTTGACGCGGGCGCGGCGTATCGCGATGGCCTGCGGCGTGCGGTACGCCTATACGGGCAACGTCCACGACTCCGGTGGCGGCAGCACCTTCTGCCCGCGCTGCGGACATCTGCTGATTGAACGCGATTGGTATCGTCTGGGCCGGTGGGGTCTGACCCCCGATGGCAATTGCGAGGCCTGTGGAGAGCGCTGCGCGGGGGTATTCGAGGCGCGCCCCGGGACCTGGGGGCCCCGACGCCAGCCCCTGTCGCCGACGCAGATCGCCGGCGCCGATCGGTGCTGAGCCGACCCGGGGCGCGGATGCCCCGGGTTGATCGCCGCATCCGAGGCGGTGAGGGAGCTCGGCGTCTCCCCGGGGGCCGGCTAGCGTTGGTCCACAACGGTCTCGGCCCGCCGGCTCAGCCGGCCGCGGACCAGGCTGATCGCGACCGCCGTCGCAACGATCAGGCCGACCGCCAGCACGGCCAGCCGGCCGTTGCCCGTGCTGAGAGATTCGCCAAAGACGACGAAACCCGTCGTGAACAGGGTCGAGGTGGCCAGGGACACGGGCAGGTAGATCCGAAACGGTACCCGCAGGAAGCCCAACACCAGGTTTTGCAGAAAAAATGGGATTCCTGGTGTCACGCGCAGCAGGATGGCAAGCCGCAACGCGTTGCCGTGGGACAGGACGGGCAGCTGCAATTGCAGATAGTGCAGCAGCCGATCGACCTGCCTGCGGCCGGGCCCGGCGGCCGCCCAGTAGGTCCAGGCGATATTGAGTCCAACGGCCAGGAGCGCGAGTGGCACCGCCCCCGCGAGCCCAAGCCGCGGGGTGAAGACGGCCCCTGCCAGGATCAGGAGCGGGCTGGCCGGGACCGGCAATGCGGGTAGGACCACGATGGCCGCGAATAGCCACAGTGGCCGCTCCCTGAGCGCGGCGAGGAGCGAGGCGGCCCCGGCGTTGAGCCCTTGCAGACCGATCCCGAGCCACCACCCACCGAACGCGATACCGAGCACGACGGCAAGAAACGCACAGCCGAGCGCACGCGCGCGAGGCTGTGCGGCGAGTCGGGTCAGGGCGTGTCTCAGCGCCGATGGTGTGTGTGCGTCCAGGGAAGTCGTCACTCCCGCCGTATCCGGCAAGACCCCGCTCGCACCACGCGAGTCGGGACAGCGCCGGGATCCTCCCTGAGCGGCACTCTGGTTGCACCACGTTAACCCGGCCAGTTACTCCATTGCACCTGATTTTATATGTTCAACCAGGCAGGGCGCGGTCAGTCGCAAGGCACCCGCCGCCAGCCCTCCCAGCGCGGTGCCGGTTGTTCTGCTCGATGTGTGGTCCCCGCTTGACTACCAGCACCGACCCTGTCTTGCGAGGCCCGGGGGGCAGGAGACTCGACCGTATTCATCCCCGTCATACCGATAAACGGGTCGCCCATGCACGGGCGGGTCAGCCCAACGACGCGGCCCCGGGGTGGCGACGGCGGTAACCGTCGCTGCCCCTAGCGCACCGCCGACGATGGCTCCCCCTCGTCCGCCGAGCTCGTTTCCAATCAGTGCGCCCAGGCCACCGCCGACCGCGCCTCCGAGCGCGGCCTGGAGGCTATCCTCCGCGGCGATCGCGGGTAAGCTCAGTATGCTGCACGTGGCAAGGGCGAGTGCGAGACCTCGTTTCATCGTTGGATTCCTGTCGGGTTGGGCCTTGTTCTGGAGCTGGAGCATGGCACCGACAAGCTGAACGCGGGCTGAACGGTCGCGGCAACCCGGGCGCCGTTGGATTGGTCCGCGCCGGACAAAAACCGGCGGCCGCATCGCAAACGGCCGAGGCGACAGCGTTGCCACCAGGTCAAGCGTCGCGCGGGGTCACCGATGAGGTGAGCAGGGTGGCGGGATGGATGACATCCACGAGGCACGGCAGGCCCGCCAGCGCGACCCTCAGGGGCTGGGCCGCACCGACGATCCGCACTCGATCCACAGGGTTATCCACAGCGCCAATTCCATAAAGTAGACGAATTATCAGTTGGTTGTGAAGGTCATACCCATTTTATAGAACGATCTTTAACAACGGGCAGTAAGTCGCATACCAGGCGGGCACCTGGCCCGCGCAGCCGGGGCCGATCCAATGCCTCGCGTGGCCCGGACCGGCACCCACTCCTGTCCACGGTGTTCCCGCGGTGGCGCGGGGGGCAATGAAAGCGCCGGATCCCGAGATCGGATCCGGCGTCGGGTCGGGTGTTGGATGCCGACCCTTTGCCATCGTAGACTTGCACTCAGTAGCTCAGATCCGGGCTGGCACCGAAGGGGCCGTAGATGTCCGGTGCATCCTGGTGTTCGGTCGATGAACCGATGCTGCCCTTGAAGATGTCTGGATTGCCGCGGCCGATGCCCTGGTAACGGTCGAGGTCCGCGCCGACGCTGGGCTGCATGGCGGTCACGTCCATGTAGATGTGGCGGCTGTTGTCACTGTCCGGGTTGCCGTCGGTAAACTGCTGGAGGCTGTCGGAGGCCTGGGCCGAGGCGGTGAAGAGGATGGCCGCGGTCGCGATGATGGTCTTGTTCACATTCATGGGAAGTCTCCAATGGTCTGGGAATCGATGAACAGGGCGCCGCCGCATGGTTGCCGCCTTGGCTCTGATGGGTCGCGGCGATGCGCCCTTAGTGACAGAGTCGTCGGGAGGGGCCGGTTGGTTACAGGCGGGCCGGGAAAACGGGTTCGCGGGCGGCTTGCTTGCCGCGTGTAACCTTTGATGCCGATGCGGCGACTACATCATCAACGGCGCCCGCGGCCGTGACGCCGGAGCCGCAAGTGGACGACTTCGAAGCCGAGCTGCAGCCACTCTGGGCGCGGGCCCAGGCCGGGGATGATGACGCCTACCGGGCGGCCTTGGCCCGAATCGCCAGCCGCGTGCGGAGTTTCTTGCGGCGTCGGATGCAGTCGAATCCGGATGACGTGGAGGATCTGGTGCAGGAGGCCTTGCTTGCGATCCACCTCCAGCGCGGCACGCACGACCCCGCGGTCCCGGTCGGGCGCTGGGCGTTGGCGATCGCGCGCCACAAGTTGATTGATCTCTGGCGTCGCCGGGGCCGGCGCGAGGCGCTGCATGAGCCCCTCGATGAGTTGCCGGAACGGGATCAGCCCGCGGTGCGGGACGAACCTGATGCGCAGCGCGACCTGGCGTCCCTGTTGGCGCGACTCCCGCAGGCCCAGCAGACCGCCATCGGCCTGATCAAGCTCGAGGGCCTGTCGGTGGCGGAGGCGTCGCAACGAACCGGGGTCTCGGCGTCAGCCCTGAAGGTGCGGGTCCATCGTGGCTTGAAGCGACTCGCCGAGCAGTTGAGGAAATCGCCGTGAAGACACATGACCTGATCGACCTGCTGGCCACCGGTGCAGGCCCTGCCCCGCGGTGGGTGGCGGCACGGCGCCTGGCACCGGCAATGGCATTGGGCGTGCTCGCCAGCATGGCGGGCGCCTTGGCGCTGCTCGGTCCGATTCCGCTGGAGCTCTTCGGTTCGCCCGCTCCCTGGATCAAGCTCGCCTACGCCGGGGCCCTCGCGGCTGCCGGCGCGTGGTTGGCCGCCCGGCTCGGTCGGCCAGTCGCACGCGTCCGGGGCCCGGTGCGGGTGTTGCTCCTGGTGCTGACCGCCATGATCGTGCTCGGTGCCCTGGTCCTGATCAGTGCGCCAGCGGGGGGGCGTCTGGCGACGGTGCTGGGCCACTCCTGGACGCGCTGTCCATTCAACGTGTTGGTATTGTCCCTGCCGGCCCTGGCGGGGGCCCTTTGGGCGTTGCGCGGACTCGCGCCAACGCACCCCCGCGAGGCCGGAATGGCGGCGGGGCTCCTCGCTGGGGCATTGGGTGCCTTTGGCTACGCCCTGTCGTGCACCGAGCTCTCACCGGCGTTTGTTGCGGTCTGGTACAGCCTGGGCATCGGCCTGGCCGCCGCGCTTGGTGGCGTCCTCGGCCCCGCGGTGCTGCGCTGGTAAGCACGGACGCCGCCAGAACGCCGGCCGGAAGGGGGGAGCCGAGACGACGAGCGCTCGCTGGAGGCGCAATCCCGACACCGATGGGTGGACGGCCCGGGAGATTCTCAGGCCGCGATGTGAAGGGACCCCGGCATGTGCAAGCCTGAAGCGGGGCCCTGCCAGGACGTGGCGGGTGTGGGCCGGGGCGAATGGCGGCGGATGCCACCGGCCCTCACCTGGTACAGCGGATGTCGCTGGTATCAGCCCGCGAAGTTGGTGGCGACGAAGTCCCAGTTGATCTTGTCCCAGATGGCCTCGAGGTACTTCGGTCGGGCGTTGCGATAGTCGACGTAGTAGGCGTGCTCCCAGACGTCCACCGTCAGCAGCGGGGTCTTGCCCTCGGTCAGCGGGGTGCCGGCGTTGGATGTGTTCACGATCGCGACGCTGCCGTCGGCATTCTTGACCAGCCAGGTCCAGCCGGACCCGAAGTTGGTGGCCGCCGACTGCGAGAACGCCTTCTTGAGCTCGTCGAAGGAGCCGAACGCGGCATTGATTGCCTCGGCCAAGGCACCGGTCGGTGCGCCGCCGCCCGTCGGGCTCAGGCAGTTCCAGTAGAAGGTGTGGTTCCACACCTGCGCGGCGTTGTTGAAGATGCCGCCAGACGCCGACTTGATGATGTCTTCGAGGGACCTGGTCTCGAACTCGGTACCCGGGATCAGGTTGTTGAGATTGGTGACATAGGTCTGGTGATGCTTGCCGTAGTGGTAATCGATGGTCTCGGCGGAGATGACCGGCTCGAGGGCATTTTTCTCGTAGGGCAGGGCGGGAAGCTCATGGACCATGATCTGGATCTCCTGATAACGGTGTTGGGGAATCGAATCTGATGCACCATAAAACGTATGCCCCGGCGCGGCAATCTCAAGACGCTGAATATCTGCCAGCCGCGAAACCGTGCCAGGCCATCGGGTGGGTGCGAGGAGCTCACCGACGGGCGTCCCCATCGGTTGGGGGACGCGCGGCGGGATCGAATCGGCGCCCCTGCCCCTCGAAGAAGCGCAGGAAGAACTCGAACAGTACCAGACGCGAGGCCTGGATGCTCACGACCATGCCCTCGAGCGCAACGACGAGCAGATTTCCGATGACAACCACGCCAACGGCGACCGGTAGGCTCGCAAGGTCTTCGGCGACCCCCACGATCGCGGATTCGAGCGCGGCATGGGCCAGTGCGAACGCGCCGACCCGAGCGAACGATACCGTGTTGACCAGCATCTGGAGCGTGCTCTCGAGCAGGTGACCAAGGCCCGCCAGCAGCGCAAGTGGTGTCGGGGCGCACCAGAGCCGGTTGCCGATGCACAGTAGAAGGCCACCGACGCCGAGCCAACCGAACCTGGTGTCGACCAGGAGCAGCAGCACGCCCCAGTAGACAAGGAGCTGTGCCGCGTCGGCGACCCCCTCGGAGCCGCCCTCGCCCCGCCAGCAGGTCTGCATCGTGTGTAGCACCACGCCGAGGGTCATGACCAATGCACCGGCCACCATCGGTACCAGCAGCACCCGCAGCGGATCGTCCAACGGATGCATCCACAGCGCCGGGACAATGCCCCCGAAGCCGAACAGATCGCCGTAGACCCAACCGAAGGCGGCGGATGCGGCGCCACAGAAGATCAGTAATGGCCACAGCCTGGTGCTGCGCCGCAGCAGTACGCCGGTGAGCACGATGAGTCCACCGTGGCCGACATCGCCACACATGTAGCCAAACATCAATGGCACCAGGAGCGCCACCCAGGTGGTGGGATCCGCCTCGCGCGTACCCGGTACGCCGATGGCGTCGGCAAACACCTCGAATGGTCGGGTCCAGGCGGGATGATGGGTCAGCGAGGGCATGGGTGCATCCGGGGGCGCCGGCAGGAACTGGATCGAGGTGTCGATACCCAGCTCGTGCAGCTCGCGGTCGATCGCCTCGCCGTTGGCTTCCGCCGACCAGCCACTGATCCGGCACATGTTGTTGTCGCAACGGATCTGTCCAGCCGTGGCGAGGAACCAGTCGATGCGCTCCATGACCCCCGCGGCCTGCCCGATCCCGCGCCGCTCGGCAAGCGCTCTCAACGCGCTGTCCAGCTGTTCTGCCTCGAGCTCCGCGGCCGCGGCTCGGGCGGCCAGTTCGCCTGCCCACTTGGCCGGCGGGGACGACACCAGCCAAGCGGGCAGGCGCAGGCAACGGCCGCCGGACGCCGCGGCCCGCTGACAGAGGTCGTCGGCCAGTCCCGTGGGGATCAGACAGAGCATCGCGGCCCCTTCCTCGCCCCTTGGCAGTGGACGGCAAAGCGCCACGCCGGTGGAGCTCGGGTCGAACTGCGCCGGCAAGACCACCCCGCGAGCCGCGAGCGCGGGGCCGGTCCTGGCGAGTGAGTCCAATTCCAGGCCCGTCGCGTTGAGTGCGCAGAGCAACGGCTCCCAGGCGCGAAGCTCGTCGAGCCTCTGCCCCAGCGCGTCCCGCTGGGTCAGCAGTGGGGCCGCCTCGCGGCGCCAACCATCCAGTTGCCGAAGCGAGGCCCGCGCGGCCTTCTCCAGTGGCAGCGTGCAGCAACGCTTCTCGAACACGGGCGGGGGCCAATACGCCGAGAGCTCGGATGCCAGCTGTTGCCATCGCTGGCTCAGTGCAATCAGGGGCGCGAGATGCCCCGTGCTGCCTTGTTCTCCCACCCACTCGAACTGGATCCCGCCACGGCGCGCCAGCGCCTCCATCGCGTCGTCGGCGTCTGCGTTCGGCACGACGAGCTCGAACCAAAACGCCGGGGTGGGGCGCAGGCTCATGCGCGTCTCGTGGCGTGCCGGGTCCGAGGGGTGGGGACGGGCAACCGACCGGCCGCGATCGCCAACGGCCGGGGAGGGATCTGTCGGGCTTCCATGGCTCAAGTCTAGCCCTCCACGGGCGCAGCGCCGATGCGTCCCATCTCCCGCGAGAGCGTTTCTTGTCCGGCCCATGGACGGCGGCGCATATTCCGTCGCCGGAGTGACCGAATACGGCGCGAACCGCAAACCACGTTTCCGGTTCGCGGGCCGTCTCGACTAACCCGATTCCGCCTGGCGATCCTGAAGGCCATGGGGGGTGGTTGCCGGTCGCGCTATAACGCGGGCGCGGGGGCGGCCCCACACCCGATTCCTGTGACCGGCTGTTACGGCCAAATGCCGCGTTGCGCGATCACGTCGGCAAGACGCTCCAATGCCTCCACCAGGGCGGCGGTGCGCAGGTCGGTGCACAACAGCCCGTCGGGGCAGTTGGCGGGGAGCGCACGCCAGCGATTGACGACGCGGTCGGTCGCGTTGTTCATCCGTGCACGCAGGCGATTATTGATCTCGTCCAGCGGCCAGCTGTGGTGCTCGATGTTCTGCACCCATTCGTAGTAGCTGACCGTGACGCCACCGGCGTTGGCCAGGATGTCCGGCACAACGAGAATCCCTCTTTGGGCAAGGATGTCGTCGGCCTCGGGGGTGGTCGGGCGGTTGGCACCCTCGACGATCATGCGCGCGCGGATCTGCTCGGCATTGCCAGAGTGGATCTGCCCGCCGAGCGCGGCCGGGATGAGGATGTCGCACTCGAGCGCGAGCAGGTCGGCATTGGTGATGCTGCGGCTCCCGGCGAGGCCGACCACGGTCCCGTTGGCCGCCTTGTGGGCGCTCAGTGCGTCGAGGTCCAGGCTGTCGCCGTTCTCGGCCAGGATGCCGCCGCGCGAATCACTGATCGCGATGATATGGGCGCCGCGCTCGCGTAACAGCCTCGCGGCGACCCGGCCGACCTCACCGTAGCCCTGGACCGCGACCCGGGTCTGATTCAGCTCGGTCAGCCCCGCGACCGCGCCCAGCGTCAGGCAGCGCTCGGCGGCGAGCACACAGCCGCGCCCGGTGGCCTCGTTGCGCCCCTCCGAGCCGCCGAGCTCCAGCGGCTTTCCGGTGACCACCGGCAGGTTGTTCTCTCCGGGATGCAGGTTGTCGTAGGTGTCGTAGATCCAGGCCATCGTCTGCGCACTGGTGTACAGGTCCGGGGCCGGGATGTCCGTGTAGGGGCCGACATTGTCGCCCAGCTCGGCGATGAATCGGCGCGTGATGTGGCGCAGCTCTCGCTCACTGAGCTGCTTGGGGTCGCAGGTGACACCGCCCTTGGCACCGCCGAACGGCACCCTGACGAGCGCGCACTTCCAGGTCATCAGCGCCGCCAGCGCGGCGACCTCGGTCAGGGAGACCGCCGGGTGGTAGCGGATGCCGCCCTTGCCCGGGCCGAGCAGGCGATTGTGCAGCACCCGGTAGCCGACGAAGTTCTGCACGCTGCCGTCGTCCATTTCGACGGGTACGTTCACGGTGATCGTACGCCGAGGCAGGCGCAGGAAATTCACCAGCCCGGGCTCGATGTGGTTCAGGTGAGCCCGTGCGCGAGCGAATTGCTCGCGCAGGATCCGCTCCGGATTCATCTCCTCGAGGCTCGCCGGTCCCGAGTCGGGACCGGCGGGAGTCGTTGCAACGTCGTCCATCAGATGCCTTCAGGGGTCGGTCGGATGGACTCCAGATGCCAGATGTCCTGGTTGTACTCGGCAATGGTGCGGTCGGAAGAAAAGTACCCGCTGTGGGCCGTGTTCAGGATGCTCATCCGCAGCCATCGATCGCGGTTCAGGTAGGCCTCGGCGGCGAGTTGCTGTGTGCGGCGATAGCTGTCGAAGTCCGCCGCGGTGAGCCAGGGATCGTGGGGGGAGCGGATCCCGTTGATGATCGGGTCGAAGATCCCCTGCTCGAACTGACAGAAATGACCGGATTCCAACAGGCTCATGACCTCCAGCAGCGCGGGATCGGAGGTGATGATGGCATTGGGGTCATAGTGGCCACGGGTCGCCTCCACCTCGTCCGCGGTGAGCCCGAAGAGAAAGAAGTTGTCGGCGCCGACCTTGTCGCGGATCTCGATGTTCGCCCCGTCGAGGGTGCCGATGGTCACGGCCCCGTTCATCATGAACTTCATGTTGCCGGTACCCGACGCCTCCTTGCCGGCGGTGGAGATCTGCTCGGACAGATCGGTTCCGGGCGCCAGCACCTCCATGACCGAGACGCGATAGTCCGGGATGAAGGCCACGCGCAACAGCTCTGCCACCTCCGGGTCGGCATTGACGACCGAGGCGACATTGTTGATCAGCTTGATGATCAGCTTGGCCATCTCGTAACCCGGCGCGGCCTTGCCGCCGATCAACACGCAACGCGGTGTGCCGATATCGGTGTCGCCGCGCTTCACGCGCGTGTACAGATGGATGACATGGAGGATATTGAGCAACTGGCGCTTGTACTCGTGGATGCGCTTCACCTGGACGTCGAACATGGAATCGAGCGGAAACTCGACCTTGCAGACGCGGTTGACCATCTCTGCCAGCGCCTTTTTATTGGCCCGTTTGATCTCGTCCCAACGGGCGCGGAACTTGGCATTGTCGGCCTGTGGCGCGATGCGCTCCAGTTGTGACAGATCGTGCACCCATTGATTGCCGATGCTCTCGTCGAGCAGCCTGCGCAGCCCCGGGTTACACATCGAAAGCCAACGGCGGGGTGTGACACCATTGGTTTTGTTGTTGAACTTCTCCGGCCAGAGCTCGTACCAGTCGCGGAACAGCCCCTCTTCGAGCAGACGCGAATGCAGCGCTGCCACCCCGTTGACCGAGAAGCTGCCGACGATGGCGAGGAACGCCATGCGCACCTGCGGGTCGCCGCCCTCCTCGATCAGCGACATGCGTCGCTGCCGATCCATGTCGCCAGGCCAGCGTGATGCGACCTGCGACAGGAAGCGGGCGTTGATCTCGTAGATGATCTCGAGCACGCGCGGCAACAGTTGCTGGAACAGGCGCACGGGCCAGCGCTCCAGCGCCTCGGGCAGCAGCGTGTGATTGGTGTAGGCCATGGTGCGTGTGGTGATGGACCAGGCCGTTTCCCAATCCATGTGGTGGTCGACGATGAGCTGGCGCATCAGCTCCGGTACCGACACCGCCGGGTGCGTGTCATTGAGCTGGAAGCAGTTCTTGTCGGCAAACTGACTGAAATCGCGCCCGTGGAGCCGGATCCACTCGCGCATCACGTCCTTGATGCTGGCGCTGGCGAGGAAGAACTGCTGGCGCAGCCGAAGCTCTTTGCCGCACTCGTTGGCGTCGTTCGGATACAACACCATCGTGATGTGCTCGGCGTCGTTCTTGGCGGCGACGGATTCCGGATAACTGCCGGCGTTGAACTCGCCGAGGTCGAACTCGTCCGTGGCCGCGGCGGACCACAGCCGCAGCGTGTTGATGGTGTCGTTCTGGTAGCCCGGGATCGGGATATCGTAGGGCACCGCGAGTACGTCGTGGGTGTCGACCCACCGTTTGTGCGAACGCCCAGCGTCATCCTTGTACTCCTCGGTACGGCCACCGAAACGGATGCGCTGGGTGTATTCCGGCCGTTCGAGCTCCCAGGGATTGCCGTCGCGTAGCCAATGGTCGGGCTCCTCGACCTGCCGGCCGTTCTCGATCAGTTGCCGGAACATGCCGTATTCGTAACGCAGGCCGTACCCCTTGACCGGCAGTTGCAGCGTCGCACAGCTGTCGAGAAAGCACGCGGCCAGTCGGCCGAGACCGCCGTTGCCAAGGCCGGCGTCCATTTCCGCCGAGGCGATCTCCTCGTAGAGCAGGCCCATCCCGTAGAGGCTCTGCCGCGTTTCATCGGCGATGCCGAGGTTCAGCACTGCATTGCTCAGCGCCCGCCCCATCAGGAATTCCAGTGAGAGGTAGTAGGTGCGTTTGCAGTCGGCCTGGTCGTGGGCGTGGCGGGTGCGCTTCCAGCGCTCCATCAGGCGGTCGCGCAGTGTGATGGCCAGCGCTTTGTAGGGGTAGTAGGTGCTGTGGCAATCGCGGTCGCGGCCCAGCGTATGGGAGTAGTAGTGCCGGAAATCGTGCGCCAGGCCGGCGGCAGTCATTGGCAGTGGGGCCAGATTGAACAGGTTCTCGTTGGGTTTGCTTTCGGCTAGGTCTTGAAACGGCGACATGCTGGGTATCCGCTGTTGAATCAATTGAAGGGATGCCTGTGGTGACCCGGGGTCCGGCGCAAGGCAGGCGGCGGTGGGACCCCGATCGACGAGCTTTGCAGATTAAGATACCCCGCGAAACGCCGATGTGCGACCGCCAATCGCCGCCCGCAACCGCTTTTTTTGGGGGGGGTGGCGACAGCGAGCCCAGAACCGCACGGTGCTGGTGCATCAGCGCGGATCGGGCCCGGGTCCTGCGCATTTTGGGGGCGTCGGGGATGGGCCGAGACGGCTCGGACGACCGCGTCCCATGAACCGCGGTCGGCACCCGCCTTAGTAATAGACCGCCGTGACACGCCAATCGATGGGTGCGGGCTGCAGGCGCAGGTAGACGGGCCCCGTGTCGACCTCGCCCACTCGCACCAGGAGTGCGTTCGGGGCAACGAAGAAGGCATAGCTGATGCGCGTCAGGAAGCCCCCGTTGTCGCCGCTGCGGGCGAGCAGCAGATCGCGCAGCCAGGCGAGCGTGACCTGTTCCTCCAGCGCGGACTGTCCCGTCTCGCGAATGCCGCGCTCGATCCACTCGATGAAGGGGTCTGACACCTCGCCGATGGTGCTGTGGGCGTCCTTGTTGAGCCGCCGTCGGATCTCGTCGCGAACCGCGTCGAGGTCGACGAGTCCCGCCAAGGCCTCAGGCGGACCCTCGAGCACGGCCAGGTTCAGGCGCCAGAGGTTGAGGTACGGCCACGCCAGCAGGGCTGCCAGGGCGAGAATCAATGGGGTGCTGATCCAGCGCGGTAACCGCGGAAAATGCCACCCGGGACGGCGCCGGTGCTTGCGCAGTGGGAGCCAGGTCATCGGGATCATGTTGCCTCGGTGGCCATAAGCCGCTCCATCTTCTCGCTGACATCGAGCCAGGCCTCCTCGGTCTCATCCAAGGACTGGTCGACGCGCTGCTTGTCGGCGAGCAACGCGAGCAGGCGGGGCTTGGCGGCGTCTTCGTATAGGGTCGATTCCGCAAGCGCCTGCTCCAACTCATCGCGCCGGTGGTTGAGGCGGCCGAGCTCGGCCTCGAGCTCGCGCAACCGATGGCGCAACGGCTTCAGCCTTACGCGAGATGCCGCCTCTTGTCGGCGCTGCTCCTTGCGGGATGCCTGGGCAGGGGCCTGGGCCCGGCCGCCAGGCGTCCCCGCCGCCCCCTGCGCCGGCTGGGTCGTGGCAGTGCGCGCGGCAAGCCAGACCGGGTAGTCGTCGAGGCTCCCGTCGAATGTCGTCACCGTCCCCGCGTCCACCAGCAGCAGCGTATCGCTGGTGATCCGCAGCAGATGACGATCGTGCGACACCAACACGAGAGCGCCGTCATACTCCTGCAAGGCCTCGCTGAGCGCGTGGCGCATCTCCAAGTCGAGGTGGTTGGTCGGTTCATCGAGCAGGAGCAGATTTGGCCGTTGGTAGATGATGAGTGCCAGCGCGAGGCGCGCCTTCTCGCCACCGGAGAACGGCGCGACCGGGTCGCACGCGCGCTCGCCGCCGAAGCCAAAGCCCCCAAGAAAGTCGCGCAACTGCTGCTCGGGCCGCCGCGGGTCGAGTCGGGTGACATGCTGCAGCGGGCTGTCGTTGGCGTGCAGCAGATCCATCTGGTGCTGGGCGAAATACCCGATTCGCAGCCCCTGGGCCGGTGTGCGCTGGCCGCGCAAAGGGGCGATGCGGCCCGCCAAGAGCTTGATCAACGTGGATTTCCCAGCCCCGTTTGGACCGAGGAGCGCGATGCGCTCGCCCGGTCTCAGGCTCATGGACAGGTCTTGCAGCACCGTTCGGTTGCCGTAACCCGCGCTGATCTGCTCGAGCTGCAACAACGGATTGGGTTGCTGCCCGGGAGCGGCAAAGCTGAACCGAAACGGGGAGTCCACGTGCGCGGGGGCGATCAACTCCATGCGCTCCAGCGCCTTGAGCCGGCTTTGCGCCTGACGGGCCTTCGTGGCCTTGGCGCGGAAGCGGTCGACGAAGTCGCGCACGTGCGCGATCTCGCGCTGCTGGCGCTCGAACGCCGACTGTTGCTGGGCGAGCTGCTCGGCGCGCTGGTGCTCGAACGCAGAGTAGCCGCCGCTGTAGAGACGAATTCGCGCCTGTTGGAAGTGGCAGATGGCGTCTACGACGGCGTCGAGGAAATCGCGGTCGTGGGAGATCAGCAGCAGCGTCCCGGCGTAATCGCGCAACCAGGACTCGAGCCAGATAACGGCGTCCAGATCGAGGTGGTTGGTTGGTTCGTCGAGTAAGAGCAGATCGGAGCGGCACATCAGTGCCTGCGCCAACGCCAGGCGCATGCGCCAGCCGCCGGAGTAGCTGTCAACGGGCCGGCGTTCCTCGCCGACCGCGAAGCCCAGGCCGTGAAGCAGTCGCGCCGCACGGCTCTCGGCCTCGTAGCCGCCGATCTGCTCGAGGTGTCCGTGCAGCTCCGCCTGGCGTAGACCGTCGCCCGCCGCTTCGGCTTCGCCGAGCTGACGCTGAACCTGGCGTAGCTCGGCGTCGCCGTCGATGACGAGCTCGATTGCCGGGCGGTCCCCGCCGGGCGTGTGCTGGGCGACGTGCGCGACTTGCCAGTGCGCGGGCAGCGCCAGATCGCCGCTATCAGGTGTGAGCTCGCCAAGCAGCAGCGCGAAGAGGCTCGACTTGCCGCAACCATTGGCGCCGACAACGCCGATCTTCTGCCCCGGATAGACGCGCAGGTTTGCGCCCTCGAGCAGCGCTCGCCCGCCGCGGCGCAGTTCCAGGTCGGTGAGCTGCAGCATGGTCAGTTGACCCCTTGGCGGCTGGCGCCGCCGCGGTCGAGGCGACGGTAACCGATGGCCTCGCTGATGTGGGTCGTCGTGAGGGCGTCGTGGCCGGCGAGATCGGCGATGGTCCGCGCGACCTTCAGTATCCGATGGTAGGCGCGCGCGGACAGGGCCAGACGCTGCAATGCGTGGGTCAGCAGCCGACGCCCTGCCTGGTCGAGGTGGCAATCACGCTCTATCTCCGATGCGCCGAGCGCGCTGTTGGGCTTTCCCGCGCGCTGCTGTTGGATCGCGCGGGCGGCGTCGACGCGATCGCGCACCTGAGCACTGGTCTCGGCGTCGCCCGGCGACGCCGCGCTGAGTCGCTCCGGTGGCAGGCGCGGCACCTCGACCTGCATGTCGATGCGGTCGAGCAATGGCCCGGAGATCCGCGCTCGATAGCGCGCGACCTGTTCTGTCGTGCAGCGGCAGCGCCCGCTGTCGTCGCCGAGATAGCCGCACGGGCAGGGATTCATGGCCGCGACCAACTGGAAGCGCGCGGGGAACTCGGCCTGGCGTGCCGCCCGGGAGACCAGAATATGGCCGGACTCCATGGGTTCACGAAGGACCTCGAGCACACGCCGGTCGAACTCTGGGAGCTCGTCGAGGAAGAGCACGCCCATGTGCGCCAGTGAGATCTCGCCGGGCCGCGGGTTGCTGCCGCCGCCTACCAGCGCGACGCCCGATGCGGTGTGGTGCGGTGCGCGGAACGGCCGCGTGCGCCAGCGCCGCGGATCCAGCCGCTCCTGACCGCTGACCGAGCGGATGGCGGCCACCTGGAGCGCCTCGTCGTCCGAGAGTGCCGGCAGGATGCCCGGCAGCCGATTGGCGAGCATCGATTTGCCGGTCCCGGGTGGACCGACAAACAAGAGGCTGTGGGCGCCGGCGGCGGCGATCTCCAGCGCGCGTTTGGCGTGCTCCTGGCCGCGCACGTCGGCAAGGTCCTGGTAGATCGGGGGCTGCTGGCGCACCGCCGATGCCTCGAACAGGGGCAGCTGGGCATGGGCGTTGAGATGGTCGCAGACCTCCAGCAAATGATCCGCCGCATGGATGCCCAGGGCGCTGACCAGCGCTGCCTCCTCCGCGTTGGCACGGGGCAGCACCAGTGCACGCCCGGCGGCACGCGCCGCGAGCGCGGCAGGCAATACCGCGTTCACCGGCCGCAGGCCGCCGGTCAATGCCAGCTCGCCGATGAACTCGTAACGTCCGAGCTGGTCGCCTCGGATCTGGCCCGACGCCCCGAGGATGCCGAGTGCGATCGGGAGATCGAACCGTCCGCCCTCCTTGGGCAAGTCCGCCGGGGCCAGATTGATGGTCACGCGCCCGCGAGGGAACTGGAACCGACCGGTATAGAGGGCGCCGCGCACGCGATCGCGACTCTCTCGGACCGCCATTTCCGGCAAACCCACGATGGCCATTGCGGGCAGTCCGCCTGCCGCGTGGACCTCGACCGTGACCGCCGGGGCGTGGATGCCGTCACGGGCGCGGCTGTGCAGGACGCAAAGACCCATGACTGGCTACCGATCAGCGATCGGACTGGGCTCCACTCTGGAGCGCATCGTCGGCGAGCAGGGTCTCGAGCCCTGCCACGCGGGTCTCCAGCGCGTCGAGCTTGGCGCGGGAGCGGGCGAGCACGGCTGCCTGGACATCGAATTCCTCGCGGGTCACCAGATCGAGCCGCGACAGACCCGCCTCCAGCGTGGCGCGCAAACCGCCACTGAGCTCTTCCTGCAACAGATGTACTTCCTTCGGCATCCCCGCGGCCAACCGGCGCGCCAGGTCATCGAGCTGCTTCGGATCCAACATGAGGCGGTTACCTCCTCCACTGAAATGAAATTTCGTCAGGGGGATCATTATAGGGTCAGCCGCTATTTGCCGCCTTCCCGATTGGGTGCACCATGATGGTGCGAGATAGGTGCCTTGGTGCGCCATGCTTGCACCGAATTGTAACGGACCCCCTGTATCGATCAAGCAACATACGCCCGGAAACGTTGTCTTTTAGTGACAATTCGCATCTTGGCACGCGACGTGCATCTTGTTGATGCCACGTGACCCCGCCCAAGCCCAAGGTGCGGACTCCTTTTGGGACCATCTGTCCCTTTGAAAACCAGCAATCTTCAGGAAACGACAATTATGAACGCGAACACACTCGGGAAGAACGCGGCCGTTGGCGCATTGATCAGCGTCTCAATTGCCAGCATGGATGTGGCGATGGCCGATGACCCCTGGTCCTTTAGTGCCAACATTGGCGCCGTCTCGAACTACATCTGGCGCGGTGTGACGCAGACGGGCGACCAGGCCGCCGTGCAGGGCGGTTTGGACGTCGCGCACGAAAGCGGTTTTTACGCGGGTACCTGGATTTCCAATATTGATTGGAATGAGGGTAGCTCCGAGGATGTGACCGGTATCGTCGCATACGACCCCGGGACGCAGACGTTTGCGACGGATGAGAACGGCAATCTGATTGTCACCGGTACCACCTCCGGCGCCGATCCGTCCTCGCCCAACTACGAGCTCGATCTGTACACCGGCTTCGGTGGAAACATCACCGACGATCTGAGCTACGACCTCAACACCATCTACTACGCCTACCCCGATGGCCGTGACTCGAACTTCTGGGAGGTGGGTGCCAGCGGGACCTACAAGTGGTTCACGCTCGGCTTGGCCTACACGATCTCTGGCGAGAACGATGGTGGCCTGTTCGACGACGGCGACGTCTACTACTACGGCAGCGCGGACTTCACGCTCCCATACGAGTTTGGCTTCAGCGTCCGCGGCGGCTACTACGACTTCCGGCACGA
This sequence comes from Chromatiaceae bacterium, assembly GCA_040775095.1. GTDB lineage: Bacteria > Pseudomonadota > Gammaproteobacteria > Chromatiales > Chromatiaceae > JAXGTD01. The sequence continues at coordinate 7,047 of JAXGTD010000042.1, read as the reverse complement.
TACCATCGAGGTGGGCTACACCTCCACCGGTGAGATCCTGACCGAGTCGGCCGACTACTGGAACTACGGGGCCACGATCAGTCGCGAGGCCGGTCAGTTTGGCACCTTCAGCCTGAACTGGGACCAGAACAGCGGCAACTCCGACGTGGGCTACAACAACGACCCGAAGTTCTGGGTCGCCTGGAACAAGGAGTTCTGATCGGTCCCCGACACGCGCGCTTGACACTTACGTCCGCAGCACCGGGGCATCTCGCCCCGGTTTCTTCCACCTACGGAGCCTAACTCATGAAGCTGGTCGCAGCCATCATCAAACCATTCAAGCTCGACGACGTGCGCGAGGCCCTGGCCGACATCGGCGTCTCGGGCATCACCGTCATCGAGGTCAAGGGCTTCGGTCGCCAGAAGGGGCACACCGAGCTCTATCGCGGTGCCGAGTATGTCGTCGACTTTCTGCCGAAGATCAAGGTCGAGATCGCCGTCGACGACGCCCTTGTGGATCAGGTCATCGAGGCCATCACCAACGCCGCTCGCACCGGCAAGATCGGCGACGGCAAGATCTTCGTCTTCGACGTCGACCAGACCATCCGCATTCGCACCGGGGAGACCGGTCCGGACGCGCTCTAATGCAAGCCAACGGAGCCGTAACCGTGAAATCGATCCGAAAAAGAGATTTGGCGAAGCCGCTGTTTGCCGTGCTGCTGGCCCTGCTCCCTTTGACCGTCTTTGGCCAGGAAGAACCCGAGCTCAGTGCCGGCGATACTGCCTGGATGCTGACGTCGACGGCGCTGGTGCTGTTCATGACCATCCCGGGTCTGGCGTTGTTCTACGCCGGGCTGGTCCGTTCGAAGAATGTGCTCTCCGTGTTGATGCAGTGTTTCTCGATCACCGCGATGGTCAGCATCCTTTGGGCGGTCTATGCCTACACGCTCGCGTTCACGGACGGTGGCGAGCTCAACGCCTGGATTGGTGGGCTGGATAAGCTCTTCCTCTCCGGCGTCACGGTCGACACGCTGTTCGGGACCATCCCCGAGTCGGTGTTCATGACCTTCCAGATGACCTTCGCGGTCATCACCCCCGCGCTCATCGTCGGTGCCTTCGCCGAGCGAATGAAGTTCTCGGCCATGCTCGTCTTCATGGCCCTGTGGGTGACGCTGGTGTATGCGCCGGTCGCCCACTGGGTCTGGGGCGGAGGCTGGGTCGGCGAGATGGGTGCCCTGGACTTCGCCGGTGGCACCGTGGTGCACATCAACGCCGGTGTCGCTGCCCTGATGGCGGCGCTCATGCTCGGCAAACGTAAGGGATATCCGGCTACCGCGATGCCGCCGCACAACCTGGGTCTGACCGTCATGGGCGCCTCCATGCTTTGGGTTGGGTGGTTTGGCTTCAACGCGGGCTCCGAGCTGGCCGCGGATGGGACCGCTGGCATGGCGATGACCGTGACCCAGCTGGCCACTGCCACCGCGGCGCTAACCTGGATGTTTCTCGAGTGGATCGTCCACGGCAAGCCGTCGGTACTCGGCATCGCCACCGGCGCCGTTGCCGGTCTGGTTGCGATCACGCCGGCCTCCGGCACGGCGGGCCCGATGGGTGCGCTCGCGATCGGCTTTGCCGGTGCGCTGTTCGCCTTTATCGCCTCGACCAAGGTCAAGACCTGGCTTGGCTATGACGATGCGCTCGACGTCTGGGGCGTGCATGGAATCGCCGGCATCGTCGGCGCGATCCTGACCGGCGTCTTCGCGGACGCCAGCCTCGGTGGCGCCGGCCTGGCCGAGGGCATGACGATGGGTGGACAGGTCTGGATCCAGTTCCTCTCGGTGTGCGCAACGCTGGTCTATGGTGGCGTGATGAGCCTGATCCTGCTGTTCCTGATCAAGGTCACGATCGGTCTGCGTGTGACCGAGGAGCAGGAGAGCGAGGGCCTCGACATCGCGCTGCACGACGAGCGCGGCTACATCATCTGATCCACGAGGTGGCGTCCGGCCTCGGGCCGGACGCCCCGCAGCCGGGTTGCGGCAGCCGCGGCACCCGGGTGCGGTGTCCCTCGAACCTGGAATCGGGGCCCTATTGTTTGGGCCGTGCGCGAGACGCCGGCTCTCCCTTTACCGGCGGCGATCCGTGCAAGATCGAGTGCCGCCCGTTGCACGATGCCTGGCTACAGGGGCTCGTCTCGCCCAGGACAGGGCCTTGTGCAAACGTTCTGGCTGAGATCGGTGCCTTCGCCGCGCTGAGAGACTAAGAGGTCTACTTCGATGGAAAGCCAAATCTTCGAGCTGCAGTACGCGCTCGACACCTTCTATTTCCTGATCAGCGGCGCACTCGTCATGTGGATGGCCGCGGGATTCGCGATGTTGGAGGCGGGCCTGGTACGGGCCAAGAACACCGCCGAGATCCTGACCAAGAATGTCGCGCTCTACGCGATCTCCTGCATCATGTACCTGATCATCGGCTACGCCATCATGTACGGGGGTGGCGTGCTGCTGGCCGGCATCGAGCTGGACGGTGCCGAGAGCGCCGATGCGCTCACCAGCACGGTCGTTGCGGCATCGATGGCGGCCGGATTCGGTGGCGACGCCGTCTATTCCGACGCGGCCGATTTCTTCTTCCAGGTCGTCTTCGTCGCCACCGCGATGTCGATCGTCTCGGGTGCGGTCGCCGAGCGCATGAAGCTCTGGGCGTTCCTGCTGTTCGCGGTCGTCATGACCGGGTTCATCTATCCGATGGAGGGCAGCTGGACCTGGGGTGGCAACTCGGTCTTTGGCCTGTACGACCTCGGTGACGAGGGATTCGGCTTCTCGGATTTCGCTGGCTCCGGGATCGTGCACCTTGCCGGCGCTGCCGCTGCCCTGGCCGGTGTGCTCCTGCTGGGGGCTCGCAAGGGCAAGTACAGTAAGGACGGTCGCATCAATGCCATCCCTGGTGCCAACCTGCCGCTGGCGACGCTCGGGACCTTCATCCTCTGGATGGGATGGTTCGGGTTCAACGGTGGGTCGGTGCTGAAGCTCGGAGATGTTGTCAGTGCCAACGCGGTGGCGATGGTCTTCGTGAACACCAATGCGGCGGCCGCCGGCGGTGTTGTCGTGGCGTTGATCACGGCCCGCCTGCTCTTTGGCAAGGCCGATCTGACCATGGCCCTGAATGGTGGGCTCGCGGGGCTGGTCGCAATCACCGCCGGGCCCGATACCCCGACGCCGCTGATCGCGACCATCATTGGCGCCGTGGGTGGCGTGTTGGTGGTGTTCTCGATCGTCGTGCTGGACAAGCTTCGCATCGACGACCCGGTCGGCGCGATCTCCGTGCACGGCGCCGCCGGTATGTGGGGCCTGATGGCGGTGCCGATCACCAACGACGAGACCAGCTTCCTGGGGCAGTTCGTTGGTCTCGCGACCATCCTCGTCTGGGTCTTCGCCAGCTCGTTGGTCGTCTGGGTGGTACTCAGGTTTACCATCGGCATCCGTGTGAGCGAGGAAGAGGAGTACGAGGGTGTCGATGTTGGTGAATGCGGGCTGGAGGCCTATCCCGAGTTTGTCGGGGCCCGCGGTGCAGCGAAGTAGGAACGGCGTTAGCTAGCGCGTCGTACTTGCGGCGGGGCCTTCGGGCCCCGTTTTTGTTGGGCCCGCCCGCGCCCGCCGGCTCCGGGTATTGTCTTTGCAGGTTGCCTCTGCGCTGGCGCTCAGATCTCGGTCCCCTCGTAGTGCCGGGGTACCCGTTGCGAGACCCCCACGAAGAGCTGATAGGCGATCGTGTCGCTGTTGGTCGCCACCGCGTTGACGTCGATATTGCCGCCCCACAACTCCACCGGGTCTCCGGGGCGGGCCTCGGGAAGCTCGGTGAGATCCAAGGTCAGCATATCCATCGAGACCCGCCCGATGACCCGCGTGGAGTGGCCGTTGACGGCAATGGGCGTCCCGTCGCGCGCATGACGGGGATAGCCATCGGCATAGCCGATCGCAACCACGCCGACGCGTGTCGGTCGCGGGCAGACAAAACGGGCGCCATAGCCCACGGGTTCCCCCGCCGCGAGGTTGCGCACGCTGATCAGCGCCGACTCCAGGTACATCGTGGGGCGCAGGCCGGCGCTGGCTGGATGGTCGGCTGCCAGTGGGCTCGCGCCGTAGAGCATGATGCCCGGGCGGACCCAGTCGCGGCGGGCGTCGGACCAGGCCATCAAGCCGGCCGAGTTGGCGAGGCTGTGCGGCGCCGGGATGCCCGCCACGTGCCGGTCGAAACACGCGATCTGTTCTCGGGTCGCCGTGCAGGCGAGCTCGTCGGCGCGGGCAAAGTGCGTCATGAGAACGAGTGCGCCAATGTGCGGGCACTCGGCCAAACGCTGGTAGGCGGAACGCAATGCCTCCGGCGCCAACCCGATTCGGTGCATCCCGGAGTCCATCTTGAGCCAGACATCGAGGCGGCGCGCAGGCCTTGCGCTCACGAGCCACTCCAGTTGCTCCAATCGATGGACCACGGTCGCGAGGTTATAGGCCTCCACCAGCGGGAGCTCTCGTGGCTCGAACACCCCCTCGAGCAGCAGGATCGGCGCGCCGATGTTGGCCTCACGCAACTCCACCGCCTCCTCGATACAGGAGACCCCGAACGCGTCGGCCTCGTTGCCAAGGGCCCGGGCAACCGCGACAGCGCCGTGCCCATACGCATTGGCCTTCACGATGGCGAGCGCACGGACACCGGGGGCCAAGGCCTTGGCCTGCCGGTAGTTATGGCGAACGGCAGTGAGATCGATGCGGGCCCTCGCCGGGCGGGACATGGCGTGCCTCCAAATTGAACACTGCTGAACGAGCTCTTCGCGATCCGGCCTGGCGAACGCGCGCCTCGGGGGCCTGTTGCGAGCGCGCGCAACAACGCCGATGAGTGCTTCTCGTTTTCCCCTCGCGGGACCGAGCCGGGTGCTCCCCCGGGCCGCCGCCACGGACGGCACGCATGCCGATCGCCGCAATCCGGCTGCTGGATGGCGCGCGGGTCCACGGGGAGCGCACGAACGGTTGCCCCGGCTTTTATGGCCTGTGTTTCGGCTTCAACACGCATTCGGCGCAGGTCCCGAGCACCTCGATGACCGGGCGGGTCGGATGGAAGCCGCTCTGTGCGGCCACCGAGCGCAGGCTGCCAGCGAGCGTCTCGTCTTCCACCTCGGTAACGTCGCCACATTCGGCGCAGATCAGGAACTGGCTGCCGTGTGGGTACTCCGGGTGGGAGCAGCCGACAAAGGCGTGCAGCGTCTCGATCTTGTGTATGAGTCCTTGCTCGAGCAGGAAATCCAAGGCCCGATAGACGGTCGGCGGGGCGGCGGGGGCGCCGTCGCGGATCAGGTCGAGGATCTCGTACGCGCCGATAGGACGGGCCGCACGGCAGACCACTTCCAACACGCGACGGCGTTGCCGCGTTAGTCGGACACCCCGCCGGGCGCAAAGTGCCTCTGCTCGCGCGAGCACCCGCTCGAGTGCGCGCGCATTCATGTCAGCGACCCGCCGACACCTGGCCGCTGGTCTGGCTACTGGCACGCCGCGCCCGCCGGCGGTTGGCGAGCTGGGCGGCGATGGCCGAGATCAGGTAGAGCGCGCCTGCAAGCAGGATGATGGTTGGCCCGGCGGGCAGGTCTGGCCCATACGACAAGGCCATGCCGGTACTGGTGAGGGCGGCGCCGAGCAGGGTCGCGCCAAGCATCATGGCAGCAAGCGAATGGGTCCAATGACCCGCGACCGCGGCCGGCAGGGTTAGCAATGCAATGACCAGAATCAGGCCCACGACCTGGATCATCAGGACCACCGTGACGGCCACCAGCACCAGCAAGAGCAGGTAGAAGAAGGCGACCGGCACGCCGCGCAGCCTCGCGAACTCCTCGTCGAAGGCCACCGCGACAAACTGGCGGAAGAACAGGGCAACCGTAACCAGCAGCAGCAGGTCGAGCGCCGCCATGAACCAAAGCTCCCGGGTTGGTACCAACAGGATGTTACCAAACAGGAAGCTCATCAGGTCCGTGCTGTAACCCGGTGTGCGCGAGATGAACAGGATTCCGGCGGCCATGCCGACGGCCCACAGGGCGCCAATAGTGGTGTCTTCCCGGGTGCGCCACTGCAGTCGTACCCAGCCGATCAACAGTGCCGCCAGCACCGCAGATCCGAGGGCGCCGAGCAGCGGGTTGAAACCGAAATAGACGGCGGCGCCCATGCCGCCGAGCACGGAATGGGCGATGCCCCCGGCGAGGAACGCGATGCGCTTGACAACGACGAAGGGCCCGATGACGCCGCAACCGATGCTGGCCAGCAGACCGGCCAGGAGCGCCTGTTGCAAGAACCCTTGCGCGGCCAGAGCGACCAGAAACTCATGCATGGCCGTGCCCATGGGCGTGCGCGATCATGCGCACGTCCTCGCCGTAGAGCGCGTTGATCGTCTGTCCGTCGATCTCATCGGTGGCATGGCAGACCAGGGTGCGATTGAGGCAGGCCACCCGGCTGACGTAGTGCGAGATAAAGGCGATATCGTGGGACACGACGACGATGGTCAGCCGCGTGTTGAGGGCCGCGAGCAGATCGAAGATCTCACCCTCCAGGCGTTGGTCGATGTTCGCGGTCGGCTCGTCGAGGATCAGGACCCGCGGCTCGCACACCAGCGCCCTTGCCAGCAGCACCCGCTGCAACTGCCCGCCGGAGAGGGTGCCGATCTGGCGCTGGGCAAGATCCTCGGCCTCGACCTCGGTCAGGGCGCGTAGCGCGGCCTCCCGATCGGCCGTGCGCCAGTGGCCGAAGAAGGGTCCGAGACCGAGCCGGCCCAGTAGGACGACCTGGAGCACGGTGATCGGAAAATCGCGGGGGAACCCCGGATATTGTGGGACATAACCGATGTGCCGGCGCGCTTGCCTTGGCGGGCGCCCGAGTACCCGGATACGTCCAGACTGCGGTTCCAGCAGTCCCAGCACGAGCCTCAGCAGCGTGCTTTTTCCACCGGCGTTGGGCCCGACCAGCCCGAGAAACTCGCCCTGATGGACAATCAGATCAATGTTCTGCAGCACCGGGGCGGCGCCGTAGCTGAACTGGAGGC
>JAXGTD010000041.1:0-28878 GCA_040775095.1 Chromatiaceae bacterium | reverse complement strand
GTGGATGGGAGCGGCAGACCTGTCCATGAGAAAGGCTGTAACCCCTGTTTTTCTGACCGATAATTTGGAGATACCTCAGGGGTGGAGCAGGAGCAGAGTGTCGGCCTTGGCCTTCTGCTCAGGTGTCAGCACTTGGTACAAAGCCTGGGCGGCCTGTGCCGTCTGCTGCGCCGTTTGCATTCCCTGCTGCTGCATCGCCGCACGCTGGTCCGCCGGCGGTGGCATGGCGCCGCCCGCCATCGTCTGGCGGTGCGCGTTCATGAGGGAGGACTGGCTGATCACCGCCTGCTCATAGGCCTTCCAGACGTCCTCCTGGGCGGGCGCGATGGCAAGCTCGCGCTTAACGTCGGCCAGGCGCTTGGTTGTGTCGGCGACGGAGCCGCCCATGGCCCCTGGACCCATGCCCGATCCACCCATCATGCCGGGGCCGCCCATCATGCCGGGGCCGCCCATCATGCCGGAATTACCGGGCGTGCCTTGGTCACCGGCGGCAAAGACAGCGGTCGCCGCGCCAACCGCCAGGGCGGACATGGCAACCAAACCTGCAAACTTGTTGATCGACCGTTTCATGGGAGTCTCCGTATCGTTGGACGTTTATGGAGGTAGTCGCCGGGTCTCTCGACCACACGATCATTAGAGCGCTGGCGTGTAAGCCGCGGATGTCCCACCACGGCCTTTTTGTAAGCCGGTGTAACTGCCGCCGGCCACGCGAAGGAAACACGGCGGCCAACTACAACCGCACGCGCCGCAGTCGCAGCGCATTGGCGATGACCGACACGGAGCTGAAGCTCATCGCCGCCGCGGCGATCATCGGCGACAGCAGCAACCCGAAGAACGGAGAGAGCACGCCGGCGGCGACCGGCACGCCGAGCGCGTTGTAGACGAAGGCGAAAAACAGGTTCTGGCGGATGTTGCGCATGGTCGCGCGCGACAGACGCCGCGCGCGGGCGATCCCCCGCAGGTCGCCCTTGACCAGGGTGACCCCGGCGCTCTCCATGGCGATGTCGGTGCCGGTACCCATGGCGATGCCGACCTGTGCCTGGGCGAGCGCGGGCGCGTCGTTGATGCCGTCGCCCGCCATGGCGACCTTGCGCCCCTCGGCCTGCAGGCGCTTGACGATCGCCGCCTTCTGCTCCGGCAGCACCTCCGACTGCACCTCGTCGATGCCGAGCCTTGCCGCCACCGCCCGCGCCGTGGTCCAGCTGTCTCCCGTGAGCATCACGACCTGCACGCCTTCCTCGTGCAGTACCTGCAACGCCTCCGGGGTCGATTCCTTGATCGGGTCGGCCACGCCGATGAGGCCACCGGGTTTGCCATCGATGGCGAGGTACATGACGGTCTGCCCTTCCTCGCGTAGTGCGGCGGCGCGAGCTCCGAGGGCCCCGACATCGACGCCGGCTTCCTCCATGAGCGTGAGATTACCGAGCGCGACCCGTCTGCCCTCGACCTGGCCGGTCACGCCGCGCCCGGTCCGGGATGCGAACCCCTCGGGTGACGCAAGCGCCAGCTTGCGTTCCTGGGCGCCGCCGACGATCGCCGCGGCCAGCGGATGCTCGCTCGCCTGCTCGAGGCTCGCCGCCAAGCGCAGCGCCGTCTCGGTGTCGAAGCCCGGCGCCGGCTCGACCGCGACAAGCCTGGGTTTGCCCTCGGTGAGGGTACCGGTCTTGTCCACCACCAGGGTGTCGATCTGGCACAGAACCTCCAGCGCCTCGGCGTTCTTGATCAGCACGCCCATGGTCGCGCCGCGTCCGGTACCGACCATGATGGACATCGGCGTTGCCAGCCCAAGGGCGCAGGGGCAGGCGATGATGAGCACGGCCACGGCGTTGATCAGCGCATGCGCCAGGCGCGGCTCCGGACCCCACAGGCCCCAGACGATCAGCGTGATCACGGCGGCGATGACCACCGTCGGCACGAAATAGGCGGCCACAACATCCACCAGCTTCTGGATGGGCGCACGCGAGCGCTGTGCCTCGGCCACCATGCGCACGATCTGCGCGAGCAGCGTGTCGGTGCCGACCTTTTCCGCGCGCATCAGAAGGCCGCCGGTGCCGTTGACGGTGGCGCCAATCAGCTTGTCGGACGCCCGTTTGGTCACCGGAATCGGCTCGCCGGTGACCATGGACTCATCCACCGCGCTGCTGCCTTCCAGCACGACGCCATCCACCGGGACCTTCTCGCCGGGGCGCACGCGCAGCCGGTCCCCCGGCTTGACCTGCTCGAGCGGCACGTCCTCTTCGGTGCCGTCCGCGCGCACCAGGCGCGCGGTCTTGGGGGCCAGCCCCAGCAGCATCTTGATGGCCGCGCTGGTGCGCGAGCGCGCGCGAAGCTCCAGCACCTGGCCGAGCAGGACGAGCGCGGTGATCACGGCCGCGGCCTCGAAGTACACCGGCACCTCCCCCGCCGCCAGCTTCACCGATGCGGGGAAGATCCCTGGGGCCAGCGTGGCCACCACGCTGTAGCCCCAGGCGATCGCCACACCCAGGCCGATCAGGGTGAACATGTTGAGGTGCCATGTCACCACCGAGCGCCAGGCTCGGACGTAGAAGATCCAGCCGCCCCAGAGCACGGCCGGTGTCGCCACGATCAGCTCCAGCCACTGGCGCGCATGGGGATCGATGATCCGCGCCACGGTCTCTGGCCAGAGCTCCGCCGCCATGGCGCTGATGAAGACCGGGATCGCCAGAAGCGACGCGAGCCAGAACCGCCGGGTCATGTCGGCGAGCTCGGGGCTCTCGTCGCCCTCGACCACGGCCGTGCGCGGCTCGAGTGCCATACCACAGATGGGGCACTCGCCCGGCGCGTCCCGCACGATCTGCGGGTGCATCGGACAGGTATATTCGGTACGGGTCTCGGGCAGCGTCGCGGTCACCGGCTCCAGGGCCATGCCGCACTTGGGGCAGGCGCCAGGCGCCTCTCGGCGTACCTCGGGGTGCATGGGGCAGGTGTGTTGCGTTTTTGTCGGGACCGACTCCGCCGCTCCCAGCCTCGGCGTCAGGTAGCGTTGCGGGTCGGCTTCGAACTTGGCCAGACAGTTTGCGCTGCAGAAGCGGATCGCACGGCCGGCGCGGGTGGTCTGGTGCGGAGAGTCCTGCTCGACGCTCATGCCGCAGACCGGGTCCCGGTCTTCCTCCGTGGCCGGGGGATTCCTGAGGTGCTCGTGATGTTGTGCCGGGTGGGCGTGTTGTGCGTGTTTCATGACGATTCCCTTGGCTCGACCTCACGCTGAAGCCCAGTGAATTATGTCCGCAACCTGACATCCAGGCGACCCGGACCCGTCTCCGGTACCCTATCCAGTCGATCCCTGGGTCTCGCGGCCCGGCATGCCGTGTCAACCTGACAGATTGGCGCGCCGTTTCAGATATTCGTCCTGGTCGATCTCGCCACGCGCGTAACGTGCGTCCAAAATCTCCCGGGCAGTGGGCGCGCGTTTTTCCTCACGATCACGTGCGAAATAGCGCACGAGCAGGACGACCAAAAGGATGGGCAGGAGCCAGACCAGCACCATCCCCAGCCCGCCTCCCATGCCGAAGTGCTCGAAGCCATACATGTATCACCTCCTGATGCACGGCATGCCGGACGGTACCCCAGCGTTTTCGTGTCTAGGGCGTCGCCCGGTCTCGAACCCGCGCCGGTTGTTCGGCAGCGCCGCGCAGGCGAGCCGCGCGACCTGCTTGTCATGGGCCGAACCGGCGCATGCTGCCACCGGTTGGCGCACGGGCTCACGGGCGCGACGGGCGCCTTGGCTCAGCTTCGGGGAGCAGGCGACAGGTCCGGGTTGCCCTCGGAGAGGCCCTGGTGCATGTCGAAGCCCTTTGTGCTGCCGAGGGGTGCGGACGGGTCGGGCGCCTGGTTCACCTGAGACAGGTCCGGGTTGCCATCGGACAAGCCGTGGTGCATGTCGAAGCTCGCGGTTGCGGGACCCGACGGGACGACAACCACACGGGCCGCGGCTGCGCTCGTGCCGTTTAGATCCGGGTTGGCCTTGCCGAAGTCGCCATAGAGGTTGTCGGCGCCGGCACTGGCGGCAAAAAGGGCTGCGGCGATGACGGTGAGTTGTGCTTTCATGAGACATCTCCAAGATAATGAATGGACGGGCGTTTGAACCGATGTTGGCTCACTTCTGAGGAAGCGGTTGTGAGTGCTCTGCTCACGGTCGATAGTCTGGTCTGCGGTACTCAACAGCTTGGTGACGCCGCGATGACAAGTCTGTCATCTGCGCGATTCCAGTCCCCTGGGCGGGTCCAGGCAGCCACTGAGGGCTTTCCCGGGGAGTATCGATGAAGATACTGATCGTCGAAGACGAGCCAAAGCTGGGCGACTACCTCCGCCAAGGGCTGACCGAGGCCGGGTTCGTCACGGATCTGGTTCGTGACGGTTGGGACGGTCTGCATCAGGCGAGCGGCGGCGGCTACGACCTGGTCATCTTGGACGTGATGCTGCCGGGGCTCGACGGCTGGCAGGTGCTGGAGGGGGTGCGCCGGGTTGACCGCGATCTGCCGGTGCTGTTTCTCACGGCGCGCGACCAGGTGGATGACCGGGTGAAGGGCCTCGAGCTGGGTGCCGACGACTACCTGGTTAAACCCTTCGCCTTCGCTGAGCTCCTGGCCCGGGTGCGTACCCTGCTGCGGCGCGGCCGGGCGGCGACAGAGCCGGCGCAGCTGGTGGTTGCCGACCTGGAGATTGACCTGCTACGTCGGCGGGTCGCGCGCGGCGGACAGCGGATCGACCTCACGGCCAAGGAGTTTGCCCTGTTGGAGTTCCTCGTTCGGCGCCGCGGCGAGGTGCTGCCACGCGCGCTGATTGCCGCTTCGGTGTGGGACATGAATTTCGACAGCAACACCAACGTGATCGACGTGGCGGTACGCCGGCTGCGCGCCAAGGTGGACGAGGGATTCGAGCCCAAGTTGATCCAGACCGTGCGCGGCATGGGCTATGTGCTGGAGGCGCCGGAGTGAAGACCCTCTCCCTGACCGCGCGCCTGACCCTGCTGTTTGGTCTGTGCGTGGCGTCGGTGTTGCTGGTGCTGGGCTGGGTGGTGACGCGCTCGGTGGACCATCACTTCCTGGAAATGGATCGGCACGAGATTGATGGCAAGCTCGCGCTGGTGCGCAATCTCCTGGCCAAGGCCGATACCCCAGCCGCCCTGGCCGTTCTGCCTCGGCAGTTGGGCGACGCCCTGGTCGGTCATCCGGGTCTCGTGGTCTGCGTGCAGGCCGCGGACGGGTCGATCCGGTTCGCCACACGCGGTGACGATCTACCCGCCGCGCTCGTGGGTTGCACCCACCTTGCCGGGGGGCGGTTGGTTTCGTGGGCAGAAGGCGAGCGGTGGTTCCGCGGCCTGACGGCGGACGCGCAGAGCGGCGTATCGCCGACACGACCCGATACTGTCACCATTGCGTTGGACATCAGCCACCACCGACGCTTCATGGCCGGGTTTCGTTTTAGCCTGGCGGTGGCGATAACCCTGGCCGTGTTGGTCACGGCCGCCCTGGGCTGGGCCGCCACCCGGGCGGGGTTGCTCCCGCTGCGGCGTTTGACCGGGCTCGTCAAGAGCCTTGAGGCCAGCCGGCTCGGTGAGCGCCTGCCCCAGGCCCGGGTGCCCGCGGAGATCGAGACCCTGGTGGTCGCGTTCAACGCCATGCTCGCCCGGCTGGAGGACAGCTTCCGGCGTTTGTCGGATTTCTCGTCGGATATTGCACACGAGCTGCGCACGCCGGTCAGCAACCTGATGCTCCAGACTCAGGTGGCGCTATCGGGTAGGCGCGACATTGAGCAGTATCGGGAAACCCTCTATTCGAACCTGGATGAATACGAGCGCCTGGCCCAAACGATCGGCGACATGCTCTTCCTCGCCAAGGCCGACAATGGCCTGCTCAAGCCAAGCAGCGTCCCCGTGGACCTGGGTGCTGAGGTCCACGCGCTGTTCGACTACTTCGATGCTTGGTCGGAAGAACGCGGTGTCGCCCTCGTCGTGGAAGGTTCGGCCACCGTTACGGGGGATCGCCTGATGCTTCGTCGTGCCCTGAGCAATCTGCTTGTCAATGCCATCCGTCATACGCCCAAGGGCGAGCAGACACGAGTCTATCTGGACGCCGACATGCGGGCAGCGCGGATCGTCGTGGAGAATCCCGGCCCACCGATCCCCGCGGACCGCCTGCCACGGCTGTTCGACCGCTTCTACCGCGTCGATCCGTCCCGCCGCCGCCAAGACGAAGGCGCCGGGCTGGGGTTGGCCATCGTCAAGTCCATTGTCGCGGCACATGGTGGAACGGTCAGTGCATCGTCGAGCACGCGAGGGACACGGTTTCTGATCACCCTGCCCCTCGGGGATGACCACCGGCTCACCGCTCCCGGCCCCGCGGCTCACCTGTAGCGCCGTGCCGGAGGAGTCACGTCTTCAACCGTGCACGCCGCCACGGACCGGTGCCGAGCTCGCCGCGCGCGCCGACGAATCGTGCAAGGCCATGACCGGCCATCAACACCGGCAACCGACCGCATAGCGCACGCGCAGGCCGGCCAGACCCGGTGGAACCGTGCGCAGGACGGTGCGGAACGAGGCCCAGTCGGGGTTGCGTCGACTCGGGAAAAAGCCCTGCAATGCACCGGCGTGGCAGCCGATCACCTGGCCCCCCGCGTCCAACAGATCGATGGCGACGTGCCCGATGATCCGACCGTATCCGTTGTGGCGCTTCTCGATTCGCCCGCTCAGCTCCAGGCCGCGTTCAGTCCATGCGGAGCGCACCCGGGTGGGGATCAACGGTGATGAAGTATCGGTGGTCAGGGTCAGGCCCGGGCCGTCCGCCACCCCGATACCCGGGATGGCCGCGGGGACCAATGTGAGCACGAACAGCGTTCGACGCAAAAGCGCTTGGAACATGGCACTTTCTCCAGTTGGTGGGTGCACTCGTCCCGGACCGCGGGGCTGTCATCGCGGCAGAGGAGGGGCCAGTGGCCGGTCCCGCGGGTGCTGGCGTTCGGGCCCTCGCCGCACGGCCGGGGACTGACCACGGACCGCCCGGAGACTTGCCGGGCCGGTCTCGCATCGACTTTGACAACCCTTGCTTCCACCAGTTGTAGCGGAACATTGGCAGCGGTTCCAGAGTTGTACGGACCCTCGGCATCGAAGCGCGAGCGCATCGATCCTCCGATCTCGTGCAAGGATCCGCCCACTGCAGGCCTCTCGCACCGCACGAGTCTCCAGGGAGGCCGCAATCCGGTCCGAGTTGGCGCCGTCCGTGTCCTGTTGGATGGTCCGAGAAACGGCGGCTGACCGCTATGCACGTGACGCAAGCTGCTGTATTCATTGTGTTCAAATGGTTTCCGCCAGCTCACCTCATCGGTGAAGAGCGCGACGCCCCCCATGGCACACACCGCGTGGCGTCTGGCCGCGTTACAACTCGTTGGCATGGAACGACGATTCCGCCTCATTGTGCCTTGCCAGACACCACGCGGTACGCACCCGGGGGCCCGTCCAACTGCCGGTTCTAGGGTGATGTGTGGGATGATGTGGCCCAGTGGTTCCCGGTGTCTTCCTGATTCGGGCAAGGCACGAGGATGAACCAGAGGATTGGCGTGACCCGGCCGAGGTACGATGACCATGCATGACCAGCCCGCCGCTGCTGAGGATACGCCCCGAGGGGTGCTGTTTGTCGTCTCGGCGCCGTCCGGCGCGGGTAAGACCAGCCTGGTGAGGGCGTTGCTCGGGCGCGATCCCGCCCTGCGCCTGTCCACCTCCTATACGACCAGGGCGCCACGCCCCGGTGAGGTGGACGGCGAGCACTATCATTTCGTCGATCGTGCCCGTTTCGAACAGATGGTTCGGGAGGGCGCCTTCGTCGAATACGCCCGTGTCTTCGACAACGCCTACGGTACGGCTGAGGCCAGCCTGGTCGAGGCCCTCGAGCGCGGCGAGGATCTGCTGCTGGAGATCGACTGGCAGGGTGCGCGTCAGGTGCGCGAACGCCTGCCCGAGGCGGTCGGCATCTTTATCCTGCCGCCGTCGCTCGCGGCCCTTGAGCAGCGACTCCGGGGCCGCGGCCAGGATAGTGATGAGGTCATCGCCCGGCGCATGGCCCAGGCCCGCGACGAGCTCTCACACTACGGCGAATATGACTACCTGATCCTCAATGATCGTTTCGACGATGCGCTCGTACAGCTCGTCAGTGTCGTTGCGGCCGAGCGCCTGCGCCGCCCGCGCCAGCAAAGGCGTCTTCACGAGGCGCTCGCCGCGATGATGCCGGGCACGTAGCCAGAGGCCGATCCGATGCCTTCCTGGCGTGGGATCAGCTCGGGAAGCGAGAACCGGGTTTCCGCTTCCCACCATTTCCAGTCACTCGGGTGATGGAGAATGGCGCACCACCTCATCAGTCCAAAACGACCGTAAACCAACGGCATGGTCGAGCGCTTCAACGGCCGCATCGCCCGGCAATCGGTGGGGAGGCTCACGCGTCTCGTTGCTGAGGGCACCTGATCCGTCCGACTGTCCGCTGGGACTTGACCACTTCAGTCCCTCAACTCGTCGGCCAAAAGCGAAAAATTCCGCTCCAGAGCCAGTTGCGCAGTCTCTAACCCGCTGAATTGAAGAGGTGTGCGAGGACGTCCGATTTTCCTTTACCCCGCCGCCAGATGCAGGATCAATGACTTAGCATCTGCGCTGGTGGGGAGGACGGAAAATCCACCCCAAGGGCGCTTGGGGGGATGAAAAAGGGCGGCCACCAAGGGACCATGGTCGTTGACGAGACGACCCTCAGAGAGGAGACCCCATGGCGGCCATGACACAAGCGAACCTGTTTTGCTGGGACGCGCTCGAGGCGCGCGGCGACCTCGACCGGCTCAAGCTGGTGCTCGATCATCTGCCCGACGCGCGCTTGGTGCAATTCCTCGAGGTCATGCGCGAACAAGGGCGCGATGACTACCCGGTGTGCGCGATGTGGCATGCGCTGCTCGCCGGCATCGTCTTCCAGCACGAGAGCCTCGAGTCACTGTTGCGCGAGCTCGCGCGCAATCCGGGCCTGATGGACGCCTGCGGCTTCGCCCCCCTGCCGCTGCAGCGCAAGCCGGAACCCCGCATCGTCACCGATCCCGACACGGGCGTCCCGCGCATCGAGCTGCCGCCGACGCCCGAGCCGGTGCGCGCTGCTTCTTCGAGCTGGAGTTTCTCGCGCTTTCTCGCCAACGTCATCGAGTTGGAAGAGACGCTCGGGATGATCAGCGAGATGACCATGCTCCTGCGCTCGCAGCTCATGGCCGTGCTGCCCGACTTCGGCGAGCACCTCGGCTTTGACGGCACCGACATCGTCAGCCACCGCACCGGGCAGAAGGCGCGCACCAGCGGTGAGACCTCCGATCCCGATGCCGATTGGGCCGTCACGAGACCCACGCTGTCGATGCCCGCACCGCCACGGCCTGGAAGAAGCTCAAACGCTGGTTTGGCTATGGGCTGCATGCGATCGCCGAGACCCGCTACGAGATCCCCGTGGCGTTCGAGCTCACGCCCGCCTCGGTGTCCGAACAGCCCACTCTACGGGTGATGATCCGCGCGACCTTCAGCAAGACCCCGGAGTTGCCCGAACGCTGTTGGGACTTCAGTGCCGATCGGGGGCTCGACTGTGCCGAGACCAAGGCGCTGCTGTGGGATGACTACGCCATCCGCCCGCTGATCGACACCCGCGAGCTATGGCGTGAGGAGAAGAACCTCCCCGATTACGACCCGTCCAAGCCCATCACCCGCCCACTCGATCCCGCGCGGGCCGATACCATCGTGCATACCGAAAAAGGTGCCCTGCACTGCATCTGTCCGGTGACGAAGGAACAACGCGATCTGGCCTTCCAGGGTTTCGAGGCGGATCGCAACACCCTCTGTAAGGATCGCCCTCTTCCAATTCGGCCGTAATGGTGTATATTTGCGCGTTTCCCCGCGCGCCGGTTTTCGCGCGCGTAGCCTTGTTTTCCATCCCGTCGCGCCACCGTTTTGCGCAACGGTTCCGCGAAACTGTCTTGCAACAGCTGCGGCACAGCAGCTTCGGATAGAGATTTATGGTCAAGATCCGTTTGTCCCGGGGGGGCGCCAAGAAGCGGCCCTTCTATCAGATCGTCGTCTCCGACATTCGCAGCTCGCGAGACGGCCGCTACATCGAGCGTCTGGGATTCTTCAATCCGCTGGCCACTGGTGGGGAAGTGCGTCTGCGCCTCGACAGCGATCGCGCCAAGCACTGGATCGGTCAGGGCGCCCAGCCGACCGATCGCGTCGCCCAGTTGATCAAGGAGGCGGCCAAGCAGGCGGCGCCGGTCGCGGCCGAGGCCTGATCCCCGCACCGTTCGTCTGATCGCGCCGTCGCGCGCGACGGCGCGATCCCGGCACGCACGATCGGTCGCTATGGACCCAGGTCAACGCGAAAACCAGGCGAATGGCGCAGGGCGCATGGTCGTGCTGGGGCGTGTTGCCGGTGTCTATGGGGTGCTGGGCTGGGTCCGGGTCCTGTCGGAGACGGTGCCGCGCGAGAATATTCTGCGCTACGCGCCCTGGCATGTCGGCGGTCGGCAGATGCGCGTCGCCGAGGGTCGCGTGCACGGAAAGGGCCTGGTCGCGCGCCTGGTCGGTTGTGAAGACCGCGATCAGGCCGCCGCGTTGGTCGGACAGGAGATCGCGGTCCGTCGCGAGCAGCTGCCGCCCGCACGGGCCGATGAGCTCTACTGGGCCGATCTCGAGGGGCTGGCGGTCGAGACTCTGGACGGGGTTGCCCTGGGGCGCGTCAGTCACCTGTTCGATACCGGCGCCAACGACGTCCTGGTGGTGCGGGGTGAGCGCGAGCGGCTGATTCCGTTTGTCTGGGACGACGTCGTCCGCGATGTGGACCTGGCCGCGGGTCTGATCCGCGTCGACTGGGACCCGGATTTTTAGCCTGGGCGACGCGTCCAGGGTTTCAGGAGCGGGGCTATCCTTGCGCTTCGACGTCGTCAGCCTGTTCCCGGATCAGTTCCGCATCTTCACTGAGGAAGGGGTGATCGCGCGGGCGCTGAACCAGGGTATCGCCCGGCTGCGCTTGTGGAACCCGCGCGACTACACGGACGATGCGCATCACAGTGTCGACGACCGTCCCTATGGTGGCGGCCCCGGGATGGTGATGAAGGTGGCGCCTCTGCGGGCCGCCATCGCGGCGGCGCGCGCGGATGCGGGGGCGGCGGGGATCGCCAGCCGGGTCGCCTATCTGTCGCCGCAGGGGAGGCTGCTGGACCAGGCCGCGGTGGCCCGGATCGCCGACGCCCCCGGCTGGATCCTGGTGGCCGGGCGCTACGAGGGGGTCGACGAGCGGCTGATTGCGGACTGCGTCGATGAGGAATGGTCGATCGGGGACTACGTGCTCAGCGGCGGCGAGCTGCCCGCGATGGTGGTAATGGATGCGGCCATTCGGCTGTTGCCCGGCGCGCTGGGCCACGCCGACTCCGCACGCGAGGATTCTCACGTGGACGGCCTGCTGGACTGTCCACACTATACTCGCCCCGAGGTCGTTGAGAGCGCGTGCGCGGGGCAGCGGCGCGTCCCCGCGGTGTTGCTTGGGGGCGACCATGGGGCCATCGCCCGCTGGCGACACCAGCAGGCCCTCGGTCGCACCTGGCAGCGGCGCCCGGACCTGCTGGCGCGCCGGGGGCTCAGTAGCGACGAGCGGCAACTGCTGGACGAATTTATTCAGGCGCACCGAGACGCCGGATCGGAACAGGAGCAATAAAGACATGAGCAACATCATCGAACAACTCGAAAAAGAGCAGATGACGCGTGAGCTGCCGGACTTCTCTCCCGGCGATACCGTCGTGGTGCAGGTCAAGGTGAAGGAGGGCGATCGCGAACGTCTCCAGGCCTTCGAGGGCGTGTGCATCGCCAAGCGCAACCGCGGCCTCAACTCCGCGTTCACCGTGCGCAAGATCTCCCACGGCGAGGGCGTCGAGCGCGTCTTCCAGAGCTACAGCCCGTCGGTCGCCGACGTGCAGGTGAAGCGCCGGGGTGACGTGCGCCGCGCCAAGCTCTATTACCTGCGTGGACGCACCGGCAAGGCCGCCCGCATCAAGGAGAAGATCCAGCAGCGTGTCTGACGGGGCACCGGCCCGCGCGGCCGCCGCCTCCCGCCTCGCGCGACCTTCCGGCTGACGGGGCCGGGGCGTGGGTGTTTGCCGGCCGCCTCGGCCCGTCTGAAGGTCCGGAGTCTCGAGCATGTCCGTTCCAACCTTTTACTGGCACGACTACGAGACCTGGGTGGCGGTGCCGAGCAAGGACCGCCCGTGCCAGTTTGCCGGCCTGCGCACGGACGCCGAGCTCAACGAGGTCGGCGACCCGCTGGTCGTCTTCTGTCGTCCGGCCAACGACCTGCTGCCCAACCCGGATGCCTGCCTGGTCACCGGGATCACGCCCCGGCAGGCCGAGTCGATGGGTATCTGCGAATCCGACTTTGCCTCGCTGATCGAGCAGCAGCTCGCGGTGCCCGGTACCTGCGGTGTCGGCTACAACAGCCTGCGCTTCGACGACGAGATCACACGCCATCTGTTCTATCGGAACTTCATCGATCCCTATGCCCACACCTGGCGGGATGGCAACAGCCGTTGGGATCTGATCGATACGCTGCGTCTGGCGCACGCGTTGCGCCCCGATGGCATCGTGTGGCCGGAGCGCGAGCCGGGGGTCACGTCTTTTCGGCTGGAGGACCTCACCGCGGCCAACGGCATCGAGCACGCGGGCGCCCACGATGCCCTCGCCGATGTGCGCGCGACGATCGCGTTGGCCCGACTGCTCAAGCGCGCGCAGCCGCGCCTGTTCGACTACGCGCTGGGACTGCGCGACAAGCGCCAGGTCCGCGACCTGATCCGCCGGGGCGAGCCCCTGTTGCATGTCTCGGCCCGTTACCGCGCCGAGCTCGGGTGTATCGCGCCCGTGGCCATCGTTGCGCCGCATCCGGCCAATCCCAATGCCGTGATCGGATTCGACCTGCGCCAGGATCCGAGCCGCTTGCTCGAGCTCGACGCCGATCAGATCCGCGAGCGGCTCTACACCGCGGCCGCCGACCTGCCGGAGGGCGTCGAGCGCATCGGCCTGAAGGGCATCAAGGTCAACGCGGCCCCGATCCTGGCGCCGATGAAGACCCTCGGCCCGGAGGCGGCGCGGCGTTGGGGTATCGATCCGGAGGTCGTCGCGGCGCACGCCCGCATCCTGGGGGCCGCCGGCCCGGACCTGGTCGAGAAGATCCAGCGGGTACACGCGCCATCGCCGGAGCGCCCGGACCCCACCGACCCGGACCTGATGCTCTACAGCGGGGGGTTCTTTTCGGACGCGGATCGCCGCACGATGGCCCGTCTGCGCACCCTCACGCCCACGGATCTGGCCGAACAGCATCCCGGTTTCGACGATTCCCGGTTAGCCGAGATGCTGTTCCGCTTCCGCGCCCGGAACTGGCCCGACAGCCTCAGCGAGGGCGAGCGTGAGGACTGGGACGCCTGGCGTTTCGAACGCCTGACCGACCCCGAGTCCGGCGCGGCCGCCGGCGCCTCGGTCACCCTCGACGGCTACGAGCAGCGCCTCGCCGAGCTGCGCGCGCAGCCCGGCGCCGACGGCCGGCGGCTGGCCCTGCTCGATGCGCTGCAGGACTGGGCGGATCAGGTGATGGACGCCGGCTGAGGCAGCCGTCACGAGGCCCGCGCGCGCCTCAGGGCGCTCTCCCGCGGGCTGTCGCGGCGCGCTGCGGATGCCCGGAGCGCGGAGGCGGACTTGTTGGTGCCACTGGCCCGCGCGCGTTTACGCCGTGCGCCCCCGTGACGTCCCCGACTGTCCCGAGTGAATAGAATGGTCCCTATGCGTGTGCCTGACGTGATCCGATATACGCTCGGCGCGGTGCGAGCGCAGCGCGGGCGCAGCCTGTTGACGGTGACCGGGATCGCAATCGGGGTTGCGGCGGTGGTGGCGCTGACCGCGATCGGCGAGGGCATCCATCGCTTCGTGCTGGCGGAGTTCACGCAGTTCGGTACCAACCTGATCGCGATCGCGCCCGGCAAGACCAGTACCCTGGGTCTGTCCGGGGCGATCGTGTCCAATGTCCGGCCGCTGAGCCTGGACGACGCGCGGGCATTGGAGCGGGTCGCAGACGTCCAGGCCGTGGTGCCGGTGGTGCAGGGCAACGCCGCCGTCGAGCGCGCCGGCAGCAGTCGACGCACCATGGTCATCGGCGCCGGGCACCGGGTACCGGAGATCTGGGCGATGCGCCCCGCCATCGGTCGCTTCCTTCCCGAGGAGGGCGGTGGGGCGCGGGCATTCGCGGTGTTGGGCTCGAAGCTGCATCGGGAGCTGTTTGG
This sequence comes from Chromatiaceae bacterium, assembly GCA_040775095.1. Lineage (GTDB taxonomy): Bacteria > Pseudomonadota > Gammaproteobacteria > Chromatiales > Chromatiaceae > JAXGTD01. The sequence continues at coordinate 14,544 of JAXGTD010000041.1, read as the reverse complement.
CACCGCCTCGGCGCTGGGTGCCCGGATTCGCATCGGCGGTGAGCCGTACCGGGTCATCGGTGTCATGCAGAGCAAGGGCCAGATGCTCGGTTTCGACCTCGACGACACCGTATTCATTCCCGTCGAGCGGGCACTGGCGATGTTCAATCGCGCCAGCCTCATGGAGATCGACCTGCTCTACGATCGGGCCGCCGATAGCGGCGTGGTCGCCGAGCGGGTGCGGACGCTACTGCAACGCCGCCACGGTACGGAAGACTTCACCATCACGACACAGGACCAGATGCTCGACGTGCTGGGCTCGGTGCTCGATGTGCTGACCGCGACGGTGGGCGCGCTCGGTGGGATCTCGCTTGCCGTGGGCGGCATCGGCATCCTGACGATCATGACCATCGCCGTGCGCGAACGCCGCCGCGAGATCGGCCTGCTGCGCGCGCTCGGCGCCGGCCGTGGCCAGATTCTGGTCCTGTTCTTGCTTGAGGCCGTGCTGTTGGCCGTCTTCGGCGGCCTGATGGGCCTGATGGCGGGCGTCGGTGGCGCGTGGCTGATCGGCGCCGCGTTGCCGGCGCTGCCAACGCATACTGCCTGGGATTTCGTGTTGGTTGCCGAGCTCGTCGCCGCGCTGATCGGCCTCGCCGCGGGGGTGTTGCCGGCGATGCAGGCGGCCGCCATCGATCCCGTCGTGGCATTGCATGACGAGTGAGCCGCCGGACACGGGCGCGGCCTCCGCGGTCCTCGCGAGGGGACCCGGCGGAGGCGGCAAGAGGGGGCGCCACGCGGCAAAAGGCCCCCATCTGGCGCACGCCCCGCCTGCGACCCTATCCATCCACCCTCATCGGAGAATTGAGATGAAGTTACCGATCCTGTCGATGCTGTCGATCCTGATCACCGCGCTCGCCCTCGGCGGTTGCACCCAGGAGACCCAGAACAAGATTGGCCGTTCGATCCAGAACTGGACCGGCGCCGATGGCATCCTGGAGGTCTACGCGGGGGAAAAGCTGGTTCGGCGCTTCATCAAGATCGACAAGCTCACGACCGCTGAAGCCACGGGCGCGACCGGATCCCGTCCATACCGTTTTGGCTATGGGGTGCTGGACACCAACCAGAACGGCCTCGTCGACAAGGGTGAGAGGAAGGTCTACTTCGAGATCAGCGACTACTCGACCAACTATGTCTTCTATGGTGATCCGGGCGAGTGATGGGGCACGGCCCGGCGAACGGCCGGGGAGTCAGCGCGTCCGCCTGAAGCAGTCCGCGATGATTCGCCGGATCGCTGGCTCCTTGGCCTCGATGTCCGCGACCAGCGCGAACTGGATTTGCGCCTTGGCCAGGTTTTGGCCCGGCTCGCTGATTCGGAAATAGCGATCCCCTTGCAGGTGGTCCGTCAGGAAGCGCAGGCCAAGCTCGAACGGGATGACCCGGATGGCCTCGTAGAGCAGCCCGATCTCGACCTGGCCGAGGATTCCGCCGGTGGCCTCGGCATAGGCGTAGAGGATCCCCTGGCACACGCGGAGATCGAACCAGACGCGCGGCTGGCCAACGCGGGGTCCGATGCGCCCGGGCCCGACGCGCCTGCAACAGGAGCGCAGGCAGTCGCCGATGTCGTGATGGATCAGGCCGGGCTGAAGCGTGTCGAGGTCGATGAGGCACAATGCCCGCTCGCGCGCCTCGTCGAACAGGATGTTGTCGATCTTGGGATCGCCGTGGACCACGCGCCGCGGGAGGTCGCGCCTCGCCGCGGCCGCCTCCAGGACGTTGGCCAAGTCGTGGCGGGCCGCGACGAGCTCGATGGCCTCGTTGATCGCGTCATCCTGCTGGGCATTGGCGCTGGCCTGGAGCGCCGCCGTGAAGTCGGCAAGACATTGCGGTGTGACATGGAAACCGGGCAGGGTGACGGCGAACTCCTCCGTGTCGAGGTCCACGCTCAGCCGATGAAACCGCCCGAGTGTCGTGCCGATCTCGCGTGCCTGGCCGTCGCTGTCGACCTGCGACAGGGTACGGCTGCCTTCGATGAGCTCGAGCATGCGCCACAGGGCGCCTGTCTCATCGCGGGCGAATGTCGCGCCGTCGCGAGCATGCCGGATGGCCGGCAAACGCACGCCGGCACCAGGACGCTCCGCCAGTCGCGCGTGCAGCCGCGACAGGTTGTCCATGATCCGCTCGGGGTTTGGAAACACCGCGGAGTTGATCCGCTGCAGTACAAAGCGTCCCGCCGCGCTTTCTACCCGGAAGGTGTCGTTGATCAGACCGCGGCCGAGCGGTGCGATGTCTAAGCGCTCGTCGGCCAGGAAACGGCGCGCGATCGACCTCAGGGCCGTGTCTGCGTGTGTTGCCATGCTGGGTGCATGCTAACCGATAACCCCGGGCAATGCCGCCAGCTTCCCGCCCGCACACCGGCGACCCCCGGCACGCGAATACCCATCACGCGGCCCCCTCGCGAGGGTCGGGCGCGACATCGGCGTCTTGCATCAGGCCCGAACCGTGCGTCGCGATCGCCCGTGGGACTCGGGTGCCGAGGGCGGGGGCGGCGACGGCCAGGACCGAGTGGTCTATATCGTCCTGTCTGGCTTGGTTTATATGAGCCAATCGGCGCGGGTATCGCGTCTCGGCCCGGAGGCCAGACGGACCGACGTTTGGCGCGATCCATGCATACCTGCGATTTCACGACTGCGGTGCCGTCTCTGACCAATGCCCCTCGTCGTTGTCATCCACCGTGCGGCCACACGCACTGTCAGCCCTGTCCAGGAATGGTACCTCCGATGCTCTTTCCTCACGTGAAGCCCGCGATTCAGGACCCCTTTGCCGCGATCATGTTGGAGCTGGCCGTCCTGATCAGCATGGTACTCGTCGCCCATTGGCTGGCAAGGCGGTATCGGCAACCGGCGGTCCTGGGCGAGCTGCTGATTGGCGTGTTGGTCAGCAACCTGGGTTATTGGCTCGGGGTGCCATTCTTTTCATTCGTGATGAACTATGGGGCGGCCAGTCCGGTGTTCAATCATGTCTGGCAGAGCGGCGGATCGGTGGCCGACACGATCACCGCGTACTTCTCTGCCGATGAGCTCTCCCCCGGTGGCCGTGGCTACGAGGTCCTCCAGATGCTGACCGGCCGACACGCGCTGGCCGACGTCAACACCGGTATGAGTCTCTGGATCTTCTCCAGCCTGGGTATCATCCTGCTGCTGTTCCACGTTGGCCTCAAGACGGGTATTCAACAACTACGCGGGGTCGGACCCCGTGCCGCGCGGGTCGCCGTGGCAGGCGTCCTTGGAACCCTGGTGCTCGGCACCCTGGTCGCCTGGCTCCTGCCAGGAGGGATCTCGCCGGCCGGCCGCTTCTTCGTCGCGGCGAGCCTTGGCGCGACCAGCATCGGGATTGCAACCCGTATGCTCGATGACATCGGCAAGGCGGAGACCCCGGAGGGCCGGATCATCCTCGGGGCCTGCGTGTTGAACGATGTCATCGTCTTGGTCCTGCTGGCGGTGTGCATCGACCTGGTGCTCAAGGGCCACCTCGATCTCCTCGCCGTCACCTGGCTCTTGTTTTCGAGCGGCCTCTTTATCGGGGCAATCGTCTTTTTCGGCGACCGGGTCGGGCAGGTCTTTGCGCGGCTGTTGAACCGCATCCGCGGCGATGAGATCCGTTTCCTCGCACCACTGGCCTTCGCCTTCCTGCTGGGCTGGCTGTGTAGCTCGCTCGGGCTCAGCGGCACCGTGGGCGGGTTCGCCGCGGGCCTGATCCTCTCGGACGAGCCCCTGCGGGAGAAGACGAAGGCGATGCTGGTGCCGCTGATCGCGGTCTTCACGCCGATCTTCTTCCTGCTGATTGGGATGCAGGTCAACCTCGCGGTCTTCCTGCACTGGCACACCCTGCTGTTGACCCTGGTCCTGTTGGTCGTGGCGGTCGTCGGGAAGATGCCGGCGGCACTGGTGGCCGGCGCTTCGGTCGATCGGACCGCCGTCGCGATCGGGATGTTGCCGCGAGGGGAGATCGCGCTCATCTTCATCGGCGTCGGCAGGTCGCTGAATGTGATCGATGAGACGCTCTTCGCCGCGCTGGTTCTCGTCGTGATCCTGCTGGCATTTGGGGCGGGCGTGGCCCTCAAGTGGGCCTTCGGTCCGCGGGCGTTGCGAGCGAATGAGTGAGATTAGAGACGTCCGTTGTATTGGCGAGATGGGCCGCGCGTGCAACGGCTGACGGCTGCCGCCAATGCGGTGCGGGTGATCCGCGATCCGGCCCAGAGATACCGGAGCAGACGACTCCCGATGGAGTCAGACGGGGCGGGGTCCCAGCAGCCGCTCCAAGGCCAGGTCATCCAGGGTCTCATGCTCGAGCAGCGCGTGGGCCAGTTGGTCCAACGCCTCGCGGGCGTCCTCCAGCACACGGCGGACCGCCAGGTGGCGCTCCTCCAGCAGGGCCTCCACTGCCTGGTCGATGCGCCGCGCGGTGTCGTCGCTGTAGCTTCGCCCCTGGCCGAGCTCGTAGCCGAGGAATCGGTCATCTCCGGAGGGCTCATAGGCGGCGAGGCCCAGCTCGCTCATGCCCCAGGTGCCGACCATGCGCCGCGCCAGCCGGGTGGCCTCGATCAGGTCGTTCTCCGCGCCGCTCGTGATCTCGCCAAGGGCCATCTCCTCACCAGCGCGTCCGCCTAACAGCACCGCCAGTCGCGCCATGAGGTAGGGCCGGGAGAGGTTATAGCGATCGGCCTCCGGGCGTTGCTCGGTCACCCCCAGGGCCATGCCGTGGGGGACGATGGTGACCTTGTGCACGGGATCCGCCTCCGGGGTCAGCCAGGCCACCAGGGCGTGTCCGCCCTCGTGATAGGCGATGACCCGACGCGCCGCCTGATCCAGGGTCAGGGCGCGCGCATCGCCCAGGACCATGCGGTCCAGGGCCGCGTCGAAGTCGGCGCGCCCAATCCTGGGGTGGTCGTCGCGCGCGGCCACCAGGGCCGCCTCGTTGCAGAGATTGGCGAGCTGCGCGCCGCTCATACCCATGGTGATCCCGGCCAGGCGATCCAGGTCGGCGTCCTCGGCCAGCGCGAGCCGCGCGCTGTGGATCGCGAGAATGGCGCGCCGGCCGTCGCGATCGGGCAGACCCACGACCGCCTCGCGGTCGAATCGCCCCGGTCGGCGCAGGGCCGGGTCGAGCACGTCCGGACGGTTGGTGGCGGCCAGGACGATGACGCTGGTGCGCTCATCGAAGCCGTCCATCTCCACGAGGAGCTGGTTGAGGGTCTGCTCGCGTTCGTCATTGACCATGCCCAGGCCGGCCCCGCGCCGCCGGGCCACGGCGTCGAGCTCGTCGACGAAGAGGATCGCCGGCGCCGCCGCCTTGACCTCGGCAAAGAGGTTGCGTACCCGGCTCGCCCCGACGCCAACGAACATTTCCACGAACTCCGAACCGCTGATGGAGAAGAACGGCACCGCGGCCTCGCCGGCCACCGCGCGGGCCAGCAGGGTCTTGCCGGTGCCCGGTGGGCCAGCCAGCAGCAGGCCCCTTGGGATGCGTGCGCCCAGTTGGCGATAGCGCTCCGGGGCCTTGAGGATGGTCACGATCTCCTGCAGCTGGGCCTTTGCGCCATCGGCGCCGGCGACGTCGGCAAAGGTCACCGGGAGTCGGTCCTCCCGGTTGTAGCGCCGGGCCTGGGACCTGCTGACGCCGAAGATGCTCTGTTGCTGATGCATCGCGCGCCGGCCCATCCACCACAGAAAGCCGACCAACAGCAGGGTCGGCAAGAAGCCGCCCAGGACGCTGCCCAACCACCGCGACGGCTTTGGGGTGGCTACGACCTCTACCTTATGCGCCTCCAGCACGGGAAGCAGCCCTGGGTCCCCGAGGGCGCTCGGGAAGACGGTGGTGAATTCGGTGACCGCCAGGGTCCTGGATGGGCCTGTCCCCGCGGCCGGTGCAGACTTGGCCGACGCAGACTTGGCCGGTGCCGCAGGCTTGCCCCCGGTCGTGGCAGGAGCGGCCTCGGTGGTGGGCCGGGTCCGTGGTGAGAGCAGCCCGGTGCCGGGGTCCCAATCCATGGCGTGAACGAGCTCTCCGGCGATCTCGCTTCCCTGGATGGTGACCTCGGCTACGTTGCCCTCGCGCACCTGGGCGATGAAACTGCTGTATGGGATCTTGGCCAGGGTATGGGCCTCCGGGTGGAAGAACCAGGAGGCCGCGTTCCACAGCAACAACCCGAGCAGGACCGACCACCACATGGCCAGGGTCTGGGGAGGGGGACGTCCCGCCGGGGCAGCGCCGCCGGCGGCCACGCCCTGCTCGGGCTCGGCCGCGACCTGCTTGCCGTTGCGCCCGCGCATGAGCAACATAAAGGCGACCGCCAGCAGCGGTAACCCCAACAGCCAGTATGAACCAAGAGACGAGGGGATGGTCGGCTGCATGGGTATACTCCAGGTGGTCCAGTTCGGCGGGTCCGGCCCCTGCCACGGGGTGCCCGGTCAGGTTCAGAAGCAAATTGCGCGCCCGGGCATGTGCCATCAGGGCATCCCCGCGGGTTGCGTGGATTGCGTTGCCAGCGGTTGAGACCGGCGGTCCGGGCCTCGCGCGAATCGGTTGTTAGGAGCCTGGCTGGTCCATATGAACCGGGGTGCGGGGGCCGCAACCCATGGGGCTGGCCCGGTCCGCCGGGGAATATCGCGGCATGAGGTTTGCGTGAGGATGACATGGGTATCGAGTTCCCGGGCACGACCGGCAGCGACGCGGCGTCGGACGATCGGCGCGGCGGGGGCAGTCGGGCGCGTCGCACCGGCCTGGCGGAGAGGGCGATATGACCGGCATCAAGGGTTCCTGCAAGGGTTCCTGGTTCACATGCGTGACTTCCGCGAGCGCGCGGCGGTAGGGTGGGGCCAGTGAGCGATTCGGCCGCCTCCCGGGAGGGCTATCGCCTGTCGGTACGCGGACTCTTTCTGCTGCCGGTGGGCGTTTCGGCGTTACTGAGCTTGGCGATGTTGTTGGGATTGGTGGTGGTTTCCTGGCGCGGGGTGGAGGGGATCCGCCCAATCCAGACCCACCTGGAGCACATCGCCCGCATTCAGGACCTTGGGCTGACGCTGGAGCAGACGCTGGTCGACGGCCTGCGCGGAGTGCGTATCGAGTCCACGGACATGGCCCGGCTTCGCGAGGAGCTGACCGCCCTGGCCACCCTCGACGGCCACCTGCACCCGGGCACCCGGGATCGCCTGGATCTGGCCGCCCGACTCTTGGGCACGGCCGGAACCACCCCGCTGGACGCGTTGACCGCGACCCTGACCGAGCTGCGCACCGTGCTCACCGGCGAGCGCGCCTACCACGAACGGTTGATCGCCAATCTGGCCTCGGACAACGAGACCGAGCTGCGTCTGACGCTTGTTCTGATGGTGACCCTGCCGCTGGGTTTTGCCGCACTGTCGTTTCTGCTGCGGCGGCGGATCAAGGAACCCCTGGATGACCTCGACGACCTGCTCGGGGCGCTGGCAGCGCGCGACTATCGGCCGGTGGCGGAGGCGGTACTGAATCGCTCGAGTGGCCTGGTGCAGCCCGTCTTTCACAGCTACAACGCCTTGGTGCTGCGTCTGCAGGCACTGGAGGCGGAACATCGCGAACGGGAGCACACCCTCGAGCTCGAGGTGCGCCGGGCCACCGAGGCGCTGCTTGCCCAGAATCGGGAACTGGCCAGGGCCGAGCGCCTGGCCGCGGTCGGCGCGGTGTCCGCGGGGCTCGCCCACGAGCTGCGCAACCCGCTGGCCGGCATCCAGATGGCGTGCGGCAAGCTGCGTCGGGGCCTGGACGATCGTGTCCAGGAAAATCGGATGGACGCGGTGCTCACCGAGATCAAGCGGATCAACGGTCTGCTCACGGTCCACGTGGAGGCGGCCCGGCATGAGCCGGAGCCCCTGGCCCCGATTGATCTGGGGGCGCTGGTGGCCGATCTCCTGACCTTGACGCGCTACCAGACCCCGGCGGGTATCGCCCTGCGCGTGCGCATCCCCGCCGACGTGCACTGTCTGCTTCCCGCCGCCGGTTTGCGCCAGGCCCTCCTGAACCTGCTGCTCAACGCCATCGGGGCACTCGGCGAGGAGGGGCAGGTCTGGGTGAGCGCCGAGCGTCGGGGTGACGCGTTGCTGCTGCACGTCGAGGACGACGGCCCCGGGTTTGCCGAGGAGGCCCTGATCGCCGGGGTGCGTCCGTTTGCGAGCGCGCGCAGCGGCGGTACCGGCCTGGGATTGGCCATGGTCCGCGCCTTCACCCGCGACCACGGCGGCGACCTGGAGTTGGGTAACCGGGAGCCCCATGGCGCCCGGGTCACCTTGCATCTGCCCTGTGCCGACGCCCACTCGAAAGCGACCACGGGGAGCTCCAATGGCTGAGACCCTGCTGGTGATCGAGGACGAACCGCTGCTCGGCGCCGAGCTCAAGAGCGAGTTCCTCGACGCGGGCTGGGACGCGGTGCTTGCGCCCACCCTGGCGCAGGCCGAGCGCCTACTCCTCGGGGGTAATCTCGAACCCCTGGTGGTGATCTCCGACAAGAACCTGCCCGACGGGAACGCCCTCGACCTGCTCGAGCGGGTACGGGCCAAGGGGCTGCCCGGGGAATGGGTGTTCCTGACCGCCTATGGGGATGTGCCCGAGTCGGTACGTGCGCTCAAGCTGGGTGCCTTTGACTTCCTGGAGAAGCCCTGCGATTTGGACCGTCTGCACCTGGTGGTGGCCGGCGCGAGCCGCAGTGCCAGCGCACAGCGGCGACTGCGCGACGAGCGCTGCGCGCGCGGGAGCCGCTATGGTCTGGCGGCCTTTGCCGGCCGCAGCCCGGCCGCCCGGGAGGTCCGCGACATGCTGGGGCGACTCTCCCGGGTACCCTTCTCGAGTCTGGTCATCAGCGGCGAGACGGGCACCGGCAAGGGCCTGGCGGCACGCATTCTGCACCATGCCGGGCCGCGCGCCGCCGGTCCGCTCATCGAGGTCAATTGTGCCGCGCTGCCCCGCGAGCTCATGGAATCGGAGCTGTTTGGCCACGAGGCCGGGGCCTTCACCGGGGCCAGGGGCCGTCGCCGCGGACTCATCGAGCAGGCCAACGGCGGCACCCTGTTTCTGGACGAGATCAGCGAGCTGGAGATGGATCTTCAGGCCAAGCTGCTCAAGGTCATCGAGGACCGGCGGGTGCGTCGGGTCGGCGGTGAGCGGGAGCGCGAGGTGGATGTGCAGGTCACGGTTGCCACCAATCGGGACCTGCACCAGTTGGTGGCGGACGGCGGATTCCGCGCCGACCTCTATCACCGCCTGGCGGTGTTCCTGTTGAAGATCCCCACCCTGCGTGCCCGTAAGGAGGATCTCGATGACCTGTTGCCAATCTTCATCCGGGAATTCAACTCCCGCTCGGGGCAACGGGTCGAGCGCGTACCCCAGGCCGTGTGGCGGCGTCTGGCCGCCTACCACTGGCCGGGGAATGTCCGTGAGCTGCGCAATCTCGTGGAGCGCGGCGTCCTGCTCGCGGACGGCCCCGAGTTTCCGGAGCGTTGGCTCCACCTGGACGAGGCGCTGTCCGACGCCGACGCGCCAGGGGGGGCATCCGTGGATGGGGAGTGCTTGTGCCTGCCCCTGGATGGCAGCATCGGTTTGGATGGGATGGAACGGCGCATTCTCACCGAGGCCCTCGCCCGCAATGGCAACAACGTGAGTCTCACGGCCAGGATGCTCGATACCAGCCGGGAGCGGTTGCGCTACCGGGTGAAGCGCTACGGGATCAAGACCGGCGATTGACACCCGCCGTCGCGTTGGCCAGTGGAATCGGAAACACCGCTGCGGCGACAAGCACGCGGTGCATCGATGGGAAAACCCGCCCACCGGTCGGGCAGTATGGTTGCCGTGCGATCACCGGGTGATGGCATCCATGGCCCACGCGCAAGGGGCTTCGCTTCGGCGGGTCTTCAGACAGCATCATGACGCGACCCGATGGGCGCTATGTCGGGCGTGTCATCTCCTGATAGATTTGGCCCAAGAGGCCCGACTTCCAACCCCGAGAGGAGAAACTGATCATGCCCACTCAAGCGGCGCCGGGTAGTCCGGGTATCCCCCCCACCTGGTGTAGCAGTGACAAGGATCTGGTGGGCACGGCGATGGGCCCGGCACGACTCTGGTACACCCTGGGCCAGGGTATCCTCAACGAGATCTATCACCCGCGTATCGACATCCCCCAGGTGCGCGACCTGGGTTTTATCGTCGCCGACGACACGGGCTTTTGGTCGGAGGTCAAGCGGCTTGAGGCACGGGAGCTGCGACTGCCCGCCGCCGGTGTTCCGCTGCCCACGGTGGTTCATCGCCACGAACGCTTCACCCTCACCCTGACTGTCTGCCCGGATCCGGAGCGCGACGTGCTGCTCCTGGAAATCCGGCTCGACGGTGACGCGGCCCTGCGGCCATACGTGCTGCTCTCCCCGCGTCTGGGAGGCAGTGCCAGTGAGAACCTGGCCTGGGCCGGACGACGCCATGGCCGCAAGGTCCTGTGGGCCGAGCAGGGGCCCTTCGGCCTGGCACTCGTTGCCGCCGACCCCGGCTTCAGCGATGCGTTCGCGCGCACCTCCGCGGGCTACGTGGGGGTGAGCGACGCCTGGCAGGACTTCGCCGCCAACGGGCGCATGACCTGGGGCTATGCCGCCGCGGGCCCCGGCAATGTCTCCCTGGCGGGCGAGCTGCCGCGGCGCGCCATCCTGGCGCTGGGATTGGCGACCTCCAAGGAGGCCGCGGCCACTCTGGCCCTTGGTGCGCTGGCCCAGTCGTTCGATGCGCTGATGGCCCAGCAGACCGCCGCCTGGGAGCAGTGGCACCGCGCGCGTGACGCGCGCGCCCCCGCCGCGGATCTGCCGCCCGCGCTGCAGGAGCAGTACCGCACCTGCGCGATGGTGCTCAAGTGTCACCGTGACAAGACCTTCACCGGGGCCATGGTCGCGAGCCTGTCGGTACCCTGGGGCAACAGCGGCGAGGAACGCGGCGGCTACCACCTGGTCTGGCCCCGGGATCTGGTGGAGTCGGCCACGGCCCTGCTGGCACTGGGTGGTGAGCTGGAGGCGTGTAATGTGCTGCGCTACCTGATTGCCACCCAGAACGCCGACGGCCACTGGCACCAGAACCAATGGCTGGGCGGGCGGCCCTACTGGAGCGGCATCCAGCTCGACGAGGCCGCATTCCCGGTGTTGCTCGCCGCCACCCTGGCCGAGCGCGGGGGCCTGGACGCAATCCCGGTGCAGGACATGGTGGGCCGTGCCCTCGGCTTTCTGATCCGGGAAGGCCCCGCCAGCCCGCAGGATCGCTGGGAGGAGGACGCCGGCGTGAACGCCTTCACCGTGGCGGTCTGCATCGCCGCGCTGGCGGCGGGGGCCGACCTGCTGAGTGGTCCGGATGCGGATCTGGCTCGCACCGTCGCGGATTTCTGGAACGCCCGGCTGGACGATTGGACGGTCGCGCGCGGGACCGATCTGGCGCGGCACCATGGCATCGACGGCTACTACGTGCGCGAGGCGCCGCCCAGCGTGGTGGCCGAGTCCGGGAGCCTATGCCGCAGCCTGCCCATCAAGAACCGCGCCGACGATCCCGACACGCCCGCGTCCGAGCAGGTTGCGCTGGACTTTCTGCAGCTGGTGCGCCTCGGGCTGCGCCGGGCCGACGACCTGTTGATCCGTGACACGGTCCGGCTCGCCGATGCCCTGCTGCGTACCGACACGCCGGCTGGCGCGGTATGGCATCGCTACACCGGCGACGGCTACGGAGAGCACGCGGACGGCAGCCCCTTCGATGGCACCGGCATCGGCCGGGGCTGGCCCCTGCTCACTGGCGAGCGCGGCCACTATGCCCTGGCGGCCGGAGAGGACCCGCTGCCCTACCTGGCCGCGATGGCCGCGATGGCCGGTGGAAGCGGCATGCTGCCCGAGCAGGTCTGGGACGCGGCACCCGTGCCCGGGCGAGGCCTCTTCCCTGGTCGCCCCACCGGTTCGGCGATGCCCCTGGCCTGGGCCCACGGGGAGTTCGTCAAGCTGACTGCCTCCCGTGGCCTCGGGCGCCCCTTCGACCGTCTGAATGCGGTCTGGGGGCGGTACCGCGGGGAGCGTCCCAAGCCCGAGACCTGGGTCTGGACTCCGGGTGCGCCCATTGCATCCCTGGCCCCGCGCAAGGCACTGCTGCTGCTCCTGCCGTACCCGGCGACACTGCATTTGGGCTACGACGGTTGGCAGGCGGTGGAGGACAGGGACACCGAGATCCTCGGGCTGGGTTTGCACGGGGTGCGGCTCGCCGCCGAGCAGATGGACGACCGGGAGAGCCTGGAGATTACCTGGCGCCGCCGGGAGGACGGGCGCTGGCATGGCGAGGACTTTCGGGTCCGACTCCACGCCGGCGGGCGTTGATCGACGATCGGAATTGGTCCGCCCCGTGCCCGTCGACATCCGCGTCCACTCGCAAGGTCGCGGTGCCGCGGCGCGTCTAGGGTGGGGCCCCGGGTCGCCGGTTGCCGGGTCGCTGCCCACGGCTCGGTGATATCCATGCCCCCTCCTTGCCTGACCCAGGCAGCGCGCCCTTCGCGACCGTCCCGGATCGCTCGCGGGCGGCACCGACTCCCGAGCGCGGCACCCTCGGCCGGTTGGCCTTGCCACCCCGGCCAATGCCACTGGCGTCGAGGCTGGAGTTGGTTCAGCTTCCACCCCCGCGTGCCAGTCCCTGGCTGAATTCAACCAGGTCTCGCGGCCGCGGAACGGGGCCCATGGGAGAGTCGTCCAGTCCAGGATTGGCGAGAGGCTTGCTTGCAATCGGTTGGTGGCGCCTGCATCCGGCCGATGCCGGCTCCAACGGGAATTCGGGATCGGCCTCTCATGCCGGGATTCCCGACCCCTGCCCCTGCCGGCACGGGGCGGCCGCGCCGACGGCACGTTTTACGCTCACACAACGCGAGGAGACCGATCGAAATGAACCCTCTGGAGTATCCAACCACCACCGTCCGCCCTGGCCCACGCCGGTCCGCCGCGTGCCCGTTGGCGTGGGGGAAGGCATGAGCGCGTCCACCGACGATCAGGGCACCCTCTCGCTCGCCACCCGCCTGCTCCATCTGGGCATTTCGGTCGGCGTGAGCCTACAGCTGATGCTCAGCACATTCATGGAGCGGCCGCGCCCGGGCGCTGTCCGCGGCGCGGCGGAGGGCCTGGGCTTCACCCTGCACGAGGTGGTCGGTGGGCTTCTGCTGCCGCTGCTCGTGGGCTGGTTCCTGTGGGCCGCCTGTCGCGGCAGTGAGCCGGGTCTGGCGGCGCTGTTCCCCTGGGTCAGGGGCGAGGGACGGCGGGCGCTGCTTGGGGCCTTGTGCCGCGCCCTCGATGAGGCGCTCCGGGGCCGGCTCGCGCCCGAGGCGGAGATCCTGCCCCTCGTGCGGACGGTGCATGGGCTTGGGGCCCTGTGCGCCCTGTTCATGGCCAGCAGCGGGGCCCTGGTGTGGTGGGGCATGGCGCCCTCTGGCGCGCTACCGCCCTGGGCCGCCATCGTGCTCGACCTGCACCAGAGCGTCGCCATCCTGATGTGGGTCTATCTGGCCGGACACGCCGGCATGGCCCTGCTGCACCAGTGGCATGGGGACGGCGTGCTCCGGCGAATGTTCTCGCTGGGGCAACGCCGGCAGGCGGCCTAAGACGATCCGGTGTCTGATGCCGACGCCGCCAACGATCGCGGCCCTGTGGGATCAGGGCCGCTCAAGGGGGTGTTGCGGCCGCCGCCCGCCGGGGCGACCGTCAACGGGGAGCGTGAACTGGCCTTGTCTACATCCCGACCTGCATCCGGGCCAGGAGGCCCATGCTCCCGAACAGGATCAGGTAGAAGGCGACGATGTAGTTGAGCAGCCGCGGCCAGATCAGGATGGCGATGCCCGAGAGTAGCGACATCAGGGGCGTGATCAGCAGGAAATCCATGGCGTGGGTCCTCGGGTTGGATGAGGCGGCGTCCCCGCCGAACCGGCTTCGGCGGCGGGGAAGTCCGCTGTTGGGTGCGGATGAGTGCCGGTGAGAACGGGCGAACAACGGTCCCCGGGCTATCCCGGCCAAGGGTCTTGGACACCGGCCTCGGTTAGGGGAACGCTGATCTCAAGTATTTCCCGTCCGGGCCACGGATGGTCCGGCATTCTCGAACGCTGCAAGCGCTTGAAAATGGCGCACTTCGCAAGTCGCGCGTCGCGAAGCACGAGCTGAGCAAATGCCCGGAAGGCATTTGCCCATCGTCTCCTTAAGCGACTTCTGGCCAATCTCATACCAGCTGACCTGTCTTGACGCCCGCGTTCGTTGTCACACGGTCACTCACATAGCCAGGCTCTGCTCGTGGCGATGCGCCTCGAAGGCGAATCGCAATCCGGCGTCATCGGGTACGAGACTTCTCGGCAATCGCCTTAGCGGCAGACGCCTTCCCTGGCGTGGCTGCGTTTCGCCGCGTTGACCCATACGCAAGCGCATGGCGGGCGGCATTATTGCATCCCGCGGCTCAGCCCATCATCCGATAGTGCAGGTCGATCATGATCCACAGCGAGCCGGCGATGAAGAT
>JAXGTD010000040.1:0-29630 GCA_040775095.1 Chromatiaceae bacterium | reverse complement strand
GGCTCGCGAGCCGATCCAATACCAGACAGGCGCTGGATCGCTGTCTCGTTGGGAGAGACTGATTCCATCCGTCCGTGGCGAGATCGGGTCGCGATGCGAGAAAAGCACTTCCCCCAACGCCCCGTCCAGGTCCCGCGGGGTCGGGCCCAGAGACGACAAGGCCCCGATCTTCGGCAAAGATCGGGGCCTTGTCCATCGGCGCCGGGTCGGGTGCGGATGCGGCCGCCCCAGGCGCGCCGCTGTCCCGCGGGGCGCTACTGGACGACCGGCACCTCGGTGGCAGGCGCCACGGCGACCGGACCGGGGTTGGCGTAGGCGTAAGGCGTGTAGTAAGGCGCATGGGAGCCATAGTTGTAGCCGTGGCCGCGGCCGTATCCACGCCCATAGGCGCTGCTGTTGGCGCTCGCGTTCATCGACAGGTTGAAGTCGCCGTCGGCCCAACCATCGCCGTTGCCGAAGAAATCGTCGGCCAGGGATGAGAATGGGCCCCAGGCCGACGCGGTGGCCGAGGCGGTGATCAGGGCGGCGGCGGCGGCAAATCTGGTCAGTGTGCGCATGGGAGGGTCTCCGGGCAAGCTGCAAGGCGTTGTTCTAAGGGGCGACAGCCGGCACGGCTGCAATAAACGAAATAATATCAGAATATTCTAATATGTCAATATATGTCCTGCTGCACCCAAGGAATTCCGAACGCCGCACCCCATACCCTTTCCGCGGCGGGTCCGTGCGCGAGCCCCGTATGCTGAAACGGCATCGTGCAACGGCGTAGAATGCGGGGTTACGGTCTTCCCCAACGCATCAGGTCACAATGGAACAGTTCCACGGCACCACCATCCTCTCCGTGCGGCGCGGGCGCGGCGTCGTTATCGGCGGCGACGGCCAGGTCTCGCTCGGTCAGACAGTCATGAAGGGAAACGCGCGCAAGGTGCGGCGGCTCTACAAGGACCGCGTGTTGGCGGGATTCGCCGGCGCGACGGCCGACGCCTTCACCCTGTTCGAGCGCTTCGAGGGTAAGCTCGAGAAACACCAGGGCCACTTGACGCGCTCGGCGGTCGAGCTGGCCAAGGACTGGCGCACCGACCGGATGCTGCGACGCCTGGAGGCCATGCTCTGCGTGGCCGATCAGGAGGCATCCCTGATTATCTCCGGCACGGGCGACGTGCTCGAGCCCGAGAACGGCCTGATGGCCATCGGGTCGGGCGGCGCGTTCGCCCAGGCCGCGGCCCGCGCGTTGGCCGAGAACACCGACCTCGGCGCACGCGAGATCGTCGAGCGGGCGCTGAATATCGCCGCCGATATCTGCATCTATACCAATCACAACCTGGTGCTCGAAGAGCTCACCGGCGCATAGCGGCGCGGGCGAGCCCCCGCGCCATCAGGCCATCGGCGCTCCGTGCGACGGACGCCTCGATACATCGCCTCGGTCGCCGTCCCGACGCCCGCGGCCCCAGCATCACGGCAGACGACCATGTCCGAAATCACCCCCCAGCGCATCGTTGCCGAGCTCGACAAACACATCATCGGCCAGGACCAGGCCAAGCGGGCGGTGGCCATCGCGCTGCGCAACCGCTGGCGGCGTTCACAGATCCCCGAACCGATGTGCTCGGAGATCACACCGAAGAATATCCTGATGATCGGCCCCACCGGCGTGGGCAAGACCGAGATCGCCCGACGCCTGGCCAAGCTGGCCAATGCGCCATTCCTGAAGGTGGAGGCGACCAAGTTCACCGAGGTGGGCTATGTCGGGCGCGACGTGGAGTCCATCGTCCGCGACCTGGCCGATATCTCGGTGAAGATGGAGCGCGAGCAGGAGATGGAGCGCAACGCCGACCGGGCGGAGGCGGCCGCCGAGGAACGCATACTCGACGCGCTGCTGCCGCCGCCCTCGGACTTCGACGAGGACAGCCGCGGGGCCGGCGCATCCAGCGCCACGCGCGAGAAGTTCCGGCAGAAGCTGCGCGCCGGCGAGCTCGACGACCGCGATATCGAGATCCAGGTCAGCACCTCGATTACCGGGGTCGAGATCATGGCCCCACCGGGCATGGAGGACCTGACCAGCCAGCTCCAGGGCATGTTCCAGAATCTCGGCTCCGGCCGCACCAAGCGGCGCAAGCTCAAGATCCAGGAGGCGCGCCGGGTGCTGCGCGACGAGGAGGCATCGAAGCTGGTCAACGAAGAGGAGATGAAGCTGCGCGCGATGACCAACGTCGAGCAGAAAGGCATCGTGTTCCTCGACGAGCTCGATAAGGTCACGAAACGCTCCGAGCACACCGGCGGTGCCGATGTCTCGCGCGAGGGGGTTCAACGCGACCTCCTGCCGCTCGTGGAAGGGAGCACGGTGTCGACCAAGTATGGCATGGTCAAGACCGATCACATCCTGTTCATCGCCTCGGGTGCCTTCCACCTGGCCAAGCCCTCCGACCTGATCCCCGAGCTGCAGGGCCGGCTGCCGATCCGCGTCGAGCTCCAGGCCCTGAGCACGGACGACTTCGTGCGCATCCTCACCGAGCCCGATGAGTCGCTCACGGACCAGTACAAGGCCCTGCTCGCGACCGAGGGCGTTCGGCTGGATTTCACCGACGACGGTATCCGCCGCCTCGCCGAGATCGCATTTCAGGTCAACGAGCGCACCGAGAATATTGGCGCGCGCCGCCTGCACACGGTCATGGAGCGCCTGCTTGAGGACGTCTCGTTCAACGCCTCGGAGCTCGACCGCGTGCCGATCACGATCAATGCCGCCTACGTCGACCAGAACCTCGGTGAGCTGGCGGGCGACGAGGATCTCTCGCGCTATATCCTCTGAGCTGGCGCCACCCCGGACCCGGCCGCTCGCGCCGGGAACGACCCGTGTCGCCCCGGCGCGGTGCTCCTGAATCACACCCTCCGGCTTGACTTCGCCGACAGTTCACCCACCTTCAGTCGGGTCACTGACAGGACGCCCGGATCGATCCGGGGCGTCGCCCCTGGTTGAATCTGACGGAGCTCCCCATGCCGAACCCGACCGAACTGAACCTGCATCGCACATCGAAGATCCTCGAGATCACCTTCGAAGACGGCGCGCACTTCAATCTCCCCTGCGAGCTCCTGCGCGTGTATTCGCCGTCGGCCGAGGTCCAGGGACACGGTCCGGGGCAACGCGTGCTCCAGCTTGGCAAAGAGGACGTCAACATCGACAAGATCGAGCCGGTGGGCAACTACGCCGTCTGCCTGTACTTCGATGACGAGCACAACACCGGCATCTACTCCTGGGAATACCTGTACGGGCTGGGCAAGAATCAGGAGGGGCTGTGGCAGGACTACCTGGCCGAGCTGGAGAAGGCCGGCCACACGCGAAAGGTACGACCTTCCTGATCCAGCGGGTCGCTTGCGGCGACGGCTGAGCGAGGCCGTCCGCGCCCTCGAACGCCGCGCCAGCGGCTTGGGCGGCCGTTTCCACGCCCGTCCCGGCGCCACCAATGGTGGTACCATTCAGTTTTGGCCTCAGTGGGTTCCGCCGCCAATGTCAGAGGAGAAGACCACCCATTTCGGGTACCAGGAGGTCCCGGTCGGAGAGAAGCAGGCCCGGGTCCGGCAGGTGTTCGACTCGGTCGCCTCGCGCTACGATCTGATGAACGACCTGATGTCAGCGGGCGTCCATCGGCTCTGGAAGCGCCGCGCCATCGAGCTGGCCGGGGTGCGTCGCGGTCAGCGCGTGCTCGACCTCGCCGCCGGCACCGGCGACCTGGCAGAGCGGTTCTCGAAGATCGTCGGCCCCACTGGCGAGGTGGTGATGTCCGACATCAATGAAGCGATGCTCATGCACGGCCGCGAGCGGCTGATCGACGCGGGCATCGTCGGCAACCTCGACTTTGCGCTCGCCAATGCAGAGCGGCTCCCCTTCGCCACCAACAGCTTCGACTGCGTCACCATCGGTTTTGGACTGCGCAATGTCACGCACAAGCAGCTCGCGCTCGATGAGATGTTCCGCGTGCTGCGTCCCGGCGGACGGGCCCTGATCCTGGAGTTCTCGCATCCGACCTTGCAACCGCTGCGCCGCGCCTACGATCTCTACTCGTTCTCGATGCTGCCGCTGCTGGGCCGGGTCGTCACGGGCGATGCGCACAGCTACCGCTATCTGGCCGAATCGATCCGGATGCATCCCGATCAGCAGACGCTGCTGTCGATGATGGAGCAGGCGGGCTTCGAGCGCGCCCGCTACTTCAACCTCACCGGCGGTATCGTCGCGATCCATCGCGGCTACAAGCTGTGAGTCGGGAGCTCGACGACGTGACCTTCCGGATTCCCGCGCTGGTGCTGGCCC
The DNA here is from genome assembly GCA_040775095.1 of Chromatiaceae bacterium. GTDB lineage: Bacteria > Pseudomonadota > Gammaproteobacteria > Chromatiales > Chromatiaceae > JAXGTD01. Next base: position 25,333 of record JAXGTD010000040.1, on the reverse strand, counting down.
CGGTCGAGGCGAGCATCAACCACTTGCTCGCGCTCGACCCCGAGGGTGCGGCAGGACTGGCCGCGATCCAGGGCCGTGTGCTGCGGGTGGAGCTCAGCGGCCTGGACACCCGCATCGATGTTGTCCCCGGTCAGGATCAGATCCAGCTCTACGGGGACTACGATGCCGAGCCCGACTGCATCGTCCGGGCGACCCCGGTGGCGCTGCTGCGCATGGCGCTGAGCGAGCGCCGTGAGGATGAGGTGTTCTCCGGGGCGGTGGAGATCGACGGAGACAATCAGGTCGCCCACCGCCTGGGGGATGTCTTTCGGGGACTGGACATCGACTGGGAAGAGCAGCTCGCCCGCGTGCTCGGCGACACCCTCGCCCATCAGATCGGCAACCGGGCCCGAGCCGGTGAGCAGTGGGCCCGACGCGGCGGCGACACCCTGATGCAGGACGCGCGGGAGTATCTCCAGGAGGAGGCCAGACTGCTTCCGGGGCACGATGACATGCGCGAGCTCCTCGACGGCGTCGACCAGTTGCGCGACGACGTCGAGCGTCTCGCGGCGCGCATAGAGCGCCTGAGCCGACGCGCCCGCCCCTAGGCAGACGCCGACTTGACCCATCCATGGACAGAACCGGCTCGCGCCCCGCGACCCGCAATCGCCGGCTCACCCCGTTGTCCACGAGCCGAGGTCGTCGAACCTGACCGACCGGCCGGGCACGGCGCGGTCCCTGCCGGCGCGCCCGTGGCGACCCGAGCGATCCCGACATGATCCGCCCAGCACAGACCCTGCGTCTGTTTCACATCAACCTCGTGCTGCTGCGCCACGGGCTCGACGAGGTCATCTACGCCACGCACCTGTTTCGCCCGCTGCGTTTCGTGCTGCTGCTCTCCCCCTGGCACTGGTTTCGCGGACCGCTGCCACCCTACCCGGTGCGGGTGCGCCGGGCCCTCGAGGACCTGGGACCCATCTTCATCAAGTTCGGTCAGTTGCTCTCGACCCGCGTCGACCTGCTGCCCGAAGACCTGGCCGTCGAGCTGGCGAAGCTCCAGGACCGCGTACCACCCTTTCCCGGGACCGATGCCCGCGCGCTGATCGAGCGGGCCTGGGGCCGGCCGATCGAGGCGGTGCTCGACGACTTCGACGAGACCCCGCTTGCGTCCGCGTCGATCGCGCAGGTCCACAGCGCCCGGCTCAAGGACGGGCGCGAGGTCGTCGTCAAGGTGCTGCGCCCGGGGATCGACAGGATCATCCGCCGTGATGTCGATCTGCTCTTCACCATCGCCCACCTGGCAAACCGGTATTGGCGCGACGGCCGTCGGCTGCGCCCCGTCGAGGTCGTGCGCGAGTACGAAAGGACCATCTTCGACGAGCTCGACCTGCAGCGCGAGGCCGCCAATGCCTCGCAATTGCGGCGCAACTTCAAGCACAGCGACGACCTCTACATCCCCGAGGTCTACTGGGACTGGACCCGCTCCAACGTGATGGTCATGGAACGCATCTACGGCACGCCCGTCTCCCAGGTCGCGGCACTCAAGGCACAGGGGGTCAGCCTGCGGGCACTCGGCACCCGCGGTGTGGAGATCTTCTTCACCCAGGTGTTCCGCGACAACTTTTTCCACGCGGACATGCACCCGGGCAACATCTTCGTCGAGCCATCCGGGCGCTATATCTCGGTCGACTTCGGCATTGTCGGCACCCTCACCAAGGCCGACCAGCGTTATCTGGCCGAAAATCTGCTCGCGTTCTTCCACCGCGACTACCGGCGCGTCGCCGAGTTGCACGTGGAGTCCGGCTGGGTGCCACGCAGCACCCGGGTGGAGGAGTTCGAATCGGCCATCCGCACCGTATGCGAGCCGATCTTCGAAAAGCCCCTGTCGGAGATCTCCTTCGGGCACTTTCTGGTCAATCTGTTCCAGACCGCGCGCCGCTTCGACATGGAGATCCAACCCCAGCTGGTACTCTTGGAGAAGACCCTGCTCAACATCGAGGGCCTCGGCCGCCAGCTCTACCCCCAGCTCGACCTCTGGACCACCGCCAAGCCCTTCATGGAGGCGTGGATGCGGGATCAGGTCGGTCCCAAGGGATTTCTCGAGCGCACCCGCGAAAGCCTCACGCCCCTTTCCGAGCATCTGCCGGAGTTGCCGCTGCTCGCCTACCGGGTCCTCCACGGAATGGCCGGGGCGCAGGACGGCCGACGCGCCCGGAGCGAGGAGGCAGAGCGCCTGCGCCAGGCGATCCGGGGCCAGCAGGCGGTGGTCGGCGCCATCGGCGCCGGCGCGCTGATCCTCAGTGGGACGCTGATCCTGGTGCTCGGCCCTGGCCCGGTACTCGACGCGCTGGGGGCGCGTATCCTCGCGGCCTCTTGCCTCGCCGTCGGTGCATGGCTGCTCATGCGGCAACTGCGATCGGCCGGTTGACCAGACGCCGATCAATCGCCTATGCCGTCCGGGCCCAGGAAGGTCCGACATGTCCCGGCGCGTCGCAGCGTTCCGATGGCGAGCGGACGCCCCCGTTGGACAGGGCCGATCCGCACCCCGTGGCGCGTTCGCGGCGCCGGCCCCCGGACCGCCCGCGCCGACCCCGTCGCACCGGGGCAGGGGCGATCCCTTCGGAGCGGCGGCGAGCCGGCTCAGCCGTTCGGGGGCTTGGTCCCGACGACGCTCCAGCTGTAGCCATGCCGACGATGCAGCTCGACGCCCGAGAAGCCCGCCCGTTCGAACAACGCCCGCGCCTCGGCACGGGTGTAATACTTCGCGTAGCCCGGGTTGAGCTGATCGAAGATGATCAGCCGACGCTTGTCCGGAGCCATGCGGCCGATCACGTTGCGCATGTAGTCGCGCATCGGCAGCGGCCAGCGGCGGCAGAGCGCGATATAGGCCACCAGGGGCCAGTCGAGGAGCCGGACGAGGACATCGAGTATCCGATCCGGGAGGCGCCTGGTCACGAAGCGCAGCGGTAGCGCCAGCGCCAGATACAGCCGATTGCCCTCGCGGGCATACAGCCAGGCGAAGAATCGCCCGCCAGGACGCAGCGTCCGGTAGCCGGCACGTACCACCGGATCGGGCGCCGGGATATGGTGCAGAACGCCGATGGACACCACCAGGTCGAAGGGGCCGAGGTCGGCGACGCCCTCACCGGTCAGCTGATGACAGGTAACGGTCCCGGTGCGATCCTGGAACCGCCGACGCAGAACGTCGATTGCCCGCGACGGCTCGATGGCCGTCACGTGCGCGGCGCCCGCCGCCAGCAGCATCTCGACGATGCGCCCGCTGCCGCTGCCAATGTCGGCGACACGCGCGCCGCGCACATCGGCCTCACCAAGCAGTGGCTCGACGATGTCGCCGAACAGCTCGCTTGATCCGTAATAGCCTGAATTGTCTGTAAAACGCGTCCATTGCGCGCCGAAATCCGCGATTGTCCGCTCGGTCTCTTGCTGGCCCATGATCTCGATCATCCCGACAAGGTCAATATCGGCCCGCGGGGCGCCAACCCCGCACGGGCACTGCTACGTGGAGCTGTTGCCGGATCGCGCACCACGGCCGTGGGCGTCGGCTGGGGCCCTGGCGCGTCCGCGATCAATCCAGAGCTCGATGAGCCCTCCCTGCAGCGCGCCCAACAAGCGCCCCGCGTAGGCGGCCGAGACCAACAATAACCCAGAGGCCGTGCTCAGACCCAACAACGTGAACACGCCCGCCCCCGCGGCCTCACCCAGGGTCGCGCCGAGCACGGACACCGGCACGAGCATGCCAAGGAGCGATGTCGACAGGGCGAAGGTCAGCTCGACCGGGCCGATTTCGATGCGCACCCCGACGGCGATCAGATAGACCGAGGCGCAGACCAACAACAGCGCGGCCAGCGACAACAGGATCAGAACGGGAAAATGGCGCCCGGCCTGCACCACCGCGAGGGTCGCATCCGCCAGCCGCGTCCGGGTCGCTGGATGCAGCCAAAGCGCGCCACCGATCACACACACGCCCGCCAGCACTCCCGCTGCCCAACCCGGGTGCCATAACCGCGGCAACAGATCGGGGAACACCGCCGGAAGCAAGGCACCGGCCACGGCGAGCGCGGCGGCCAGGCCGAGCACGCGGTCCAGCAGCAGCGCGAGCACCAGCCGGCGGGCCGAGGTCGCCGGTTGGATGTCACGAATCTTCACGAATCGCGCGACCTCGAGCCCGACCGACATCGGCACGAAGAAAAAGTAAAACAGCGACTGCAGGTGGATCCGGAAGGCATCCCCGAGCCGCAGTCGTACGCCGAATACCGCCAAGGTCCGCTGCAACCGCAAGGCGGCCGCGAACAACGCGAGCTCGTTCAGCAACACGGCGCCGAGGAGGCTCCACGCCGGGACAACGACCCCGGCATCGGGCAGGCTCTGAACCACCCAGCGCAGCAGAAGGGACAGGCCGCCCAGGACAAGGGCGGTCTTCAGCAGGAGCAGCCAGGGGGGCAGACGCCTGATGGCCCGCGCCACCGCGGCTTCGCCAACATCCTGCGGTCGCGGCGGCTCCTGTTCCGGGATTGGGCAAGGCCCGTCCCCCGGGACCTTCACTCCGTACCGGTCCTGACCAGGATCTGCCGCAACAGATCGGCCATGAGCCCCAGCGCGAACACGACGATGGTCATCAAGAGCCCGCCGACCCCCAGGAAGTAGGGCGCGTTCAGCCCGGTGAGCGCGGCGGCCACGAATCCGGCCAACGACAGGACCAGCGTGATCAGCGTCAGCAGCAGAAAGACCTTCAACGGGTTGTAGTAGATCACCGACTGCAGGATGTACTGCAGCGTGCGCAACGAGTCGGCAAAGAGCCTCACCTTCGTCGCACCGACCCGTTCATGATAGGCAATGGGGCGGTAGGTCACGAAACGGCCCGTCAGCATGTAGGCCAGGGTCTGCGACGTCGTGAAGCTGAAGGTGTCGCACAGATGCGGCAGATAGGCCCGCATCGTATGGCGGCTGAACACGCGCAGGCCCGAATTGGCGTCGGGGACACGGCGGCCGGCGGAGAACTCCACCAGGAACTGCAGCACGCGCCGCAGTGGTCCCTTGAACACGCTGCCCTCGTAGTGATGACCGGTACGCGCACCAACGACCAGGTCGAAACCCTTGCGATATTCCGCCGCCAGCATCGGGATCGCCTCGGGCGGGTAGGTGAGGTCGGCATCGATGATCGCGATGGTATCGTGCCTCGCGGACAGGATGCCCGACTTCAGCGCGCGGCCATAACCCGTATTGTGCGGATGCCGGACCAGGGTCGCGCCGGCCTGCGCGGCCAGTCGACCGGTCTCATCGGAGGATCCGTCATCGACCACCAGGATCTCGGCATCGGATTCGGGGGTTCCGGCAAGGGCCTCGCGCAGGGACTCGATCGTACCCACGATGGCACCGGCCTCGTTGTAAGCGGGAATGACAATGGAGATCATGGTTTACGCAACACGCAGGTCATCGACTGCCCGAAGATGCGATGCCCCACCAGATCCACAGCCCTGGCGAGCGGGACGACGAAGCGATCGAACAATCGGATCTGGGAATTCACCGCGGCTGAGTTGAGGCTCGTGTGCCGCAGCGCCTTGTTGGCGAGCCATCCGACGCCGCCAACGGTGTTGAAGTAGCCCCAGCGCAGGACCTGCGCATCCCCGACGGCCAGACGCGGGATGTCCGATCGCGTATAACGCCGCACATGCCCGGCCATGCGATCGAGATCCGAGTAGAGGGCGGGAAAGGCCGGCACGAAGATCAGCAGATGGCCACCAGGGCTGAGTAGACGCAGCAGGTTGGCGACCGCGCTCGCGTCCTCTTCGATGTGCTCCAGGACGTTGACGCACAGGATCGTGTCGGGTGCCTCCCCGGCCAGGCGCCCTGGCAGCAGCGGATCGGTGACGTCAGCGACCAGGAAGCGATCCCCCGGATGGCGCCGCGCGGCCTGGGCGACGCAGTCCGGATCGATGTCGAGGCCCAGGTAATCGCTCTGGGCGGGTAGGAAGCGCCGATAGCCGCCGTGGCCCAGGCCCACCTCGAGGAAGCGTCGGCCAAAATAGGGGCGAAAGCCCTCGAGCACCCAGCGGGTATAGTTGTCCGCGCTCTCGATCGCGGACGAATAGGTATCCGCACCGGTTCTTAAAGTTGATTCAGCCATAGTGAAAGACAGACGAGTCCAAAGAGTTTCAGTCCATTGTCGCGTTTAGCCGCGTCCTGTTCCTGCCACAGGCGGGCGACGATCTCGGGGCGAACATAGTCACGCAGCCGGGCGGAGGCGAGCGCATCGCTCGCGAAGCCCCGCAGCGGCCCGGACAGCCACTGGGTGATCGGCGCGTTGAAGCCCCGCTTCTTGCCATGCAGCACCCGGTGCGGCAGCCGCTGGCGCTGGCTGTGCTTGAGCAGATGCTTCTTGCGAAACCCATTGAGCTTCCAGCGCGGCGGCAGGCCGGCGGCGAATTCTACCAGCCGATGATCCAGCAGCGGCGCGCGCGCTTCCAACGAATGCGCCATGGTCGCGCGGTCCACCTTGACCAGGATATCGTCGGCGAGCCAGGTCTTGATGTCCACGTAGCTCGCCCGGTCCAGATCGTGACAGCCCGCGACCGCCGCATAGTGGGACTCGAACTGAGAGTATGGGTCGGCCCGCGGGGATTGGGCGAGCTCGCGCCAGTGCGGCTGCATGATCTCGCGCCGGTCCGCGGCCGAGAAGATATTGCGCCAGGATGCGTGGGCACGCGGGAACGACAGGTCCAGCCCCGCGAGAAAATGGCGCAGCTTGTAGTCCAGGCTCACCTTCGAGAAGCGCACCGGAAGCAACCTGTCCACCGCGCCGTGGAGCCCGCGAGCGAGCGGCGCGGGTATCCACGACAAGGCGCGATGCAGGCGATCCGCGACATAGGTCTCGTAACCGGCAAAGCATTCGTCGGCGCCATCTCCGGAAAGCGCAACCGTGACAAACTCGCGGGCGAAAGCGGCGAGCCGATAGGTCGGAATCGCCGAGGTGTCGGCCAGCGGCTCATCCGCGGCGGCGATCAGCCCGGCCCAGGTGTGTTCCAGGTCCGCGGCCACGATGCGGTCTTTGTGGTCGAGTCCGAGATGGGCCGCCACCGAGCGCGCGCCATCGACCTCGTCGAAGCTCGGCACGCCGAAGCCCAGACTGAAGGTGTGCACCTGCTCGGGGGGCAGCGCGTGGACCATGGCCGCGGCCACCGTCGAGGAATCCACGCCGCCGCTGAGGAAGGCACCCACCGGCACATCGGCCACCAGACGCAACCGCACCGCGTCATCCACCAACGCCCGCAGCTCCTCCGCGGCGGCCTCCCGCGACGCGAACCGCCGTTTGTCGAGGAAACTGGCCGCAAGGTGCCAGTAGCTCTTCTCGATCTGCGCCCGTCCCTCCTCGATGAGCAGGAAATGCCCTGGCGACAGACGCCGCATCCCCTGGATCAGCGTGTGCTCGCCCAGGGTGTAGTTGAGGGTCAGGTAATGGGCCAGACCGATCGGGTCGACCTCCGCACTGACCCCCGGACAGGCGCGCAGTGCCCGGGGCTCAGAGGCGAAGGCCAGGCCGCCGCCGGCCAGCCGGACGTAGAACAGTGGCTTTTCGCCCACCCGGTCGCGCGCCAGGAACAGCCGCCGGCGCGGGGCGTCCCAGAGCGCGAACGCGAACATGCCGTTCAGCCGTGCCAGGCAGTCCTCGCCCCAGGCGCGGTAGGCCTCGAGAATGACCTCGGTGTCCCCCTGGGTGCGAAAGCGCGCCCCCGATCGCTCCAGTTGTCGGCGAACCTCGCGGTAATTGTAGATCTCACCATTGAAGGCGATCGCGAGCCGACCGGAGTGATCGAACAGGGGCTGGTTGTTCGCCACGGTCGTATCGATGACCGACAAGCGCCGATGTCCGAGCACCAGCGGACCCAGCGCGACGACCCCCTCGGCGTCGGGCCCGCGATGCGCCAGGCGCGCCGTCATCGCCGCGACCACCGAGGCGTCGGGCGGTGTGGTCCAGGATAAGAGTCCAGCGATCCCGCACATGGGCGTCAGCGCGCGGCAACGCCGCGTGGGTCGCGGCGCGCGAGCAGACCGATGATGGCCAGACCGTTCGCGAGCCAGAGGACGTTATCGATTGGCAGCACGTAACGGGGCAGGACGACGGTGACCAGTGTCAGCGCAAGGGCATAGGCCAGCGCACCCGACCAGAGCGCGAGCACCACGGCCGCGAAGTCGAGATTGCGTTGGCGAAGCATCGCGGCAAGCCCCAGCAGCAGCGACAGCGCCAGAAAGGCCGCGCGCGGCTCGGGCGCCAGTGGCAGCAGCCTGTCCAGTACCCGTACCAGGTCCTGTCGCTCCAGCTCCCGGTAGCGCGCCCCCGTGCCCGGCTCCTCGGCCCCGGTCCCGACGACGGCCGCGACGCTGCGGGGATCGGCCGGAAACTCCTCTTCCACCGAGCGCGCCGAGCCCTGCAACACGCAACTCGGATGACCGGCGCAATAACCCTGACCGCCAGGACCCAACAGGGCCTGCCCCAGTTGTCGCCACCATTGCCGCAGCACATAGCGGTCCGGCCAGGTGAGAAAGCGCATGAAGCCCGCGTTCATGAGTCGATCCTCGCCCTGTCCGGACAACGCGCTATCCAGGGCGATCGCGTCGCGCGGTCCGGTCCAGGGATTGGGCGCGGTCACCATCAACGGGATCGCCTCGGCAACGAAGCGGTCCGGGGCCCGCTCCACCAGCCTGGCCAGCCACCCCTCGCGCTCGTCTCCCGGCACCAGGACATAGGCATCCTGCATCCGGTAGACGCCCGCGCGCCCGATGATCGACGTACATTGACTGTCGAGCATCAGGCAGGCGTATTGCACCACCAGGCTGTTTGCCAGCGCGACCCCGCCGACGAGCGCGAACACGACCGAGAGCGTGCGCAGGCGCTCCCGCACCGGCAGCGCACGCGTGAACAGCTGGACGATCACCAGATACGCCACCGGCACGAGCGCGAAGAAGATGTAGGCGTGCCGCGTCAACGATGCCGCGAGCAGTCCCAGCCCCAAGGCGGCCAGTACGGGCCGGGTCGTCCCGTCGCGGTACAGCCGCAGCACGGCACCCAGAAAGAACAGGAAGAACGCGCTGGCCAGACCCTCGGTGAAGAGGCCTTGCGCATACACCCCGCCGGCGACGGCAAATGTGCCGACCAACGACATCCACAGGATCTGCCAACGGCGACGAAAGGCGGTGGCCAGATAAGCGATCGCGAGCACGGTCGCGGCATGCTGGGCCGTGGCCACGAAGCGCACGACCGATTCCGGGGTATCGAACAGGGCGTTCGCGAGTGCCATGAACGCGGGGTAAATCGGTGGGTGATGGGGGATCCAATGCCATTGCCAGAGCAGCCAGATCGAGCTGTCCGAGCCATTCCACATCAGCGGCAACGACACCAGCTCCCACAGCGACACGAGGGCCGGCCCGGCGAGCGCCAGCAGATAATCGGGCAGGCGGCCCCGCCATCGCGATAGCAGCGCGCGCAGCAGCTGCGATAGCCGCCGACGTCGCAGCCAGAGCAGCGCACCCAGCGCGGAAAGGATCATCGCGCTGCCAATCTCGTTGAGTTGCTGCACCAGCCGCGGGGCAACGCCAGCCGACAGCGTGCCGTGATAGCGGCGTTTGTTGGCACGGGGGTCGGTCCGATCCGAGGAGCTGAAAAACAGCGCGTTCACCCAGTGCGCGTAGCGCCCTGCGCCGAGGGTCTTGATCTGGTCTATGTCCGAGTGGGCATGTCCAATCAGTCGGTCGTCCTCCAGCAGGATCAGGCGCGAGCGCCGGGGACTGTACTGATGGTCGCTGATGGGCTGCCACGGCCAGGAAAGCCGCCGTTTCATGGGCGCCCGATACAGCAGCCCCCCCTCGTGCTGGATCTCCGCGGCATCCAGGGTAAAAGGCACATCCTTTACCACGTGGCGCAAACCGATCGCCGACAACACCAACAGCACACCCAGCCCCAACAACATGAAAACCTTGGCCACGCTCAGAACCGATACTCCCTAGAATAGGCCTTGCGGGACGATGGGCAACGAGGCCGAACGCGCGTCATCCCGCGGGTCGAGGATGCGGGTAACGCGCCGAAAAAGCCGCTCCGCGCGGGCCAGGAATGGCATCCATTCCGCGCCCCCTTCGGCTCGCGTCGCCCACCGGCAGCGTCAAGGTTACAGCAACAGCACGATGGCGGCCGAGACTTCGCCGAGCAGGCGATCCCACGGTCGCCGGGGCACCGACACTCTCCAACCCTCTCGTCGTCCATCAGCAGGTCAGGGCGAAACCCTCGATGATCGAAAACCCAGCCAGACTTCAACGACTTCCGGGGCACCTCGCGCCGTACAACAGCGTCTGGCATCACCGCCTGATGCTCGCGGCAAAGGGGATCTACCTGACCCCTGAGACCCGTGTGCTCGATTTCGGCTGCGGCTCGGGCAGGACCGTCTACGATTACCGCGACAGCGGAATCGAGGCCTACGGCTTCGACATCGCCAATGGCGTGGAGCTGCGACAGGCCGACGACATCGGCTGGTTCCGTTTCGCGCTGACCGGACGAGCCACGAACGTCCCGGACTACCGCGTCGCCGAGGCGGCATACCGAATCGGCTTCGAAGACCAGTCATTCGACCTCGTCGTGTCCAACTCGGTGTTCGAGCATGTCCAGGATCACGATCTGGCGTTGCGCGAGATCGCGCGGGTGCTGCGACGCGGCGGGTTGTCGATCCACGTCTTCCCGGCACGCTACAGCCTGATCGAGCCCCATCTGTTCGTGCCCCTCGGCGGCGCCATCCGTACCCTGTCCTGGTATCGCCTTTGGGCACACCTGGGTGTCCGCAACCGGTTTCAGGGGCAGATGGCCGCCGAGGATGTCGCCAAGGCGAACCTCCACTACAGCCGCACCGGGGTCAACTACCTGCCCGTGGAGAGCATCCTGCAGCTCGCGCGCGCCTATTTTACCGAGGCAACACTGGCCCCACGGCTGTGGACGATCGGCGGTTTTCGACACCCGATGGTGCGCATCCCGCCATTCGACTGGCTCTACAGCCGGCTGAGCACCGTCGTGCTCTGGCTACGCAAGTAGCCGGGGCCGATGGATACGAGGCCCGGGACACTCGATCGCTCCGCGGCACCCCGAAAGCAGCGACGGCACCGTCGCCCAAGGGGCTGAACACGGAGCAAATCGGAGGCGTTGTTTTCGGCTCGCGAGCCGATCCAATGTCACGAAGGCACCCGAGCAACACCTCCCCGGCAACGGACAGTCGACTGAGGTCTTGCCGCGTCTGGGCCAGTTGGCCATAATGCCCCGTTCGCGGGCGCTGATGTGAAAATGCGACGTGGGCGACGGCATGGCGGGGGATGCGCTGGCCCGCCTGGGCTCGACCACGAGCCGGCGACGTCGCCAGCGGGGTCGCACCCGAATCCAGGCAGCTCGTGTCGGGGTGCGGTAGGCGGCCACCTCGAGCGCCTCGTTCGGCCCGACCGGCGTCTCCCGCGCCTTGGCCAGCGGCTATCCGCCCCGCTGTCTGAAGCGGCGTCTGAACCGGCGAGCCGCGCCAGCTCGCCCGCGTTCCACCCATCCCGAAAGCGGCAACAGTCGAGTCGACAACATGTCCCGCCCCGAGATCCCAGAGACAAGAGCGTCGGTGTCTTCGGCCAGCGACGGGACGGATGGACTGGATGCCCGCATCCGCTCCGCGTTGGCATGGTGCGCATCCCGCCGTCGAACGAGCTTGACGGTCGCGGCCCCATTCGAGCTCGACGCGGCCGAGCTGCAGGCGCTTCTGGAACAACCCCAGGTCATCAGCGCGATCGCGCTGCCGCCATTGCCGCCATTGCCGCGAACGACCGAGACGGCCGCGATCGGCGAGTTCATTCCGGCCGACTACGCGTGGCGACTGCCAGCCCGCGTTGGGCGGCGCATCGTCTACATCGGCGGCCGCGACAGCATCACCGCGCGCATGGTCCGCACCGCGCTCTCCGGCGGCAGCCGCCGCATCGTCTACTGGGACCTGGATCGCTGGGCCGAACGCTCGATCCATGCCCTGGCCGTTGGCAAGCTTCTGGGCAAGGCCAAGTCGATCGCCCAGACCCTCGGCACCGGCCTCTGGCGGGCTGTCATGGCCACACCCCTCGGGGCGTTCGGACTGAGACTCCAGCATGAGCGCGCATTCAGGCGCCTGCTGGGCGAGGAGAGCCGCTGGCTGCGGGCAAGCGGCCGTCCCAACCCACGGCGGGTCGTCATCGCCTGCCCGACGCTTGTGGCCGGGGGAGCGGAGCGCCAGATCGTCAACACGGCCATCGGACTGCATCGCCAGGCCGATGTCGAGATCATTGTCCTGGTGAGTCGGCTGTTCTCGCCGCCGGGTAACGATTTCTTCTACCAGGAGCTCGTGTCCGCGGGTATCGAGGTTCGAGAGCTTCAGTCGCCGGTCAGCTCGGCGGCATCCTGGGCCCACCACCAGACCCAGCCATCGGGGCAACTGCTACAAGAGCTCAAGGCGTCGGTCAGGCGACTCCCCCCCGAGCTGCGTCAGGAGGTCGCGAACCTCTACATTGCGCTTCGCGAGCTGCACCCCGCCGTGCTGCACGCATGGCTCGACCACAGTTGTGTCAGTGCCGGCCTGGCCGGGCTGATGGCGGGGGTGCCGCGTGTCATCCTCGCCGGGCGCAATGTCAGTCCGACCCATTTCCCATACATTTTGCAGCCCTACATGCGATCGGCCTACCATGCGATGGCAGCCCGGCCGGAAACAGTGTTTGTCAACAACAGCCATGGCGGCGCCGAGGACTACGCGCGGTGGCTCGGCGTCGGCGGTGCGCGGTTCAAAATCATCTACAATGGCCTCGACGTCGAGTCTGTCCGGGCCATCGGGCCCGATGAGCGCGGCGCGCTGCGGCGACGACACGGCATCCCCGATCACGCCGTCCTGGTCGGGGGCATGTTCCGGCTCTCACCAGAGAAACGCCCCCTCCTTTGGATCGACACCTTGATTCGCCTCGTCGACGCACAACCGGACGTCTATGGCCTCCTCTTTGGGGCCGGCCCGATGCGCCCCGAGCTGGAGGCTCGCCTGGCGCGCGCGGGGGCCACGGGGCGCATACGCCTCGCCCCGCCGATCAAGGAGAGCGAGACGGCGTTGGCCGCTTTCGATGTCCTGCTTCTGACCTCGCGCTGGGAGGGCACGCCCAACGTCGTCATCGAGGCGCAGGCGGTGGGCACGCCAGTCGTTGTCTCAGGCGGTGGCGGTGCCGCGGAGGCCCTGGCACCGGATCAGACGGGCCTGTTCGTCGAGCACTCCGACAGCGATGCGCTGGCCATCGCGGTGGCCGGGTTGGCGAACGATCCGGCGTTGCGAAAACGCTTTGGCGATGCCGGGCCCGCGTTCGTGACCGGGCGGTTCGGCCTCGCACGCATGTTGTCAGACACACTCAAGCTCTACGCCCTTGGCGAGCCCGAGGCCCGGCCCCCATCGACACACGATGGCCGAGCACAAACACCATCGACCCGCACGGAGACGTCCGCCTCGTGACTGAAGAACAGATGCGCTTTGGATTCGGAAAGAACTGGGCGGAATTCGTCGACGCCCACTTCAACGAAGAACGGATTGCCAAGGCGCAAGAGCACCTGCTGCGGTTTCTGGGGCTCGATGATCTGCGGGGCAGGCGTTTCCTCGACATCGGCTGCGGCAGCGGGCTGCACTCGCTCGCGGCGTTGCGCGCGGGCGCACAGGCCATTGTCTCTTTCGACTACGATCCAGACTCGGTGGCGACCACCAGGAAGCTGCGCGCCTTTGCCGGTGAGCCCACGAATTGGCACATCATGCAGGGCTCGGTGTTGGACAACGCGTTCATGGAGGCGCTCGATCCCGCCGATATCGTTTACAGCTGGGGGGTTCTACACCACACCGGGGATATGTGGCACGCGGTGGAGAACGCCGCCAAGCCGATGACGCCCGATGGGGTCTTCTACATCGCGCTCTACAGCAGCGATGCGTATCTCGATCCCCCGCCCGCGTACTGGCTGGATGTCAAGCGGCGGTACAACCTCGCCAGCCCCCTCGAGAAGCGCTGGATGGAATGGCAGTACGCCTGGCGCGAATCGATCTATCCAGACTTGAGGAGTCTACGCAACCCGATCAAGCTGATCGCCGGCTACGCCGCCTCACGTGGCATGTCATTTTGGACCGACGTGCGCGACTGGCTCGGCGGCTACCCCATGGAGTTCGCCGGCAATAGCGAGACCAAGGCGTTTTGCCGGGAGCGAATGGGCCTCGAGCTGATCAATATCTCCGCCGGTGAGGGCAATACCGAGTTCCTATTTCGGCACCAGGGGACGCGCAACTACTGGGACGAGGTCAGGGCGTCGATTTCCCCGACCGCGCTCCAGGCCCCGTTTACGCACCGCGGCGGCAAGGCCTACGAGGTCCATCTGCCCGGTTTTACGGGCACCGCCGACGACCTGCAACACCCGAGACGCTCGCGCCTGATGGTCTACGAGGACGGCGAGCCCATTGGGTTTGCGCATCAGTCTCACGCCGACATCGAGCAGCATGGCGCGGGGCGCTACTCACACTGGCATGATTCCCTTGTCTTTTCTGCCACCGACGGCTCCGACCCGAACACCAATGGCCGCCGCTATGCGGTCGCCGATGGGGTCCTTCCATAGTCGCGTGGTCGGATCGACGTCCATGGCCTTCAACGAAGGGCGATGCAACACAAGGCCCGCGGGCCGCCTCGTCCTGAGCCGTCCCGTGCGCTCTCCGGGTCGCTCCCTTCTCAGCCACCCGGTGTCCGAGCATGCCGGGGCTCGCGGGGATAGGCTGCTCGCCCCGTTCCTTTGGTAGCTGCAGGTTTTTCATGATCGCCAGTCGTTTGCGCCCCGCCGCCCATATCATGGCCTTCGGCCAGTTGGTCGCGCTACTCACGCGCTACCGGCAGCTTACCTGGGAGATGACCAAGCGCGAGGTGTCCGAGCGCTACGCGGGACAGGTGCTCGGCACGCTCTGGGCCATCGGCCACCCGGTGCTGCTGATGGCGCTCTACGTCTTTATCTTCGCCTACGTCTTTCCCACGCGCCTGGGGCTGGGCAGCGATCTACCCCGCACCTACGTGCTGTATATCCTGGCGGGCCTGATCCCGTGGATCACCTTTGCCGATGCGATCAACAAGTCCACGGTCGCCATCATCGGCAATGCCGGCCTTGTCAAGCAGGTCGCGTTTCCGTTGGAAGTGCTTCCCGTCAAGGTGGCGCTGGCGGCCTCCGTCACACAGTTGGTCGCGACCCCGCTGCTATTGATTTATGCGCTCATCATGGACCCGCGCGGCCTGCCCCTGAGTGCGCTGGCCTGGCCGCTGTTGTTCGCGCTCCAGCTCCTGGCCATGATCGGGATCGCCTACCTGCTGGCCTCGTTGACGGTCTTCGTGCGGGACCTGCGCGAGGTTGCGCAGGTGTTCACCACCGCGGGCCTCTTTCTCGCGCCCATACTGTTCCTTCCCGCCTGGTTGGAGAGTGCCTGGAAACCACTGCTCTGGGTGCTGTATCTGAACCCGTTCAGCCATCTGGTCTGGTGCTATCAGGACATCCTCTATTTCGGCTACATCGCGCATCCGCTTTCCTGGCTGCTCTTCGTGCCGTTTAGCGTCGGCGTCTTCTACGGCGGCTACCGGGTCTTCCGCAAGCTCAAGGTCGTATTCGGAGACATGCTATGACGGCCTCGAGCCCCGATCGTGCAATCGTCGTCTCCCATCTCTCGAAGCATTTCGACCTCTACGCCCGGCCCGCGGACATGCTCTGGGAGATGCTGCGCCGCCGGCATCGACATCAGGAGTATCAGGCCTTGACGGACTTGAGCTTCGACGTCGGCCACGGCGAGGTCATCGGTATCATCGGGCGCAACGGGGCCGGTAAGAGCACGTTGCTCAAGATCCTCACCGGGACCCTCGAGCAAAGCAGCGGTACGATCAGCATCAACGGCAAGGTGTCGGCGATTCTGGAGTTGGGCACCGGCTTTCATCCGGAGTATTCGGGACGCGAGAATATCCTGATGGGCGGCCTGTGCCTGGGCATGAGCAAGGACGAGATGAAGCAGAAGCTCGACTGGGTGGTCGGTTTCAGCGAGCTGGGACATGTCATCGACAGGCCATTCAAGACCTATTCCACGGGCATGCAGGCGCGACTCGCGTTCAGCACGGCCGTCAGCGTCGAACCCGACATCCTGATCGTCGACGAGGCCCTGTCGGTGGGCGATGCGAAGTTTCAGCGCAAGTGCTACCAGCACATGGAGGGCCTTCGGGAGCAAGGGCGCACCATCTTGTTCGTCTCGCACGACCCGCGACCCATCACCGGGTTCTGTGACCGCGCGCTGCTGATCGAGCGCGGACGCCTTCTCGCCGATGGCGATCCACGCACCGTCATGAATCACTACAACAAGCTGCTGTTCGACGAGGAGCGCGGGCCACGGCCGGCAATTCCCGCCGGTGGCGCCGATGCCGGCGCGCCCGCGGCGGTGCTCGACGGACCATTCATCCCGTCGCCGAGCGAGCTGCGCGCGGGCGACGGCAAGGCCGAGATCTACGATGTCGCACTGGTCGATCGCGACGGGCGCCGGGTGTCCAGCATCGAGACCGGCGAATCCTGCCGGGTCGTTTACTGGGTCAGGGTCCACGAGCCCATCGACAGTATCGGCTTCGGGTTTCGCTTCACGACCGTGCAGGGCACCGACGTCTACGGCACCAGCACGACGCTGCAAAAGTCCACCGTGCCGGCCTATCAGCCCGGATGCACCTATCAGATCACCTTTGAGCTGGACATGTGGGTGGCACCCGGGCGTTATTTTCTGACCGTTGGGGCCGCGCGCAACGCGCTGGAGATGTACGACCGGCGTGCCGACGTCCTCGACTTCGAGGTCGTGGGCGAGTTCAAGGGCTATACGTCCTCGCTGGCCAATCTGAACGCCTCGGTGGCGGTGGAGAGGCGCTAGGACGTGACCCAGACCCTGACTCAGTCGCCGCTCATTGTCATCGGCGCGGGCCGATCCGGCTCCACGCTCATCTCACGCATGCTCAACGCGCATGGCTCCATCGACTTCAAGGGGGAGACGAGCTTCCTGCTCGCGCGAGTCTGGAGCGAGGTCTGGGAGGACCGATTCTGGCTCAATTGGCCGCGCCACGTCGCCTCCGGCCCGCATTGTGCGAGCGATCCGCTGCCGCCCTGGAGTCAAGAGGACCTGGCGACAGAGCGCATGCGAACAGGTCGGCTGGTGGCCGAGCTGTTCGTCAAGCTGTTGCGAGTGGAGCAGGCGCCTGAACGGCGCTGGGGCTACAAGGAGCTCTGGAGCGGGCTGCCCCAGTATCGTCATGGCTGGCGGGCCCACGACGCCGTGCTGCCCGGGGCCCAATGGCTGCATCTGGTCCGCCACCCATTCGATTTCGCCCGCTCCAGCGCCCATTGGAACGGGACCGGGCTGACCAGGGCCTACCTCGAGGCACGCCTCTCCAACTGGGTCTCCATGCTGGAATACAACCGCCAGCGCCAGCAAAGCGGTCGCTATCATGAGCTGCGGTTCGAAGACCTCGTCCATGACCCGAGGCAGGCGCTCGACCCCGTCCTGACCTCGATGGGGCTCGCCTGGGAACCGGCGGTGGGCAAGGTCGCCGAGACACGCACCATGTCGTCTCGTCATGCCCGCGACGGCGCCGAGCCGGTGCTCACGGGCGCGGATGCCCGGGCGCTGATCGACCTGATCCCGGGGCTGTCGGCCGCGATGGCCTCCTGCCGTTACGCGCCACCCGAACGAACATCGCTCGTTGTCGAGGCGCCAGCCGAGTCCTCGGTCGACCTGCGAGACCCGGACGGTGAGCGTCGCGGCGGCTTTGTCCCCAGGGCCACGCTCGAGGAGCAACTACACGCCGTCCGCTCAGCCCTGGTCGATCTCTCCGCAATCGTCAGTGACTGTCAGCAACAGGCCCAGGGCCGCTCCAATCCGGAGCTCGAGGCGCGAATCCATGACATCTGGTCGGGCTTGGAACGCCTCAAGGACGCGGCGAAGCAGTGAGCCAGACACCCGACAGACGGACCAAGCCGCCTTTGCCTCCCATCGACTCGCACGCGGTCGGCAGACTGATCCGACGCTCGCGTATGCGCGGCTCACCCGGGTACCCGGACGGCAGCCGGGACCCTGCATCAGGGTGTCCCCAGGCGCCGTCGGATCGGTTGTCGGACCCCGGTTTGGCGGGCGCCCCGACGCATCATCTTCCAACCTCAGATCAGCGGTGAGGCCATGTGCGCAATAGCAGGCGTTGTGTGCGCCCCGGGACACTTCAGCGCGGACCAATTGGAGCGCATCGTCACCGCGATGCGCGACCGGATGGTCCACCGTGGACCCGACGACGCGGGGGTCTGGGTGGACCCGGATGGCGGCTGCGCGCTCGCGCACCGGCGCCTGTCGATCATCGACCTGTCGGCGGAGGGGCGCCAGCCGATGGGGAACGAGGATGGATCCGTCCAGGTGACCTTCAACGGCGAGATCTACAACTTTCAGACCCTACGCGAGGAATTGATCCGCGACGGGCACCGGTTCCATTCCCAGACCGACAGCGAGGTGCTCCCGCACCTGTTCGAGGCGATGGACCCGGCACGCCTCAACGATCTCGACGGCATGTTCGGCTTCGCTGTCTGGCATCGCGCGCGCCGCCGCCTGCTGCTCGCGCGCGACCCCTTCGGCAAGAAGCCGCTCTACTACGCCCGCGGCGAGGGCTGGCTCGCATTTGCCTCGGAGCTGCAGGCCCTTGCGTGCGTACCCGGTTTCGATCCGGCCATCGACCGCGATGCCATCGCCCTCTATCTGCTGCTCCAGTACGTACCGGCCCCATTCAGCATCTACCGCGCGGCGCGCAAGCTCTTGCCAGGCTCCTTTCTGGAGGTCGACGTCACGGCCGCGGACTGTGCGCAGGGTCCCCCAACGCGCTGGTTCAGCTTCAACGCGATCGAGCCGTCGGCGCACGGCGGACCGTCCTTCGACGAGCGAATCGAGCAGGTTCGGCCACTGATCCTGGCCGCGGTCCGCAAGCGCCTGATCAGCGACGTGCCACTCGGCGCGTTTCTGTCCGGGGGTGTGGATTCGGGTCTGGTCGCGGCGATGGTGACGCAAGAGCTGGGCGTGCCGCTCAAGACCTTCTCGATCGGATTCGCCGGCACCGACGAGAGCGAGCACGTATACGCCCGCGAGGTCGCGCGGCACCTGGGCACGGAGCACCACGAGGACATCCTGCAACCCGACGCGTTGCAACTGGTGCAGGAGATCGCGGCCCGGCTGGACGAGCCCAACGGCGATTCGAGCTGCCTGCCCACCTACCTCCTCTGCCGCTACACGCGAGAGCACGTGACCGTGGCCCTGTCCGGGGACGGCGGCGACGAGCTCTTCGGTGGCTATGGGCGCTACCGGGATACCCTGAACGAACAGGGGAGCCGTTTTGACCGGCTCAAGCGCATGCTGCGCAATCGACGTGGCTATCAGCCGGCCGACGGCTACCTGTCGCCGCGCTGGCTCATGTTTCAGCCCGAACAGGTCGACACCCTGGTCGGCGGGGTCTCCGCGGAGGTCCAGGCGATCCTGCGGGACTGGCGCGAGCGCCTGAACGACAGCCGCCAACCGTTGCTGCACCGGATGCGCAACCTCGATGCCGAGACCTACATGCCGGGCGCCGTGCTGGCCAAGGTCGATCGGATGAGCATGCAGGTGGCGCTCGAGGTGCGCTGCCCGCTGCTGGATCGCGATGTGGCCGCCTATGCCCAGGGACTACCCGCTTCGGCCTGCTGGCGCCCGCCTGCAGAGACCAAACGCCTGCTCAAGGCGTTGACCGAGCGCTATCTGCCGCGCGCCTGGCTGGATCGGCCCAAGCAGGGCTTCGGCCTGCCATCCAACGCCTGGTCCCAGGAATCGATGATGAAGCTCGCCCGCGATCTGCTCGACACCCCGGACAGTCATCTCGGGGAGCTGCTCGCGCCTGGCGCCCTGCATCAGGTGGTCGAACGTCAGGCGCAACCCGGCTGCTTCTCCATTTACCAGCTTTGGCCGTTGTTGATCCTGGAGCTCTGGCTTCGTCAGGCCGCGCAGACGCGTGCGGACAAGGTCGACCTGCCACGGTGAGTCCCGCACGCCCGGCCGATCGCGAGCTGGTGCCCGGAGCGGCGACCCGTGCCCTCGACCAGAGGCCCATCGCGCTGCTGCTGCCCTCCCTCGCCGGGGGCGGTGCGGAGCGCATGACGATCAACCTCGCCCGCGGCCTGGTCGAACGCGGATGCCGGGTGGATCTGGTCCTTGGGCAGGCGCGGGGCGCCTACAGCGAGCTCGTGCCTGACGCCATTCGTCGCATCGACCTCGGGCGCCGGCAGATGACCAGGGCGCTGCTGCCGCTGATCGGCTATCTGCGACGGGAACGCCCACGCGCGTTGCTCGCCGCGATGAATCACACGAGCATCGTTGCACTTTGGGCCGCCCGACTGTCCGGCACCCGCACCCCGGTATTCGCCGGTGTGCGCAGCCAGCTGAGCATGGAGGCCCAGCGCTCTCACCTGCTCGGCGACCGTCTGATGCCACGGCTCGCGCGTGCCTTCTTCCCCTGGGCGAGCGCGGTCATCGCGGTCTCCCAGGGTGTCGCCGACGACCTGCGCGACCGCGTCGGTGTCGAGCCATCCCTGGTTCGCGTCATTGACAACCCGGTGGTCACACCAGAGCTGGCCGAGCTTGCCAGCCAAACGCCCGCCCATCCCTGGCTCGTCCAGCCCGTTGTCCCTGTTGTCCTCGGCGCCGGTCGCCTGACGGCGCAGAAGGACTTTCCAACCCTGATCCGGGCCTTCGCGCAACTGCGCGCCGAGTGGCCGGCGCGGCTCGTCATCCTCGGGGAAGGACCGGAGCGCCCGGTCCTCGAGGCACTCGTACACCACCTCGGTCTGGATGACGCGGTTGCCCTGCCCGGGTTCCAATCCAATCCGTTCGCCTTCATGCGCGCCGCGAGCCTGTTCGTCCGTTCGTCGGCCTGGGAGGGGCTGCCGGGGGTACTGATCCAGGCGATGGCCTGCGGCACACCGGTGGCCAGCACCGATTGTCCGAGCGGGCCCCGCGAGATCCTGGACGCGGGCGGCCCGCCGCTCGGGCCGCTGGTACCGGTGGGCGACAGCGCCGCGCTGGCCCGGGCCATGCGCGATACCCTCACCGCGCCACCCGCGGCCGAGCGGCTGAAGCAACGCGCCGCGGACTTCTCCATGACCAGGATCGCCGGGCGTTATCTCGATCTGCTGGAGGCATCCGGATGCGCGTAAAGAACCCACCCATGCGCGTCGTCCACGTCATTACCGGGCTGGATACCGGCGGGGCCGAGATGATGCTCTACAAGCTGCTGCGCGCCCTGCCCCCCGCCGAGGTAAGCTCGACGGTCGTCTCCCTGCTCCCCCCCGGCGATCTCGCGGCACCGATCGCGGACCTGGGCATCGTCGTACACAGCCTGGATATGCGGCGCGGTATTCTCGTTCCGGGTGCCGTGGTGCGGCTCGTGCGGCTGCTGCGCGGGCTCGACGCGGGGCTCGTTCAGACCTGGATGTACCATGCCAATCTCCTCGGGGCATTGGCCAGACCCTGGCTGGGCCGCACACCGCTGCTGTGGAACCTGCGCCAGAGCAACCTCGACCCCAAGACATCCAAGCCCAGCACCCACCTCGTGGTGCGTCTCGGAGCCGCATTGTCCTGGGTCGCGCCGCGCCGGATCGTCTGCTGCTCGGAGCGCACCGATGAGGTGCACCGGGCACTCGGCTACCGCCCCGGCATCATGACAACCATACCGAACGGCTTCGATCTCGAGCGCTTCCGTCCCGATCCGCGGGCGCGCGCGGCCCTTCGCGCCCGGCTGCAGATCGATGCTGCGGCCCCCGTGATCGGGCTGGTGGCCCGCTTTGATCCGCAAAAGGATCTGGCGACCTTTTTTCGAGCCGCGGCACGGGTGCGAGCCGCGCGCCCCGATTGCCAGGTGCTCGTCTGCGGTCAGGGGATGGTGTCGGAGAATCCGCCCATCGCGGGCTGGCTCCGCGAGACGGGGCTCGCCGATGCCGTGCACCTGCTGGGTCCGAGACGCGACCCGCAGCGGGTGATGGCCGCCCTGGATGTGCTGGTCTCCTCGTCGGCCTACGGCGAGGGCTTCCCGAACGTGATCGGCGAGGCGATGGCCTGCGCTGTCCCCTGCGCGGTCACCGATGTCGGCGACTCGGGCCTGATCGTCGGCGACACCGGGGTGAGCGTTCCGCCGCGGGACCCGGCTGCGCTGGCCAACGCGGTGCAAACCCTCCTGGACGAAGACCCGGAGCACCGCGCGTTGCGGGCACGGGCCGCCCGCGCGCGCATCCAGTCGCAGTTCGCCCTGCCCCAGATCGCCGACCGCTATCTCGCACTCTATCGCTCCGTGCTCTCGGGGGCCGCCTGATGTGCGGGTTGGTTGGTCTGATCGAGCCCGGGCCGGTCGCGGAGCCCGATCTGCGGCACGCCATCGGCCGCATGAATGCGACCTTGATCCACCGGGGACCCGACGATCAGGGGGTCTGGCTCGATCCGCCGAGCGGCGTGGCACTGGGCCACCGACGGCTGTCGATCCTGGATCTCTCGCCGCAAGGGCATCAGCCCATGGTCTCTCACTGCGGCCGCTTCGTGCTCGCCTTCAACGGAGAGATCTACAATCATCGGGCGCTGCGCGCCGCCATCGGCGCCGACGTCCTGTGGCGCGGCCACTCCGACACCGAGGTGCTGCTCGCCTGGATCGCACGGCACGGCGTGGCCGCGACCCTGGCCGAGCTGAACGGCATGTTCGCGTTCGCGCTGTGGGATCGCACGACACGCCGTCTCACGCTGGCGCGTGACCGACTCGGCGAAAAGCCCCTCTACTACGGACGCAACGGCGAGCACTTCCTCTTCGGCTCCGAGCTCAAGGCCCTGACGGCGCATCCACGCTGGCAAGGGGAGGTCGATCGCGACGCGCTGACCAGCTATCTGCGCCTGTGCTATATCCCGGCCCCCTATTCCATCTATCGCGGCATCCACAAGCTCGAGCCCGGCACCTACGCGACGCTGGAGCCCGGCCAGGACATGCCCGACGTCCGGGTGTACTGGAGCGCGCGGCGCGCGGTCGAACAGGGCCTCGCCACGCCGTTTCCGGGCAGCGAGGAGGCGGGCGTCGATCAGCTGGAATCGCTCCTGTCCGATGCGGTGGCGCTGCGCATGCAGGCCGACGTCCCGCTGGGTGCATTTCTCTCCGGCGGGATCGACTCCACGACCATCGTGGCCCTGATGCAGTCGCGCTCGACGCGGCCGGTCCGCACCTTCTCGATCGGCTTCCACGAGGCCGGCTTCGACGAGGCGATCTACGCCCGCCCGATCGCCGAGCACCTTGGCACCGATCACACCGAGCTGTATGTCACGGCCCGCCACTGCCTCGACACCATCGCCGACCTGCCCCGACTCTGGGACGAACCCTTCGCCGACTCGTCACAGATTCCAACCCTGCTGGTCAGCGCGATGGCGCGGCGGGACGTGACGGTCTGTCTCTCCGGGGATGGCGGCGACGAGCTGTTTGGTGGTTACTCCCGTTATCTCTGGACGCGAGATACCTGGAATCGCATCGGATGGATCCCGCTCGCGCTGCGTCAGGCCCTGGCAGCCGCGATCACCGGTGTCCCACCAGGGGCCTGGAACCGGCTGCTGCGCCCGCTCGGTCGGCTGCTACCGGGCCCGCTCGCGATCGCCAACCCCGGTGACCGGCTGCACAAGGCCGTCGATGTCCTCACCGGCGACTCCCCGGAGGCGCTGTATCTGCGCATGGTCTCCCATTGGAAGGACCCGGCCGCGGTGGTCATCGGCGGCCATGAGCCCGCAACCGTGCTCACCGACGCCGCGCGGCGCGCGCGCACCGGGTCGATCACCGAGGCCATGATGTTCATGGACAGCGTGCTCTATCTGCCCGATGACATCCTGGTAAAGGTCGACCGCGCCAGCATGGGCGTGGGCCTGGAGGCGCGCGTCCCGTTGCTCGACCATCGCCTCTACGAGTACGCCTGGTCCCTGCCTCTGAGCTGGAAGGTGAACGGCCAGACTGGAAAACGCCCGCTCCGGCAGATCGTCGAGCGACATGTGCCAAAACGCCTGCTGGACCGACCCAAGATGGGCTTTGGCATCCCGTTGCAGGACTGGTTGCGGGGACCGTTGCGCGATTGGGCAGAGGCCCTGATGGCAGAGGAGCGGCTGCGTCGCGAAGGATTCTTCCGACCCGAACCGATCCGCGCCAAATGGGCCGAGCACCTGGATGGACGACGCAACTGGTCCTACTACCTTTGGGATATCCTGATGTTCCAGGCCTGGCTGGACGAGCACAACGGGACGCTCGCCGAGGCCGCCGGTTAGATGAGCAGGCCGCCATCCGTCGAACGGCCGAAACAGCGGGTCGCGTTCTTCGTGACGGTCGACTGGTACTTCGCCAGCCACTATCTGGCCCTTGCCAGCGCGCTGCGTGATGCGGGCTACGCGGTCAGCGTCATCACCGGCGTCGACGGCTACGGCGAACGCATCCGCGCGGCCGGAATCGATCTGGTCCCCTTGCGGATCTCGCGCAAGGGCATGCATCCCATCGCCGAACTGAAAAGTCTGCTGCAGCTGATTCGCGTCTTGCGCCATCTGCGTCCGGATCTGCTGCACAACATCGCCCAGAAACCGGTGCTCTATGGTAGCCTCGCGGCGCGCATCGCCGGCGTTCCCGCCGTGATCTCTGCCCTGCCCGGCCTGGGCTGGTTGTTCACCTCCAACACACCGCGGGCGCGCCTCGGGCGAGGGCTGGTGCTCCTCGGTTATCGCCGGCTTCTGCGGAGCCGCCATGTGCGCGTGCTGGTCCAGAACGACACCGACCGTGCCGACCTGAAGCGGCTGGCCGGGTTGGATGCGATCCTGATCCCCGGTTCCGGCGTGGACCTGATGCGCTATACCCCCCACCCACCTGCCCCGTTGCCAGTAACGATCATGCTCGCCTCGCGACTGCTCTGGGACAAGGGCATTGGCGAGCTCGTCGAGGCGATGCGGCTGCTTCGCGGGCGCGGCGTCGTGTGCCGCTGCTGCCTGATCGGCGAGCCCGACGACGGCAACCCCGCCTCCGTTACCCG
Organism: Chromatiaceae bacterium; assembly: GCA_040775095.1. GTDB lineage: Bacteria > Pseudomonadota > Gammaproteobacteria > Chromatiales > Chromatiaceae > JAXGTD01. Next base: position 159 of record JAXGTD010000040.1, on the reverse strand, counting down.
GGATTGGCTCGAACGTCGCGTCGCGGAAGGCGTGATCGAATGGTGGGGTTATTGCGAGGACATGGCCGCGGTGCTGCGCGGCGCGCACATCGCCTGCCTGCCGTCATACCGCGAGGGCATGCCGAAATTCCTGCTCGAGGCCTCCGCCGCGGGCCTGCC
>JAXGTD010000039.1:0-30096 GCA_040775095.1 Chromatiaceae bacterium | reverse complement strand
CCTCGAAGCGCGCGGCGTCGGCGTTGCGATCAAAGCCAATGCGCGCGCGTGGCGGGACGACAACGTCCTTGTCGAGGATGCAGCGGTGCAGATGGGCACCGGCACCGATGCGCACGCCATCGAACAGGATCGCCTCGTCGACGATGGCGCCGTCATCGACCTGGACCCGGGGGAACAGTACCGAATGGCTCACCCCTCCCCCACGGATCACCGTGCCGGAGGCCAGCATCGAGTTGACGAAGATGCCCTCGTTGCCCGAGCGGGGTCCTGGCACCGTCCGGGCCGGTGGATACTGTCCCTGATAGGTGATGATGTTCCAGTCCGGCTGGTAGAGATCGAGCGGAGGGGTGGACTCGAGCAGCGCCATGTTGGCGCGGAAATAGTCGTCCGTGGAGGCCAGGTCGCTCCAGTACCGGTCGGGCGTTACGCGGCCACGCTCACCACCGAAGCCATAGGCGCAGACCTTGTGCGAGGCCAGCAACGGGGCGATCAGGCCGAACGCCAGATCGTTGTCCGCCGTCTTCGGCGGTTCGCCGGGGCGATCCGCCGCCGCCGTCAGCCGATCGATCTCCTGCAGCAGCAGTCCTTTGTTCACCAGGTAGACGCCCATCGGGGCGACGAAATCGGCCGCCTCGCCATCCACCGCCGTAACGCTATCGATACGGTCGTCGGCGCCCAGGCCGACACGAACCGCACCGGTCCCCGCCGCGCGAACCGCGCAGGTGATCTCGGCGGCCTGCTCGCGGTGGTAACGGACCAGCTCGGCGTAATCCATCCGGTAGACCAACCCGCCATCGAGCAGCAGCACCCGCTCGGCGGCGCTGCGCTCGATCAGGTAGCGGTTCTGGCGCAGCGCGTCGAGCGCGTTGCGATACCAGCCCTCCCCATCGCGCATCTGCGGAGGCACCGCGGTGATGAACTCGCCGAGCTCAGGGTTGAACAGCGACCAGGCATCACGCAGGTGCTTGTGGAGCGAATGGGACTTGTACTGGGTCAGCACCAGCACCTGCCGTAACCCGGAGTGCAGGCAGTTGGCGAGCGTGAAATCGATGACCCGGTACTTGCCGGCGAACGGGATCGCCGCCTTGGTCCGATGTTCGGTCAGGGCCGCGGGGGTGCCGCGCTCGGTTGCGATCACGAAGGTCAGGGTCTGCGCTGGCATCGTTCTTGGCAGGTGTTCAGGAATGGCACCATGCTACCGCATCGTGGGTGGCGGTGTTGAGCTGGAGCACACACTCAGGAACCCGGACGTCGTGCCCGAGCAGCGACCACGGCCGGCTGCGATCGGGTGAGCAGCAAGGCAGGTGGCTGACGCCACCAGCCGCCCCCCGGACTGGCCATCAAGCCGGCAGACCCAGCAGGCCCGGGTGGCCACCCATGATGCTGAGCGCGTTGAAGACCAGTGCCGCCATACCCAGCCCAAGTACCAGATACAGGGCCAGTCGGTGCCAGTCGACCATAAGGACCTCCGCCGCGCGGGCAGACTCGTCGGGAACAGGCCGCGGGCGACGACACCCACGACGCATCCATTGCCGGGTCAAATGGAGGCGATAAAAACCCGGAAGGGATCCTGGTTATGCCTGCCATGCGACGGTGCAGCGCGAATCGCTCATGCACCAATCCGACTCGGCGTGTGCCCTCAGGAGGCCTGTGCAACAGACAGGCGATCGACCACCGCGTTCGCCTGCGACTCCAGGACCTCGACCAGCAATGAGGAGCCGTGCATCTGCTGCGGCGTCGCGATTCCCATCAGGTCGAGCACGGTCGGGGCGACGTCCGAGAGGTTACCCTCCGGGGCGAGCAGCCAGCGTTCCCGATCGATGACCATCAACGGCACGGGATTGGTCGTGTGCTGGGTATGCGGCTCATCGGTTTCCGGGTCGACCATCATGTCGCAGTTGCCATGATCGGCGGTCACGACCGCGGAGTAGCCGACCGCGACGGCGGCGTCGAGGACCCGCCCGAGCTCCCGGTCAAGGGCCTCGACGGCCAGAGTCGCCGCCCGCTTGTCGCCGGTGTGGCCAACCATGTCCCCGTTGGCGAAGTTGACGACGATGAACCCGTACCGGCCGCCGCGAATGGCCGAAACCACGGCGTCGGCCACCTCCGCGGCACTCATCTCGGGTTTCAGATCGTAGGTCTTGACCGACGGCGAGGGGATCAGCTTGTGCTCCTCGCCTTCGGCCAGGGACTGGTCACCACCGTTGAAGAAATAGGTGACGTGGGCGTATTTCTCGGTCTCCGCGCAGTGGAGCTGGCGCACACCACGGGCGCTCAGGAGGCGATTGAGCGCCACCGCCGGCGTCTCCGGGGTGAACGCGAAGTCCAGGCCGAGCTTGCGGTCGTACTCCATCATGCCCGTGACATCGGCCAGCGGCGCCGCCCCGCGGTCGAAGCCATCGAACTGCCCGACGCCCAGGGCGGCCGCGATCTGGCGCGGACGGTCCTTACGGAAGTTGAACAGCACGAGCGGATCATCCGGCTGGATACCCTTGTATCCCCCGACAACGCTCGGGTGGATGAACTCATCGGTCTCGCCCGCGGCATAAGCGGCATCGATGGCCGCACGCACGTTCGCCGCGGATCGCCCTTTGCCCAGCATGATCGCGCGCCACGCCCGTTCGGTGCGATCCCAGCGGCGGTCACGATCCATCGCATAGTAGCGGCCCGAGACGGTTGCAATCGCACCACCGCTCTGTTCGAGGGCATCCTCCAACTCATCGAGATCGTTCAACACCGATTTCGGGGGCGTGTCGCGCCCATCGGTTACCATATGCAACAACGGCTTGACGCCGTGCCGGCCGCACAGATCGATCAGCGCCAGCAAGTGGCGCAGATGGCTGTGCACGCCACCGGTGGAGACCAGGCCAAGCAGTTGCAACGGCCTCCCCGCGGCAGCCGCCTTCGTGATCGCGGCGAGCAGGGCCGGGTTGCGGTAGAAGCTCTCATCGGCGATCGCATCGTCGATCAGGACCAGATCCTGGCGCACGATACAGCCGCTACCCAGGGTCAGATGACCCACCTCGGAATTACCCATCTGCCCCTTCGGCAGCCCCACACCCTCGCCGGAGGCGTTGAGCAGGGTGAATGGATAGCGGAAGAAATACTCGTCCAACCGCGGCGTGCGCGCCTCGGCCACCGCGTTGTTGAGCTTGCTGGGATTGATCCCGACGCCGTCCAGGATCACGAGGACCACGGGATTTCTCGGAATACCGGAGAGTGCCATCGAGGACATGGTTGTGATTCCGTGTGGGGTTGCGGTTCTGGGGTCGAAATAAGCAACATTCGTTCCCGGATCTGCGCTGCAGAACCCGGAAGGCTCCCGGCCTGACGGAACCAAACACCATCAGACTCGATAGCGTCCTGCCTATGTAGTGCGCCTCGGCGCGGGTTTCCAGGTACCCACCCTGCCTCCGGGCAACGGGTCGGTGCCGCGCCGGTTCCCGCCCTTCAGGCCTGGGCGCGCTGCGCCCCCTGGATCATCGCGGCCTTCATCTCGCGCACGGCCTGATCGAGGCCCGTGAACACCGCCCGAGCGATAATCGCGTGACCGATGTTGAGCTCTCGCACCCCCGGGATGGCAGCCACCGCCTGCACGTTGTGATAGTCGAGGCCATGCCCGGCATTGACCTGGAGCCCAAGTGAGCCTCCATAGGCGACGGCCGCGGTGATCCGCTGCAATTCACCGGCACGCTGCTCCGGATTGGCCGCGTCGGCATATTGCCCGGTGTGGATCTCCACCACCGGCGCACCAACCTCGGCGGCGGCATCGATCTGAGCGGGTTCCGGGTCGATGAACAGGGAGACGCGCACTCGCGCCTCGGCGAGCATAGCGCAGAAGTCGATCAGCGCATCGTGGTGGCCGACCACGTCGAGTCCACCCTCCGTGGTCAGCTCCAGGCGCCGTTCCGGGACCAGACAGCAGTCCGATGGCCGCAGCTCACTGGCGATGCGCCCCATCTCGGCGGTGGGCGCCATCTCCAGGTTCATCCGGGTCTGGAGGATCTGACGGAGCATCTCCACATCCCGGTCCTGGATGTGGCGGCGGTCCTCGCGCAGGTGCAGGGTGATGGCATCGGCGCCGGCCTGCTCGGCCACCAGGGCGGCATGGATCGGCTCCGGATAGCGCGTGCCGCGGGCCTCGCGCAGGGTCGCCACGTGGTCGATGTTGACACCGAGCAGGATCGGCGCGGGATAGGCTTCAGTCATGTTCGATGTCCTGCATCGTATCTGTTGATGGGTTCCGTAACCTGGCCGGAGGCGTCGGTCACCATGGTCGACGGAACAGCTCCCGGCTTTTCAGCGGGCGCTCGCCGAGGTACGGCGCCAGCACCTTGCGCATCAGTGTCCGCGCCTCCCGGGCATGGGCGCCGACCAGCGATTCTCCGGACGCGAGCCGGCACAGCGTCTCCCCCTGAACCCCGTCGGCGCCATCCGCCGAAACGCTCGGGACCATGCCGTGCTGGGCGACATAGACATAACGCCCATCCGGGCGCACCGGCCGTCCGCTGTCTGCCTCACGATCGAGCACAATCTGGTAGCCGATCTCTTGCAGGAGCCGCAGCTCGAACTGGCGCAGCGTATCGTCGAATGACCCAACCCCGCCAAGCCGCGCAAGTGCCACCTGATACGACACGAACAGCTCTTCATGAGGGTCGCTACGCCCGATCAGCCGCATCACGAGCTCATTGACGTAGAGGCCACAATACAACGCGGTGCCAGACAATGCGATCGGCCTGCCCGCGGCCTCGGCACCGGTCAGCGTGCGCACCTCCCCGCGTCCGCTCCAGGCCAGCCAGAGCGGGTGAAACGGCTGCAAGAGCGCGGCCTGTGGCGCCCTACCCCGTCTTGCACCCTTGGCGAGCAACGGCAACCGACCCTGCTCCGCGGCGAAAATCTCCAACAGCAGACTGGTGTCGGAATAGTTGCGCCGATGCAGGATGAAGGCGCGCTGCAATCGCCCCGGACTCATCGATGCGGGCCGGCATTCGCCGCGCGCGGCGAGGATCCCGTCTCAGTGCTCGCCGTAGCCCAGGCTCGCCAGCGCCGCCTCATCGCTGCTCCAACTCTTCTTGACCTTGACCCAGACATCGAGATGGACGGGGCAGTCGAACAGCTTCTGCATCTCCAGCCTCGCCTGCGTCGCGGCGGCCTTCAGCGCCTCGCCGCCGTGGCCGATGATGATCGCCTTTTGACTCTCCCGCTCCACCCAGATCAGGGCGCGGATGCGGTAGCGGCCGTCATGCTCTTCGAAGCGCTCGATCTCCACCGTGGCCCGATAGGGCAACTCCTCACCGTAGCGTTGGGTGAGCTGCTCGCGCAGCAGCTCGGCGGCGAGGAAACGCTCGGAGCGGTCCGTGAGCTGATCGTCTGGAAAGAGATTCGCGCCAGCGGGCAACGCGTCGAGGATGGCCGTCTCGAGGGCCGCGACCTGCTCGCCGCGCGTCGCCGACACCGGAACAACCGCCAGGAACGGGTGAAGCCCCGCAATCCGGGCCAGATAAGGGAGCAACTGGGACTTGTCGGCGACCCGATCAACCTTGTTGACGGCCAACATCGTTGGCGTGCCCGCGTCCACGATGGCCTGCAGCGCCAGCGCATCCTCGTCATTGAAGCGCAGGGCCTCGACCACGAACAGCACCAGGTCGACGTCGGCCACCACCGCGCGAGCAGCGCGGTTGAGGTAGCGGTTGAGCGCCCCGCGCCCACGCTGATGGATTCCCGGGGTGTCGACGAAGAGGATCTGGCCCCCGGCGGAGGTCTTCACGCCCAGAATGGTATGGCGCGTGGTCTGCGCCTTGTGTGACGTGATCGCCAGCTTCTGGCCCAGCAGACGATTGAGCAGCGTCGACTTACCAACGTTCGGCCGGCCGATAATGGCAACGTAGCCACAGCGATTGAGCAAGGAACCCTCCATTGGGTCGTCCGCCTGGTCAAAGGGGTTTGATGCGCTCGGTACCATCGTGCCGCCCGGCCACCCGTTCAGATTAGAACCGCAAACCACCGCAAGGTTCGCCGTCTGCTCTCGACCTCGATGGCCCGCGCCCAACGCCGCGGCCACCGCGTCCAAACCCCTCCCGGCCCTGTTCCAGGCAGACCAACGATCCGCGCTGGCCGTGGGCTGGGTATCAGGTCGCGCCGGGGAAACGCCACTACCGAGGCACCCTGTTTCGTGTCACTTGCGGTGACGAGACAGGAGCTGTCGGCGATGGTGCGCGGGGACCCCTGATCGGGTCGAGGCCTCCCTAGGCAGCCGGTGCCCCCTCGACTCGCGTGAGCAACTGCAGCATGTTCTCGGCCGCCTGCTGCTCGGCGCGACGTCGGCTGGAACCATCGCCTGATGCCTCGTGGCCAAGCTCTGGCAGACGGCAGCGCACGACGAAGTGCTGCGCATGTTGCTTGCCGCCGACCTCGGCCACCTCGTAGTCCGGCAAGCTGGCGTGGCGTGCCTGCAACAGCTCCTGCAACCGGGTCTTCGGGTCTTTGGTCGCGGGCCAATCGGCCACCTCCACGAGGCGCTCGGCGAAGACCTTCAAGATCGTCTGCCGTGCCGACGCGAAGCCCTGTTCCAGATAGATGGCGCCAAACAGCGCCTCGAGGGTATCGGCGAGGATCGAATCCCGCGCGTGCCCCCCGGTGCGCAGCTCACCGGAACCCAGGCGCATGTAGTCGCCAAGCCGTAGGCCCCGTGCGAGCTCGGCCAACGATTCCTTCTTGACCAGCGCGGCGCGCCGGCGGCTCAACTCCCCCTCGTCCGCCGCCGGGAAACGTTGCAACAGGTCCTCCGCGATGACGAACCCCAGCAACGCGTCCCCCAGGAACTCGAGGCGTTCGTAGTTCTGGCTACCCGCACTGCGATGTGTCAGGGCCTGTTCGATGAGATCCATTCGCACGCAGGGCCTCTCGAGCAACCCCGAGAGCAGACTCTGTGGATTCTGGGCCACGTCTAGGGAAGCGCCACGCTATACGCGAAATGCATGACCACGTCGACATTGAAGAAGAGGTGCTCGCGTGTCTCATAGTCGACGGAGAGCTCGATGTGCTCCTGCGTCTTCTTCACCTGAAACTGGTCCATCTTGATGCTGCGCACATCGTTGATATAGAGCACATTTGCCAGGCTACCACGAATCGCACGCGCACCCTGAGCGACGACCTCCGGTCTCTGTTGCATCGAGTCCATCGCCGAGCGCACCTGGAGATAGGTCATATACGACGGCAGCATCTTGATACCGAGGGTCACGAAAAACACGACCAACCCGATCACCGCCATCACGGTCGTGAAGCTCGCCCCGCGCTCGGCGCCGATCCTCCGCGCCCGTGGCGCCGACCTGGTACGGGGCGATGGCCCAGACGGAGATTGTGCTGACACGACCTCGTCCCCCGGGAATCTAATGGATCAGGTCGCCGAGGCGGCTAAACTCGATCGGCAGGCCGTCACGCTGGCCATCCCAGTTCATCCAGATGACGAAGGCCTTGCCGACGAGGTTCTCCTCCGGCACGAAGCCCCAACAGCGGCTGTCGTTGCTGTTGTCGCGGTTGTCGCCCATGACGAAGTAATGACCCTCGGGCACGGTGATCGGACCGCGTGCGAGTACATTGCACCCGCTCGGAAAGTCGAATGCACGGGGATTGACCAGAATCTCGTGCTCGACCCCGTCGAGATTCTCCATGCTCAGTATGGCCCCGGTCTGTCCGCTGCCCGCCCCCTCGCCGGCATAGAACCCGAGCGGCGTCTGCGGCATCGGCTCGCCATTGACGTAGAGGGTCTTGTTCCGATAGGCGATCTTGTCGCCGGGTGTGCCGACCACGCGCTTGATGTAGTCCGTTGTCTCGTCCTCGGGAAACCGGAACACGACCACGTCGCCACGCGTGGGTTCGTTGTTGTCCAGGAACTTGCTGTTCAGGACCGGCCAGCGCAGACCATAGGCGAACTTGTTGACCAGGATGAAATCCCCGACCAGAAGGGTTGGCATCATGGACCCGGATGGGATTCGGAACGGCTCGACAACGAACGAGCGCAACAGCAATACGGCGAGGATGACGGGGAAGAACGAGCGCGCATACTCGACGATCAGAGGCTCCTTGTAGGCCGCCGCCGACGCGGCGTCACCCGCCACCAACTCACCCACGGCCTCCGCGGCGAGGCGCTTGCGTTTTGGAGCGAACAAGATGGCATCGACCAGCCAGATGGCCCCCGTCAACGCTGTGGCAGCGACGAGGAAAGTGGGGAAATCAAAATTCATGATGAGCAGGGGTTCCGGTTCACGCCGCGTCGGTTAGCGATACAGGCCTGGCCATGTCGCACCGTCCAATTGGAGGACATCTCGCACCGCCAAATGCCGTCTGAAAAATCGTCAATTATCCTTAGTGGTCTGCAAAACCGCAAGAAATGCCTCCTGGGGGATCTCCACGCGGCCAACCTGCTTCATGCGCCGCTTGCCCGCCTTCTGTTTCTCCAGCAACTTGCGCTTGCGGGTCACATCACCGCCATAGCACTTGGCCGTGACGTTTTTGCGCAGCGCCTTGACCGTGGTGCGGGCGATGATCTTACTGCCGATGGCGGCCTGGATCGCGACCTCGAACATCTGCCTGGGTATCAGATCCTTCATGCGCTCCGTTAGCTCGCGGCCACGGAACTGGACGTTGTCGCGATGCAGGATCAGCGAGAGCGCGTCCACCCGCTCGCCATTGATCATGACATCGAGCTTCACCAGGTCAGCGGCCTGGAAACGCTTGAGCTCGTACTCGAACGAGGCATAGCCGCGACTGACCGACTTGAGCCGGTCGAAGAAGTCGAGCACGACCTCGTTGAGCGGCAACTCGTAGGTCACCTGCACCTGACCGCCGACGTACTGGATCTGCTTCTGCACGCCACGCTTCTCGATGCACAGGTTGATCACCCCACCGAGCAGATCCTGCGGCACCAGGATATGGGCCTCGATGATCGGCTCGCGAATCTCCCGGATCTTGCCCGACTCCGGCAGATTGGTGGGGTTATCGACCTTGATGACGGCGCCATCGGACTGCTCTACCTCGTAGACCACGGTGGGCGCCGTGCTGATCAGGTCCAGATCGTATTCGCGTTCGAGGCGCTCCTGGATGATCTCCATGTGCAGCATGCCGAGGAAGCCGCAACGAAAGCCGAAGCCCAGGGCCTGGGACGTCTCGGGCTCGTAGAACAGCGCCGAGTCGTTGAGTCTGAGCTTGCGCAACGCGTCGCGCAGGTCCTCGTAAGCGTCGGAGGAGATCGGATACAGACCCGCGAACACGCGCGGCTGAATCTCACGGAATCCCGGCAGGCGCTGCTGGGCCGGCCGGTCGGCGCCGGTGACCGTATCACCCACCGGTGCACCATCGATCTCCTTGATGCCGGCCACCAGGAAACCGACCTCGCCTGTACCCAGGCGTTTGCGCTCGGTCTTCTTGGGCGTGAACACCCCGATGCTGTCGGCCTGGTGTACCCGCCCGGTCGACATCACCTTGATCTTGTCGCGTCGATTGATCTCCCCGTGGACCACCCGGATCAGCGACACGACGCCCACGTAGGGGTCGAACCAGGAGTCGATGATCAACGCCTGCAGCGGGGCGCTCGGGTCTCCCCGCGGCGGCGGCACGCGGGCCACCAGCATCTCCAGTAGATCGGGAATGCCCTCGCCGGTCTTGGCGCTGACCCGCAACGCGTCCGTGGCGTCCAGCCCGATGATCTCCTCGATCTCGTTGATCACCCGCTCCGGTTCCGCCGAGGGTAGATCGATCTTGTTGAGCACCGGCAGCACCTCGAGCCCGAGGTCGATGGCCGTGTAGCAATTGGCAACGCTCTGCGCCTCCACGCCTTGGGCGGCATCCACCACCAGCAGCGCGCCTTCACAGGCCGCGAGCGAACGCGACACCTCATAGGAGAAGTCGACATGGCCCGGGGTGTCGATGAAGTTCAGCTCGTAGACCTTGCCATCGGCCGCGGGGTAGTCGAGCGTGACGCTCTGTGCCTTGATGGTGATGCCGCGCTCGCGCTCCAGATCCATCGAGTCGAGCACCTGTTCCGACATCTCCCGGGCCGTCAGGCTGCCGCAGTGCTGGATAAAGCGGTCCGCGATCGTCGACTTGCCGTGGTCGATGTGGGCAATGATCGAGAAATTTCGAATGAAACAGGGGTCAGCCATCGCACACCGAGCGCCGTGTTGGGGGTGGGGCGGCCGGCACATCTGCTGCCGGTCATGGCGATACGAACGCTCGCCGGAAGCCGAACGCGGGATCGCGCACGGCCTGCCACGGAATATACCAGAGTCAGGGAGGCCCGCGGTCGAGGCCTCAGGTTGCGCTCACTCGCGCGGGATGCGAATCGGGTAGAACATGCGTCCGTCGCCCCGCTGCACCAGTACCGCAACCGCGCGGCCACCCTCGACCCCATCGAGCAGCTCGCGGAACTGCTGTGAGTCGCGCACGTCGCGGCCGTCGAATGCCAGGATCACGTCGCCGGCGCGGATGCCCGCCACCTCGGCCGGCCCCTCCTCGACACTGTCGACGATCACGCCACCGGCGGCGAGGTTGAGCTGATCGCGGTGGTCCGGCGTCAGGTCCTTGACCACAAGACCGAGCCGGTTGGCCGAGGTTGGCTCAACGCGGCTCGTGGTCACCATCATCTCCTCGTCATCGGGCAATTCGGCGAGCATGACCTGCATCGACATGAGCTCACCGCTGCGCAGGACCTCGACCCGCGCCTCGGTGCCAACCTTGGCGGCACCCACGAGCGGCGGCAGATTGCCCGAGGTCTGCACCTCGACGCCATTGAACTTCAGGATGACATCGCCGGCGCGCAGGTCTGCTTCCGCCGCCGGACTGCCCGGCAGCACTTGGGCCACCAACGCGCCGCGCGGCTGTTTCATGCCAAAGGTCTCGGCCAGGTCGCGCGTCATGTCCTGGATCAGCACGCCGAGCCAGCCGCGACTGACCTTGCCTTTGCTCTTCAATTGGGCGACGACGTCCATCGCGACGTCGATCGGAATGGCGAACGACAGTCCCATGAATCCACCCGTGCGGCTGTAGATCTGGGAATTGACGCCGATCACCCGCCCATCCAGGTCGAACAGCGGCCCCCCCGAGTTGCCCGGGTTGATCGCCACATCGGTCTGGATAAATGGCACGTAGTTCTCGCTGGGGAGGTTGCGCCCCTTGGCGCTGACGATCCCCGCGGTGGCCGAGTGCTCGAAGCCGAACGGCGAGCCGATGGCGAGCACCCATTCGCCCACCTTCAGGTTGGCCGCCGAGCCGATCTCCACGGCAGGCAGGTCGGTCCCGTCGACCTTCAGCAAGGCGATGTCGCTGCGCTCATCCGCGCCAATGACCTGCGCCAGGAACTCCCGCCGGTCGCTGGTTCGGACGATGATCTCGTCGGCCGCCTCGACGACATGGGAATTGGTCAGCACATAGCCGTCGCTGGAGACAAAGAACCCCGAACCGAGCGAGCGCCCCGGATCGGCGTCGTCCGGGATATCGCCATCCTCGCCGAAGAAACGACGAAAGAACTCGTACAGCGGGCTGTCCTCCGGGATCCCGCCGTCGCCGAACTGCTGCGGGCCATACAGTGTACTCTGCTTGGTGCTGATGTTGACCACGGCAGGCCCGTTTCGCTCAACGAGCACCGTGAAGTCCGGCAGACCCTGCAGCGTCGCCGCGCGCCCGGGCGACGCCTGCGAAAACGCGACTGTCGCACACAGCAGGAGCGTCGTGGCCAGCAAACGGGCTGCGGCGGGAGGGGCCGTCATCGGGCGGGGGATCTTGATCATGGAGTATGGGATCGAGCTACGTTGCGGTGGAGCTACCGCGCCACCGCGCGATATGGCGCCAAAGATAGCAGAAGGCGTGGGCGGCGTGTGGCGCGCGTTGGAAGGGGTGGGCCGGCCAGGGCCCGAGGCGCGGCGTGCGGACGTGAAACCCCGGGGCAGACGGCGTGCATGGACAGGGGTCAGGCCAGACGCACCGACCGCGGCGCCGGTCCGACCCGGCGCAACAACACGGCGCGGTAGCGTTCGTCGTCTCCGAGCCGGCGACTGTAGCGAGCTACCCAGCGCAACGCGCCCACAAAGCCCACGACGCCGCCCAGCAGGCTCCACGGCTCCACCGAGCCGACCCCCAACCACAGAGCGACCTCACGTGCGGCGATGGCGGCGCCGATCAACGACAACAGGGGCACCAGGTAGGCCGCGAAGGCGGCCCTGAGCAGGGCCTCTTCCGGCACACCGACGACCACCTCGTCCCCGGCCCGGACCCCGATCGGGTCGACCAGCGTCAGGCGCAACGCGCGGCGGCCGAAAAAGCGCTCCAGCAACGAGGTGCCGCATGCCCCGTTCGCCGAGCAGCTACCGCAGCTGCCGCGGCGCAACGCCTGCACCTCGGCCAGCCCGGGGCCGACCGCTAACACAACTGCCCGTTCCTCGATCATGTTGCTCCTCGCGAATGCTCGCCTGCATCGGGCGGCAACCCATGGACACGACAACTTGCCCCACTCGAGACCTCACGCCGGCCGAGCCAGACCTCAGCGCGAGACGAAGCGCACGCCGCGCAGCATCGCCTCGACCGTCTGGGGGGGCACCTCGCCGACGACCGTCACCTGGTGATCGGCCACGCGCCCCCCAATGGCGTGGATGGCACCCATGTGCGTCGTGCCCGACAGACCCGGCTGCCCGCCAGGCTCGACATAGACCGAAACCGAGGCCAGACCGTCGCTGAACAGGAAGTGCCCGGCGGCATCCCCGAGCGCGTCATTGCCGGGACCCTCGTACATCACCAGCGCGAAACCCGGCGGGACCTCGTCGAACCACCAGCGCGAATCGGCCAGGACCGGCGCGGACACCGCTGTCGGGGGCGGCAACCTGTCGAGCGACGGCGCGGCGCTCGCGGCCGCAAAGGCCCTCGCGGAGTCCGGCTCGACCGCGATCTCGGTGAACATCACCTGCTCGATGGGTTCCGCATCGGCGTTCATCAGATCCGTCTTCAGCGGAAGCCCGGTCAACCGGTCGATATAGAAACGGTAACCGTAGCGGAGGTTGTCACGGGGAATGACCCCGACCACATCGGTTTCACGCCCGGCCACCCGTGAGGAGCCGAGCGGATGGACCAGATAGTGGGCATTGATCGCAACGGGATCGAACACCCCCGGCCGCAGGAGCTCGCCCGCTGCCGGGCCCTTGCGCTCGATCAGGATCGGGTGCGCGTCGGGCATCACACAGGTGACGCCCTGCTCGGAGCGGGTCACGGCGCGGATCGGGCCGTTCAACGCGAGCAGACTCTCGCGCGACACGTCCCCGTCGACATCATGCGCGATGCGCAGGGTCGCCAGGTGCTGGCCGTGCAGGTAGACCAATGTCCCCTCGTACTCCAGCGTCGACAGGGCCGCCGACATCCGCTGCAACAACGCCATCGGCGACGCACCGGACCCGGTCGCCGCCGCGTCGCTGCGCGCTCCCGCCGCGGCAAAGGTTGCGAGGAACCCGTACAGGAGTACGAGTCCCGCCCCTCGCCAAAGCCAACCCTCAACGACCGCCATAGCCAACCAACGCCGCGTAGGACATCAGGCCCTGGATCCCGGACGCCGTCGCGCTCTCCTGATGGCTGACGAGCATCCGATCGAGCTTCGATTCCAGCGCGGGCTCATCGATCTGCCAGCGCGGGCCAGGCGACGGCATCGCGGCCGCGGCTGGATCGACGGGCAGGTCGGCGAGCGCCACCGGAGCGGTCGCTGGCGCGGGTGTCGGCGCGGCTAGCCTCTGCGGCGCATCGCCCGGCCCAGTCGACCATTGAGGCACCACGACAACGGTCAACAGGGCGGCGGCGGCGACGGCCGCGCCGACACTGGAGACGGAGCGCCGCGGCAGGCCCCGCCATCGCATTCGGGGTGCCAGGATCGTCGGCTCCTGGCCGAGCGGCCCGCTCAAGCGCGCGCTGACCTGGCAAAACGCGCGCGAGACCCGGTCTCCACGCAGCACGCTCCCGATCAGGTGATAACGCTCCCAGCATGCCCGCAGCTCCGCATCCTGGAGGAGCTCGTCGAGGGTCCGGGAGGCCTGCCGCGGGCCAGCCTCGTCGTCCACGAGAACCGACAGGCGTTGTCGTTGATCTTCGGTCATATACCTTGCCCTTGCCATCGGCGTTAGGGATTGAGCAGCGGGCGGAGGCGCTTGTCGATCGCCTCGCGTGCACGGAAGATTCTCGATCGCACCGTACCGATCGGGCAGTCCATCGCGTTTGCGATCTCCTCATAGCTCATGCCATCGAGCTCGCGCAAAACGATCGCCGTGCGCAGGTCCTCGGGCAGCGCATCGAGCGCCGCCTGAACCGTCTGCGCGATCTCCTCGCTCAACAATTCGCGTTCCGGCGTCGCGGTCTCGCGCAGCCGAGCGCCGGAATCCAACTGCTCGGCCAGCTCCGCATCGATGTCGTCGCCGGGCGGACGCCGACCCTGGGCGACGTGATAATTCTTAACCGTGTTGATCGCGATCCGGTAGATCCAGGTATAGAAGGCACTCTCGCCGCGAAACCCCGGCAGCGCTCGATACGCCTTGAGGAATGCCTCCTGCGTGACGTCCATCACTTCACTCGTATCACGGATATAACGCGAAATGAGCCCCGCGACCTTTTGCTGATACTTCAGCACCAGCAGGTCGAACGCCCGTTTGTCACCACGCTGGGCACGCGACACCAACTCTTGGTCGGCCGGTCGCTCAGACACGCGGCGCGATCCCCGGTGCGGTGTCTCTCGATTCCGTTGCCATTGACAGTCACCCGTAATGAAAAGTTCGTGCCGCCGCCTGCCTCGCGCTGACCCAGATCAGGATCCGCGTCGATTCCCGACTCCCGACCCTCGGGCCGGCCGGTCGCCGGCGCGCTGGCCCGGCCCCACGCGGTGGGGAGGATCCGTTGGCGAGTCCGGTCCGCCCCGGTCGGGCGCGGGTGCGCTCCGCTCGAAAAAAAAAACGCAGCAGGCCGGGGCATCCATCCCAACGACCCATCATCCTAACAAAGTCCCTGCCTCGGCCCCGAGTCGGAATTGTCGCGAGGCCGGCCGCGAGCCGAACGCGGTTCGAGAACCGCTCCCCGACCTGGGCCCGCGCGTACCGCGGCCAGCGTCGTCCTGGCCGGACTGCCACATCGCCCCGGGCGGCGCCCACCCGCCCCCGACAGAACCGACTCCCCCGCCCGGCCCCGGCGGGTCACGACGGGCGGTGGCGAGGCCCCGCCGTCGCCGGTTGCGGCGACGCTCTTCGGTCGACTCGCGGGCGTCATTTTGCGGCATACTTCAGTCCACGGGGGCCGTGGCAAACGTCCCGTCGTCGTAATCAGGATGCAAGCACTATGAGCACCTCCCTCCGGCATGACGTCCTCATCCTCGGCAGCGGCGCGGCCGGGCTCAGCCTTGGGTTACGGCTGCCGCCAGATATGTCCATTGCCATCGTCTCCAAGCGCGAGCTCAGCGAAGGCAACACCCTCTATGCACAGGGCGGCATATCGGCGGTGTTCGACGCCGGAGATTCCATCCAGTCGCACGTCGAGGACACGCTCGAGGCCGGTGCTGGACTGTGCGACCCGGACATCGTGCGACTGGTCGTCGAGCACGGGCCGACCAACATCCGTTGGCTGCTCGACGAGGGCGTTGCGTTCACACGCGATGCGGCGGCAACCGGCTCAGAAGGCTACCACCTCACGCGTGAGGGAGGGCATACCCACCGGCGGGTCGTGCATGCCGCGGATGCCACCGGGCAGGCCGTCGAGAGCACGCTTGAAGGGCTGATCCGCGCGCGGGCAAATGTCGAGCTGTTCGAGCATCATACCGCGATCGACCTGATCACGGCCGACAAGCTCAATGACGATGACAATCGTTGCTGTGGGGCCTACATCCTCGACAGCAGAACCGGCGAGGTCGACACCTTCCTGGCCCGTTTCGTGGTCATCGCCACCGGGGGAGCGAGCAAGGTCTACCTCTATACCAGCAATCCCGATGTCTCCACCGGCGATGGCATCGCGATGGCCTGGCGCGCCGGTGCCCGGGTTGCGAACATGGAGTTCATGCAGTTTCACCCGACCTGCCTGTATCACCCGAAGGCGAAATCCTTCCTGGTCACGGAGGCCCTGCGCGGGGAAGGCGCCCGGCTGATGCTGCCAGACGGCGACCGCTTCATGCCGCGCTTCGACCCGCGCGCCGAGCTCGCGCCACGCGACATCGTCGCGCGGGCCATCGACCATGAGATGAAGCGCATCGGCAGCAAGTACCTGCTGCTCGATATCTCGCACCGGCCGGCGGAGTTCGTGCGCGAGCATTTTCCGACCATCCATGCGCGCTGCCTGGAGCTGGGCATCGACATCACCCGCGAGCCCATCCCGGTGGTGCCGGCCGCACACTACACCTGTGGCGGCGTCCTGACCGACGCCCGAGCCCGCACCGACATCCCGGGACTCTATGCCATCGGCGAGACGGCCTATACGGGCCTACATGGGGCCAACCGGATGGCCAGCAACTCGCTGCTCGAATGTCTGGTCTTCGCCGAGCTCGCCGCCGCGGACATCGAGGCGGTGCGGGCCAACTGGCCGGCGCCTCGCCATGCCCCACCGTGGGACGCCAGCCGGGTCAGAGAGCCCGACGAGGAGGTCGTGATCTCCCACAACTGGGAAGAGCTGCGGCGCTTCATGTGGGACTACGTCGGTATCGTGCGGACCAACAAGCGCCTGCAGCGGGCCAAGCGCCGGGTCGATCTGCTGCGCCAGGAGATCATCGAGAACTACAGCAACTTCCGCGTCGAGAACGATCTGCTGGAGCTGCGCAACCTGGTCGAGGTGGCGGATCTGATCATCCGCTCCGCGCAGCGCCGGCGCGAAAGCCGCGGGCTGCACTACACGCTGGACTTCCCGATGGCAGACCCACGCCAGCTCGCGCCAACGATCCTGATCCCCGACCGTTATCGGCCACGGCAGGCGGGGCGCTGACTCAGCCAGGGCCACCCAGGATCGCCGCGGCGGCAACCGACTGACCCAGCGCCAGTGCGCCGTCGTTGGCAGGAACCTGTCGATGCATGAGCACCCTCAGCCCGGCGTTGCGCAGCCGTTGCGCAAGCGCCTCGAGCAGGGTTCGGTTCTGGAACACGCCACCGGATAGCGCGACCGTATCGACCCGGCCCCGCGCGGCGATGCGTAGCGCCATGTCCGCGAGGGCGGCGGCCAGCCCGAGATGAAAGCGCGCGGCGATCTCCTCGCGAGCAACCCCGGCGGCGAGGTCGTCGAACAGCGCGCTCCACATCGGCCAGGGATCCAGGACCAGGGGCGCCGCCTCATCGCGGATCGCAAACGGGTATCCAACGGCGACGCGATCCAGCCCGCCGCGAGCGGCCGCTTCCAACTCGATGGCCGCCTGTCCCTCATAGGCGATTGCGCCGGGGCAGATGTCCAGCGCCGCCGCGACCGCATCGAACAAGCGCCCGCAGGATGACGCCAGCGGTGCATTCAGCCGCTTCTCGAGCATGGCCGCGACCAGCCCGAGGGGCCGCCTGGCAAGGGAACGCGTCAGCGCGAGCCCGTGCCAACGGGTCTGAAACGCCTCCCACCCGACACCCGCCTGGATCTGGGCGAACAGATTGCGCCAGGGCTCGAGCATGGCCCGGGTTCCACCCGGCAGCGCGACGGCCTTCAGGTGCCCGACCCGTTCGAAGGCCCGATAGTCCGCGACGAGGAGCTCCCCGCCCCAGATGGTCCGGTCGAGCCCTTGACCAAGGCCATCGAGGATGATGCCGAGCACCGGTCCGGCGTCGAGTGGCCAAGCGTTGTCCGCGAGTACCCCACAGAGATGGGCGAAGTGATGCTGCACGGCAATCAGCGGCACATCCGCCTCCAGCGCCCAGTCGCGGCCGCGGAGACTCGATCGATAGTCCGGGTGCAGGTCCACGGCGATCGCCCCTGGCCGGTGACCAAACAGGTCGCGGTACAGGGCAACCGTCTGCTCGAACGCCTGTGCGGTGCGGGCATCGCCAAGGTCACCCAGGTGCTGCGACAGGATTGCCTGGCCGTCCTGGAGCAGGCAGATCGCGGCCTTGAGCTCGCCGCCCAGCGCCAACACCGGCGCGGCGTCGCCGAATCCCTCCGGCAGGCGGATCGGCTCCGGCGCGTAGCCGCGCGCGCGGCGCAGCAGCCGGGGCGCACCGTCCATGACGCGTACGACCGAGTCGTCGACGCGATTGACGATATCCCGATCGTGCAGCAGCCAGGCATCGGCCAGTGCGCCGAGACGGGAGACGGCCTCGGCGTTGTCGGTGCACTGGGGCTCGTCGCTGAGATTGCCGCTGGTCATCACCATCGGGCGGTCCAGATCCGCCAGCAGCAACCGATGCAGTGGACTGTAGGGCAGCATGAACCCGAGGGCTCGCTGCCCCGGCGCGACCTCGGCAGACAGATCCCCCGGCGTCTCACGCTCGAGCAGCACGATCGGCGCCGCCGCCGACCCGAGCAGCGCGGCCTCCTGGTCGGAAACGGCGCAGTAGCGCCGCACCAGGTCGAGATCCCGGGCCATCAGCGCGAGCGGCTTGGCATCGCGGCGTTTGCGCCGGCGCAATTCGGCAACCGCCCGGGGGTTGGTCGCATCGCAGGCCAGATGGAAGCCACCGATGCCCTTGATCGCAAGGATCCAGCCATCGTCGAGCAGGCGACTGGCCGCCGCGATGGCATCGATACAGCCAATGCCCGCCGGATCGATGCCGTTGCCGTCCGCCCGTTGCAGCCAGACCCGGGGACCGCACACCGCGCAAGCGTTGGGCTGAGCGTGGAAGCGGCGATCAGCCGGGTCGCGATATTCGGCCGCACAGGCCGAGCACATCGGGAAGGCCGACATGCTTGTATTCGCGCGATCATAGGGGATGGCACGCACGATGCTCAGCCGCGGTCCACAATGGGTGCAGTTGGTGAAGGGGTAGCGGTAGCGTCGGTTGGAAGGGTCGACAATATCGGCCGCACACTCGGCACAGGTGGATGCATCGGCAACAATGCCGGTATGCACGGCAGTCGCCGCGCTGGCGACGATCGAAAAACCCGTCCCCTCGGGTGGCTCGTCGAGCGCTCGACGCTCGATTTCATCGATCCGCGCCAGCGGCGGACACTCGGCACTGAGGCGCAGGCACAGGGCGTCGATGGCCGTTGCCGCGCCTTGAACCCGGATCAGCACACCGTCGCCGTCGTTGCGCACGTCACCGCACAGGCCCAGGTCGCGGGCCAATCGCCAGACATGGGGGCGGAATCCGACGCCCTGCACCAGGCCGCGTACACGAATCTGCTCGACGGAGGCTCGGCGCGACATCGCCCGGCGCTGCACCGCGGACGCGCTCGGCTTAGGACAGATCCAACGCGTGCCGCTTCAGGTCGGCCATCTCGCAGGCCTCGAGCGCTCTCTCGTGGGTCGCACGCAGGGCCACCCGGGGTGGGCAACCCGCCTCGAGGGCCTCGCGCCAACGTGCCGCGCACAGGCACCAGCGATCGCCGGGGGCCAGCCCCGGGAAGCCGAACTCCGGCACCGGCGCCGTCAGATCATTGCCGCGGGATTTCGAGAAGGCGAGAAACTCGGCGGTAACCCGCACGCAGACGGTATGTGACCCGAGATCCTGCGGGCCGGTCTCGCAGCTGCCGGTACGGCTGAAGCCGGTGCGCGGCTGCAGCGAGCACGCCTCCAGGGGCTCGCCGAGAACGTTCTTCGCGTCGGACATCGTGTCGGTCTCCGCTCTGTGATTCGGTCCGCGGCTCGCCCCGCGCGCTGTCCGGGCTGCCGGACGGAAAGCAAAAGGCATCCCCCGGCCATTTGATCAGCACCGCCCCGAGAAAACGCTGATCAGATGCCTTCCGGGCAGTTGACCAGCTCGCCCCTTGCGAGCCGCGACGCGCGAAGTGCTCCATGTTCAAGCCCTCGCAGCGCGAGCGGCGCTCGAAATGCCCGGCCTTCCGGGGCCCGGACGGGATACGCCTTAGATCAGCGCCTCCCTAGAGCATACCGAGTTGTAGCAGGGCCTCTTCGGACATCTTCTCCTGGCTCCAGGGCGGATCCCAGACCAGCTCGACCTCGATCTCGCCGACGCCCTCGACCTTCTCCACCGCGTCCTTGACCATGACCGGCATCATGCCGGCCACGGGACAGGCCGGAGCGGTCAGCGTCATGTCGATGCCGACGTTACCGTTCCCGGCAATGTCGATCTTGTAGATGAGGCCAAGGTCGTAGATGTTGACCGGGATCTCCGGGTCGTAGACGGAACGCAGGGCCGCGATGATCGGGCCGCGCAGCGCTTCGGGGTCCATACCAGCGACCGCCGCGCTGACGTCGAGATCCGGATTAGCATCCGCCGTGCCGTCCTCGTGCTCGTCGCCGAAGCCGGCGAAACGCGCCAGTCTGTTCATAGCGAAATCACCTTTACTGCCTTCGGGCCCTGCCGTCACCCGACGACGGCCCGCGATTGCTCGACATGGCGGTCGAATTCGTCGCTCGGCGCCGGGACCGCGACCGGTACCGGCCGATCTACAGCACCGCCTGCTCCAGACGTTGGCCGACACGCTCGGCGACATACTCGCGCAGTTGCTCAGGCCCCAGCGCATCGACAATCTCATCGGCGAAACCCAGGCACAGCATACGCCGCGCCATCGCCGCGGAGATGCCCCGCGAGCGCAGGTAAAACAGCATCTCCGGCTCGATCTGGCCGACCGTGGTGCCGTGGCTGCACTTCACATCGTCGGCATAGATCTCCAGCTGGGGCTTGGTGTCGACCTCCGCGTTCATAGACAAGACCAGGTTGCGGTTGGACATCGCCGCATCGGTCTTCTGTGCACCCACCGCGACGTAGACACGGCCGTCGAACACGGCGCGGCCCTTGCCGTAGAGGATACCCTTGAAATTCTCGCGGCTGCGGCAATGCGGCAGCCCGTGCTCGACGTCCATGTGGTAGTCCGTCAGTTGCCGATCGCCGGCAAGGTAGAGACCCTGCAGCTCGCACTCGGCATGCTCGCCGGCAAAACGCACCACCAGGTCGGTCCGCGCCCAGGCGGCGCCGAGCCCGACATTGACCCCCAGATAGTGGCTGCCCTCACCCTGACTCAGGTACAGGCCGGTGATATGGAAGGCGTTGACGCTCTCGAGCTGAACCCGACGGTGCTGTAGCGACGCATCGCGGCCCAGCGAGATCTCCAGCACCGAGTTGGTGCAGTAGAGCGAGTCACCAAGGCTCACATAGCGCTCGATCAGCTCGGCGCGCGCCCCGTCGCCGAGCACCACGACGTGACGAGGCTGCGCAACCCGCGGTTGATCCATGCCCAAGGACAGGTGGATCAGCTCGATGGGGCGCTCAACCATCGCGCCACGCTCGAGCAACACGACGACGCCGTCGTCGATCCCCGCGGTGTTCAGCGATGCGAAGACGTGGCAACCCTCCCCGGCAATCTGGGTCAGTCGACCCCGCAGGGCGTCTGGGTCGCGTTTGAGCGTCTCGCGCAGGCTGCCGATGCGCACGCCTTCGGGCACATCCCCGAGCGCCGAGAGCGTCGGCGAGTAACGCCCGTTGACGAGGACGACACGATGGGCATCCAGCCCGGGGATCAGGACCTCCTCGATGTCTTCGGGCTCGACAGCGGTAATGGCCTCGTCCACCTGGGTGAAGCCCTGCTCCAGCAGCGAGCGCAGACCGGTGTAACGCCACGCCTCCGACTTGGCGGTGGGCACACCCTGCTCGCGGACCCGGGCGGCCGCGCTGCGACGCTCGGCGGCGAGCCAGCCCACCTCATCGCCTGCCACCGTGGTGGCGGGTAGCCAGGTATCGAAGGGGCCCGCCGCGCTTGTCGCGAGGTTCTCGGCTGCCATGTTCATGCCGCCGCCTCGTCCGCAATCCAGCCATAGCCCCGCTCCTCGAGCTCGAGGGCCAGCTCCTTGCCACCGGAGCGGATGATCCGACCCTTGGCCAGCACGTGCACATAGTCGGGCTGGATGTAGTCGAGCAGGCGCTGATAGTGGGTCACGACGAGCATCGAGCGTTCCGGCCCGCGCAGGGCATTCACGCCGTCGGCGACGATGCGCAGCGCGTCGATATCGAGGCCCGAGTCGGTCTCGTCGAGGATCGCCAGCTTCGGCTCCAGCATCGCCATCTGGAAGATCTCGTTGCGTTTCTTCTCACCGCCCGAGAAACCGAAGTTGACCGGCCGCTTGAGCAGGGAGTCATCGAGATGCAGGATCTTCAGCCGCTCCTTCATCAGCCGCAGGAACGAGACCGCGTCGAGCTCCGGCTCGCCGCGCGAGACGCGGATCGCATTCAATGCGGCCTTCAGGAAATAGGTGTTGTTGACACCCGGAAGCTCCACCGGATATTGGAAAGCCAGAAACAGGCCCAGCCTGGCGCGCTCCTCAGGCTCGAGCTCCAGCAGATCCACGCCGTCGAAGTGGGCGCTGCCGGCGGTGACCTGGTAGCCCTCACGGCCCGAGAGCACATGTGCAAAGGTGCTCTTCCCCGAGCCGTTCGGCCCCATGATCGCGTGGACCTCACCCGCGCCCACCTCCAGGTCGAGGCCCCGCAGGATCTCCTGGTCACCGACGTTCGCCTTCAGGCCCTTGACAGACAGCATTGCAAAAACCTCACTCTCCAAAACGTAATGGCCGCGGCGCGGCAACAATCGCGAAGGCACTGAGCTCGACGGGCTGGCGGACATCGCCCGGATGACCCGGGTCCCGGACCCGGTCACACGAGGCGGCCCCCTGGCCATCACCGCCGTGGCGCCCTCCGCGGCATGGTACTTTAGACGACTCAGTCCCTTAGGCTATCCGACCGCCCCTTCCAGACTGATGCTCAGCAGCTTCTGGGCCTCGACGGCGAACTCCATCGGCAACTGGTTGAAGACCTCCTTGCAGAAGCCGTTGACGATCATCGACACGGCGTCTTCCCCGGAGAGCCCACGCGAGCGACAGTAGAAGAGCTGGTCGTCACTGATCTTCGAGGTGGTCGCCTCGTGCTCCATCTTCGCGCTCGGGTTCTTCACCTCGATGTACGGGAAGGTGTGGGCACCGCACTGGTCACCGATCAGCAGCGAATCACACTGGGTGTGGTTCCGCGCCCCCTCGGCCCTGCCAGAGATCCGTACCAGGCCCCGATAGGCCTGCTGGCCATGCTGGGCGGCGATCCCCTTGGAGACGATGGTCGAGCTGGTGTTCTTGCCCAAATGGATCATCTTCGTCCCGGTGTCGGCCTGCTGGCGACCCTTGGTGACGGCGACCGAGTAGAACTCTCCGACAGAATCGTCGCCGCGCAGGATGCAGCTCGGGTACTTCCATGTGATCGCCGAGCCGGTCTCGACCTGGGTCCAGGAGATCTTCGAGCGCGCGCCGCGGCAGTCACCGCGCTTGGTCACGAAGTTATAGATGCCACCGCGACCCTCCGCGTCGCCCGGGTACCAGTTCTGCACCGTGGAGTATTGGATCTCGGCGTCTTCCATCGCGATGAGCTCCACCACGGCCGCATGCAGTTGGTTCTCGTCGCGCTGCGGGGCGGTGCAGCCCTCCAGATAGCTGACATAGCTGCCCGCCTCGGCCACGATCAGCGTGCGCTCGAACTGCCCGGTGTTGGCGGTGTTGATGCGAAAGTACGTGCTCAGCTCCATCGGGCAGCGCGTGTTCTTGGGTACGTAGACGAACGTGCCGTCCGTGAACACGGCCGAGTTCAGCGCCGCGTAGAAGTTGTCGGTGTGCGGCACGACGCTGCCCATGTATTGCTTGACCAGCTCGGGGTACTCTTGCAGCGCCTCGGAGATCGAGCAGAAGATGACGCCCGCCTCGGCCAGCGACTTGCGGAAGGTCGTTGCCACGGAGACGCTGTCGAAGACCGCGTCCACGGCAACCCCGGCCAGCGCCTTTTGCTCCTCGATCGGGATGCCGAGCTTCTCGTATGTCTCCAGCAGCACCGGATCGACCTCATCCAGACTCTTTGGCCCGTCCTTCTTCTTCGGGGCCGAAAAATAGGAGATCGACTGGAAATCGATGGGCGGATAATGCACCGACGCCCAGCGCGGCGTCGGCATCTCCAGCCACTTGCGATAGGCGTTGAGCCGCCACTCGAGCATGAACTCCGGTTCGCCCTTGCGCTGGGAGATGGCCCGGATCACGTCCTCGTCGAGCCCCGGCGGCAGGGTATCGGACTCGATCTCTGTGACGAAGCCATGCTCGTACTCGGATTTGACGAGTTGGTCGTATTCGGTTGCTGCGCTCATGGCGGGAGCTCCAAAATTACTGAGTGCTTTGCTCGGTTATCTTACGCTGGCGGGGGTTGCTTTCAAGGGCAATCTGCACCACAGGACGAGGCAATTGCTGAAACGCGGGTCGGGGCGCTGACGACTGTGGGCTAAATCGCTATTGGGAACGGAACTTTCAAGTGTAGCGCGGATACACGCATGCAGGGCAGGGAAAAGACGCAACATACTTGTCAATGCGAATTGTTCGCATTATCATCAAAAGGATTTCCCGAGGGCCATCCGTCCTGCGCATCCTGCACCCGGCGGGTCGGCCAACAACATCCACGTCGACCAGGAGCTACCCCTCTCGTGAGCCTTGTTACCAACCGCATCGTCTTGGCAGCCGCCTTCTCCACCCTGCTTGCGCAACCCGCCGCGGGGGTGGCCGAACAGGAGGTCAATCTCTATTCTGCGCGCAAGGAGGCGCTGATCAAACCGCTGCTGGACCGATTCACCGAAGAAACGGGTATCCGGGTCAATCTGGTCACAGGCAAGGCCGATGCGCTGCTGCAGCGCCTGCAAAGCGAGGGGATCAACAGCCCGGCCGATGTGCTGCTGACCGTCGACGCCGGCAACCTGCACCGCGCCAAGGTGGCAGGCGTGACCCAGCCCATGAGCTCGGCGGCCATCGATGCCGCGGTGCCCGAGAGCTACCGTGACCCCGATGGCCACTGGGTGGGTCTCTCCCTGCGGGCGCGGCCCATCCTGTATGTAAAGGATCGGGTCGACCCCGCGGAGCTCTCCACCTACGAGGCGTTGTCGACCCCAGCGTGGAAGGGCCGCATCTGCATCCGCTCGTCGGACAACGTCTACAACCAGTCGCTCGTCGCATCGATGATCGCCGCCGATGGCGCCGACGCCACCGAGCAATGGGCGGCCGGATTGGTTGACAACATGGCGCGATCACCCAAGGGCGGCGACCGCGATCAGATCAAGGCCGCGGCGGCGGGCCAATGCGACATCGCCATCGCCAACACCTATTACCTCGCCGGCATGCTGACCTCCGGCGACAGCGCCGAGCAGGCACCCGCGCAGCGCATGGCCGTATTCTGGCCGAACCAGCCTGGACAGGGCGACGGGCGCGGCGTCCATGTCAATGTCAGCGGGGCGGCCTTGACGGGGGCCGCGAAGAACAAGGATGCGGCCATCCGGTTGGTCGAGTTTCTCGTCAGTCCGGAGTCACAGGCATGGTACGCGCAGGCCAATGGGGAGTATCCGGTGCGCGGTGGCGTCTCGATCAGCCCCGTCCTGGCGAGCTGGGGGACGTTCGAGGCGGACGACCTGAACATGGCGACACTCGGTGAGCTGAACGGAGAGGCGGTTCGCGTCATGGACCGAGCCGGTTGGAAATAGGCCGGTGTCGCGCGCGGCGTCTTCAATCCCGCCGACCAGGCGCCCGCGCGCGCCGCTTTCGCGGTCCCTCGGGCGCGTGACCCGATCGTGACCGCCGCGGCCGACATCCGACCGGCCACGCCACGCCCCGGCAACAGGCCACAGCGTACGTGGTCCGTCCTCGTCGTCGGCACCGCCCTGGCGATGGCACTGCCGGTCTTCGTCGTGGTCGGGTTCGTGTTCGTCCCCGTGGGCGATGTCTGGCAACACCTGGCGCAGACGGTGCTCGCCGACTACGTCCGCAACTCGCTGTGGCTCGTACTGGGTGTCACGCTGGGGACGCTGATCGGCGGCGTCGGCACGGCCTGGCTGACCAGCATGTGCCGCTTCCCGGGCCGGGGTCTGTTCGAATGGGCGCTGTTGCTGCCCATGGCGATGCCGGCCTACATCATCGCCTATACCTATACAGGCCTGCTCGACTTCGCCGGGCCGGTGCGGACAACGCTGCGTGAGCTGACCGGCTGGGGCTACGGTGACTACTGGTTCCCGGAGATCCGCTCGCTGCCCGGCGCCGCGGCCATGCTGTCATTGGTGCTCTACCCCTATGTCTACCTGCTCGCGCGGGCCGCGTTCCTGAGCCAGTCGCTCTGCGTGCTCGATGTCAGCCGCACGCTCGGCAACGGCCCCTGGCGCACCTTCTTCACCGTCGCGCTGCCGCTGGCGCGCCCGGCCATCGTCGCCGGACTCTCGCTGGCACTGATGGAGACCCTGGCCGACTATGGGACGGTCCAGTACTTCGGCGTACCGACCTTCACCACCGGTATCTTCCGGACCTGGTTCGGGCTCGGAAATCCGCCCGCCGCGGCACAGCTCTCGACGCTGCTGCTCGGCCTGGTGTTCGTGCTGATCCTGCTCGAGCGCTGGTCACGACGCCACGCCCGTTATCACCACACCAGCCAGCGCGAGCAGGCCATCCGCCGGCTCTGGCTGCGAGGCTGGCCGGCGGCGGGGGCCTTCGTGTTCTGCCTGCTGGCGCTGCTGCTCGGATTCGTGCTGCCCGCCGGCCAGTTGGCGTTCTGGGCACTGACGATCTCGGATGCAACCTACGACGCCGCATTCCTGCGACTGGTTGCACACAGCCTCGCGCTGGCCGCGGGGACCTCCGCGCTGGCGCTGCTGCTCGCGCTGCTGCTCGGCTACGGCCGGCGGCTGCACCCCTCGCGCCCGGTCAAGGGCGCCGTGCGTGTCGCCGCACTGGGCTACGCGGTACCGGGAACGGTCATCGCCGTGGGCGTGATCATCCCCTTCGCCTGGTTCGACAACACCCTCGATGCCTGGATGCGAGCCACGCTCAACGTCTCGACCGGCCTGCTGTTGAGCGGCACCCTCACGGCCCTCGTGTTCGCCTATCTGGTGCGGTTCCTCGCCGTCTCCTTGCAGACGGTGGAATCGGGTTTGGGCAAGATCCGCCCATCGATGGACGACGCTGGCCGCTCGATGGGCTACCGCCCCGGCGAGGTCTTGCGTCGTGTGCACATACCGATGCTGCGCGGCAGCCTGCTCACCGCGCTGCTGCTGGTGTTCGTCGACGTGCTCAAAGAGCTGCCCGCGACCCTGATCCTGCGACCATTCAACTTCAACACCCTGGCCGTGCGCGCCTTCGAGCTGGCGAGCGACGAGCGCCTGGCCGACTCGGCGCCGGCCGCCCTGACCATTGTCCTGACCGGCCTGCTGCCGGTGCTCCTGCTCAGTCGCTCCATCACCCGGTCCCGCCATGTCCAGCCAACTTGAGGTCCGAAACGTCAGTGTCGCCTACGGTGCCGCGACCATTGTCGAGGATGTCTCCTTTGAGCTCGCGCCAGGGGTCATCGGCTGCCTGCTCGGTCCCAGCGGCTGCGGAAAGACAACGCTGCTGCGCGCCATCGCGGGCTTCGAGCCACTGAGCCAGGGCGAGATCTTCCTGCGCGGCCAACGGGTGTCCCACCCGGGCGCGACCCTGGCCCCGGAGCGGCGGCGCATCGGCATGGTGTTTCAAGACTTTGCGCTCTTTCCGCACCTGTCGGTCGCCAAGAACGTCGCCTTCGGGCTTCGTCACCTCGCGCGTGCGGATCGGCAACACCGGGTCGATGAGCTGCTCGAGCTGGTCGGGATGCGGAACGCGGCCAAACAGTACCCACACCAGCTCTCCGGCGGTATGCAGCAACGTGTGGCGCTGGCACGCGCAATGGCGCCCCGCCCGGAGATCCTGCTGCTCGACGAGCCATTCTCGAGCATGGATGCCGAGCTGCGCGAACAGCTCGCCCGGGAGGTGCGCGACGTGCTGCGCCGCGAGGCGGTGACCGCGATCCTGGTCACGCACGACCAGCTCGAGGCCTTTGCGATGGCCGACCAGATCGGCGTGCTCGGCAACGGGCAGATCCGCCAATGGGGCAGCGGCTTCGCGCTCTACCACGAGCCGGCGGACCGCTTCGTCGCCGACTTCATCGGCCAGGGCGTGCTGCTGCCGGCGACGGTCCACGACGCGCTCCGCGTCAGGACCGAGCTCGGCCGCGTGGCTGGCGCGCACCCGCACGGGCTGCCGCCCGGATCGAGCGCCGAGGTGCTGATCCGCCCCGATGACATGCTCTACGACGAGTCCAGCCCCCGCCGCGCCATCATCGTCGAGCGCGCCTTCCGCGGCGCCGAGTACCTGTATACGCTGCGGCTCGAGAGCGGAACCGAGGTGCTTTGCCTGGTACCCAGCCACCATCGACACGCGATCGGCGAGCAGATCGGCGTTCGCCTGCAGGCCGATCACCTGGTGGCCTTCCCGCGCCAGCCATCGGCCACCGCCGGGCCTCCAGCGCGCCCTCCAGACCCGTAGGGGCCGTCGTCAGTCCGCCACCACGACCCGGTCGCCCACCTTCACGCGCGCGTAGAGGAACTTGGCATCCTCGTAGCGCAAGCGTACGCAGCCGTGCGAGGCGGCGTGTCCCGGCAGCCACCCCTCGTGGATAAAATAGGGGCCGGAGAACTGGAGCGAGTACGGCATCGGCGTCGGTTGATTGAAATAGTTGGTGTACTTGCCCGATCGCTTATTGACCTGCTTGCTCAGCACCTTGAAGTCCCCCCTCGGGGTCGGATGCTCGGGCGAACCAGAGGAGACCGGGCCACTCCACACCAACGCGCCGTCTTCGAAATAGCGGAAGGTCTGGGTGCCCAGCCGGATATCGAGCTGGCGCTTGCTCGCGGCTGGCAGCGATGCCGGATCAGGCGGCGGTTTCAGGTCCCGCGCCACGGCGTCCGCCGGTACCTCTACGACCGCCACATCCCCCCCGATATCGCCGATAGCCTCTGGCAGCGGTGGGTAGGGCTGATGCGCACAACCAGCCGCCAGCAGCAACGCGGAAAGCGCGGCGATCGTCTTGATGAAAGTTCCCACCCGAGGGGTCCCTCTAACTGGCGAATTACAATAACCATCGGAAGACGTTGGGTATCGCTTGACCGGCGTCAAGGTCAGCGTTCCGAATTCGGGCAGAATTTGCGGCATGACACCGCGCACGCCGCCCCCTCGCCCTGCTGTCCATCACGGCCGACGGATCCGTCGCGAGCAGCGCACCGTGGCGGCGATGTTCGACATCTTCTGTCGCGCCCACCATCGCCCGGCCCGCAAAAGCACGGACCACCAGCTCTGCGACGAGTGCGAGACGATGTTGCGCTATGCGCATCGGCGGCTCGACAATTGCCCGTTTGGCGACGACAAGCCCGTGTGCAGCAACTGCACCATCCACTGCTACAGCCAGCGCCGCCGGGAGCAGGTCCGGGCGGTGATGCGCTACGCCGGCCCGCGCATGCTGCGCCACCATCCATTACTGGGCCTGCTTCATCTCTGGGACATGCGGCGCCGGTGATCCCCCGACGGCTGGGTCCCGTTTCCAGGGGCACCGCCGATCAAGAGCCTTCCCGGCAGGTCGTCGGTGCGCCGCGCGGGGCGCGGCCGGCGAGATGCTCCACGTTTCCATGCGCTTGCCCCGCGCGAGAATGCCGGGCCCTGCGCGGCCTGGACGGGAAAGGCTTTGAAGCAGCGTCTTCTTGGCCGTTGGCACTACCCAAGCGGCGACACCCCGATCAGCCATTGGTGCAGACCGAAGATGAACCACAGGTAGAGTGCCAGGCCGGCCACCACGGCAATCGGGTCATTCAGCTTCGAGGGCGGCGCCAGCGGCACCGGCAATGGCGTGCGGCGCTTGAGCGAGATGCGATCGGCCACGGCCCAGGCCAGCAGGCTGCCGAACAACACCACGTCGGCCAGCGTCCCATTCGCCAGCAGGTGCGCCGCGGCCCAGATCTTGACCGCCACCAGCATCGGGTGCTTCAGGGTCGACTGGATGCGCCCCGGCAAATAGGTCGCGAACAGCAGCGGGAAGACCGGCAGCATCAACAGCAGCGCCAGGTGCCGCGTCCAGATCGGTGGCACGTAGAGCACGATCGGATTCAGGTCGCCGCGCGCTT
>JAXGTD010000038.1:0-30571 GCA_040775095.1 Chromatiaceae bacterium | reverse complement strand
GCCATCGCCACCGCGGAGGTATCCGAGCCGCCACGCCCCAGGGTGGTGATATTGCCGTGCTCGTCGATGCCCTGGAAACCCGCAACGACGACCACGCGCCCGGCATCGAGATCGGCACGCACACGCGCGCCGTCGATGTCGCGGATGCGCGCCTTGTTGTGGGTGCTGTCGGTGAGCACCTGCACCTGCGCGCCGGTATAGGAACGCGCCGGGCAGCCGATGGCGTCGAGCGCCATGCTCAGCAGCGCGATGGTGACCTGCTCACCGGTGGACAACAGCACGTCGAGCTCGCGCGGCGCCGGCGGGTCCTGGATCGCCCTGGCCAGGCCGATCAGGCGATCGGTCTCCCCCGACATGGCCGAGACGACGACCACGACGCTGTCACCGCGATCGCGCCAGCCCTTGACCCGCTCGGCCACGGCCTGGATGCGTTCGGTGGTGCCAACGGAGGTGCCACCGTATTTTTGGACGATCAATGCCATAGGTTGTAAACGACTTGATGGGTTTCGAGGGGGCGGCCATCGGCCGCCAGGACGGACGCGCTAGCCTCGCTCCGCGACCCAGTGTTGCACCAGGGCCAGCGCGGCTGGGATGCCGGCCGGATCGGTGCCGCCGGCCTGGGCCATGTCCGGACGCCCGCCGCCGCGGCCGCCAACCTTCTCGGCCGCGGCCTTGACCAGATCACCCGCCTTGAAACGGCCGGTGAGGTCTTTGGTCACGCCGGCGATCAGGCTGACCTTGCCATCGCTCTCGGTCATCAGCAGCACGATGCCCGAGCCGAGCTTGTCCTTGAGCTGATCGAGGGTGTCGCGTAGGGACTTGGGGTCGACGCCATCGAGGCGCGCTGCCAGGGTCTTGATGCCGCCGACCTCGACGACCCGCGTGGCCAGGTCGTTGCCCGCGGCACTGGCCAGCCTCGCCTTGAGCTGGTCGAGCTCTTTCTCCAACCGGCGTGCGCGCTCGACCAGTTGCCCGACCTTCTCATCGGCATCGCTGGCGCTGCCCTTGAGCAACTGCCCGATGCGCTGCAAGCGTTCCTCCTCGTCCTCCACCCAGCGCAGCGCACGTTCGCCGGCGGCGGCCTCGATGCGCCTGACGCCCGAGGCGATGCCGCCCTCGGCGATCACCTTGAACAGCCCGATGTCGCCGGCGGCCCGCACGTGCGTGCCACCGCACAGCTCGACGGAGAAATCACCCATGCGCAGGACCCTGACCTGATCGCCGTACTTCTCGCCGAACAGGGCCATGGCCCCGGACGCCTTGGCGTCGTCGATATCCATGATGCGCGTCTCCACGAGATGGTTCTCACGGATCTCGCGGTTGACCAGGCGCTCGATCTCGCGCTGCTGCTCGCGGCTGACCGCCTCGAAGTGGGAGAAGTCGAATCGCAGCCGATCGGGCCCGACCAGGGAGCCGCGCTGTTGAACGTGATCGCCGAGGACGTCGCGCAGCGCCGCGTGCAGCAGGTGGGTCGCGGAATGATGCACGGCCACGGCGCCACGGCGCTCGGCGTCGACGCTGGCGTCGACCCGGTCACCGACACGCAGCTCACCGCGTTGAACGCGACCGACGTGGCAGATGACGCCGTCACCCTTCTTCTGGGTGTCGACGACGTCGAACGCGCCGCCAGCGGTGCGAAGCAGCCCGCGGTCGCCGACCTGCCCGCCCGACTCGGCATAGAAGGGTGTGACGTCGAGGACGACCAGCGCGTCCTCGCCCTTGGCCAGACGGTCGCGGCTCTCGCCCCCGACATACAGCCCGACCACGGTCGCTTCTCCGGCAAGGGTGTCGTAACCACTGAACTCGGTCTCACCTTCGAGCTCGATGTCGTAGGACTGTCCGGCGCCGAAATGGCTCGCCGCCCGGGCACGGGCCTTTTGCTTCGTCATCTCGCGCTCGAAGCCGTCCATGTCCAGCGTCAGCCCACGCTCCCGGGCGATGTCGGCGGTGAGGTCCGACGGAAAACCGTAGGTGTCGTAGAGCCGGAACACCGTCTCTCCGGGAATCTGCCGCCCGTCGAGGCCCGCGACGGCCTCCTCGAACATCCGCAGCCCCTGATCCAGGGTGTCGGCAAAGCGCTCTTCCTCGGTCTTGAGCACACGCTCGACATGGGTCTGCTTGGCGGCCAGCTCCGGATAGGCATCGCCCATCTCGGCCACCAGCGGGGCGACCAGGCGATGGAAGAACGGCTGCTGCTGACCGAGCTGATAGCCGTGGCGAATGGCGCGACGGATGATGCGCCGCTGCACGTAGCCGCGGCCCTCGTTACCCGGCGTGACACCATCCACCACCAGGAACGCGGCCGAGCGGATGTGGTCGGCGATGACGCGCAGCGATTTCTCCTGACGGTCGGCGCAGCCGGTGACCTCGGCGGCGGCCCCGATCAGCCGTTGGAACAGATCGATGTCGTAGTTGCTGTGCACGCCCTGCATCACCGCGGCGAGCCGCTCC
Organism: Chromatiaceae bacterium; assembly: GCA_040775095.1. Taxonomy (GTDB): domain Bacteria; phylum Pseudomonadota; class Gammaproteobacteria; order Chromatiales; family Chromatiaceae; genus JAXGTD01. Next base: position 28,120 of record JAXGTD010000038.1, on the reverse strand, counting down.
AGACCCATGCCGGTATCCACCGACGGATGCGGCAGGGGTGTCAGTCGACCCGAGCTGTCGCGGTCGTACTGCATGAAGACCAGGTTCCAGACCTCCACGTAGCGGTCGCCGTCCTCTTCCGGCGTCCCCGGGGGACCGCCCTCGATCTGCGGGCCGTGGTCGTAGAAGATCTCCGAGCAGGGCCCGCAGGGACCGGTCTCGCCCATCGACCAGAAGTTGTCCTTCTCGCCGCAGCGCGAGAAGCGCGTGGGATCGACACCGATCTCATCGAGCCAGATCCGCGCCGCCTCCTCATCGTCGGTGAAGACGGTGATCCACAGCCGGGTGGCGGGGATCTTCAGCACGTCGGTGAGGAATTCCCAGGCGTACCCGATGGCCTCGCGCTTGAAGTAGTCGCCGAAGCTGAAGTTGCCCAACATCTCGAAGAAGGTGTGATGCCGGGCCGTATAGCCGACGTTCTCCAGGTCGTTGTGCTTGCCGCCGGCGCGCACGCAGCGTTGCGAGCTGGCGGCCCGGTTGTAGGCCCGCCGCTCGCGGCCCAGAAAGACGTCCTTGAACTGCACCATCCCGGCGTTGGTGAACAGCAGGGTCGGGTCGTTGCCCGGCACCAGCGGGCTGCTTTCGACGACCTCATGCCCACGCGCGGCGAAGTAGTCGAGAAAATCTTTGCGGAGCTCGGCACTGCTCTTCATGGCAACAGACTCGGGGTTGGCGTCATGCTGGTAACGACGGTCAGTCGTCCGTGTCGAAAAAACGGGCAATGAGCCGTGGCGGAAAACCACGGTACTCGAGGAAGCGCCCGCGCTTGGCACGCTCATGCGCATCGCGCGGCCGGCCGCTGCCGAAGCGCTTGGTATGGGCCGCCGCGAGCAGCGTCAGGCAGCGTTCGTCGTCGAGAGAGAGATGGGACTCGATCTGCTCGTCGGAAAGCCCCTTCTCGCGAAGTTCCAGGCGCACCCGCAACGGACCGAAGCCCTTGCCGAAGCGCTCGGCAACATAGACCTCCACCAGGCGCTGCTCATCGAGCAGGCCATCGGCGGCCAAGCGATCGAGGACCCTGTCGATGACGTCGGGGGCATAGCCGCGGGCGCCGAGCTTGCGCGCGAGCTCTCGGCGCGAGTGTTCGCGCGTGCCCAGCAGCCTGATCGCGCGGGCGCGCGCCTCGGCGTCGAGATCACCGACCGGTTCGTCCCCCGGCCGGGGGTCGCTCGGCACTGGATCGACCCCCGGGCTCACAACGCCGCGCATCCGGCTATCCGGCTGGCACGGCCGGCTCGTCGGCCGGGGCGTCGAGCGGCGTGGGCCGCGGCAGCAGCAGGGCGCGGATCTTGGCCTCGATCTCGGCGGCCATGTCGGGATTTTCCTTGAGGAACACCCGTACGTTGTCCTTGCCCTGGCCGATGCGGTTGCCGTCGTAGCTGTACCAGGCACCGGACTTGTCGACTACTCCCTGGGCAACGCCCAGGTCGATGATCTCTCCCTCACGGGAGATGCCTTCGCCATAGAGGATGTCGAAATGCACCTGCTTGAACGGCGGCGCGATCTTGTTCTTGACGACCTTGACCTTGGTCTCGTTGCCGATGACCTCGTCTCCCTTCTTGATCGCGCCGGTGCGGCGAATGTCGAGGCGCACCGAGGCGTAAAACTTCAACGCGTTGCCACCCGTGGTCGTTTCAGGCGAGCCGAACATCACGCCGATCTTCATGCGGATCTGGTTGATGAAGATCACGATCGCGTTGGAGCGCTTGATGTTGGCGGTGAGCTTGCGCAGGGCCTGCGACATCAGCCGCGCCTGAAGACCGACGTGGGAGTCGCCCATCTCGCCCTCGATCTCGGCCTTCGGCGTCAGCGCCGCGACCGAGTCGATGACGACCAGGTCCACCGCGCCGGAGCGCACCAACATGTCGGTGATCTCCAGCGCCTGCTCGCCGGTGTCGGGCTGGGAGACCAGCAGCTCATCCATATTGACGCCGAGCTTCTCCGCGTAGGTCGGGTCGAGCGCGTGCTCGGCGTCGACGAACGCGGCGGTGCCGCCGAGCTTCTGGATCTCGGCCACCACATGCAGGGTCAGCGTCGTCTTGCCCGAGGACTCCGGTCCATAGATCTCGACGACCCGCCCGCGCGGCACGCCGCCGATGCCCAGCGCCACGTCGAGCCCGAGGGAACCGGTGGAAACGGCCTCGACATTGCGCACGGCCCCGGCATCGCCCATGCGCATGACCGAGCCCTTGCCGAACTGCTTTTCGATCTGGCTCAGCGCCGCGGCCAACGCCTTCTTGCGGTTCTCGTCCATCCACACTCCGAATCATCCAATTGGAACGATGCAGCGCCCCCGCAATGCTTGGGCGGCTGTACCGGAAAACGCCGTATTATCACATAGTCGCGCGTGCCGCGTCAGGGTCGCGAAGGGCCCGCGGGCGCGATCGGTTGGCTCGAACCCGATCGCCGAGCCGCGGTGTCCGACCTGGTTTCAGCCTGGCCCGTCGCCGCCCGGCGCACGCCGGGGATGCAGCGGCCAGCGCCGCAGCACCTCGTAGGCGGGCCGTTGGCCACCATGGCTGCGCGCCAGCACAAAGCGATCGACCGGCCATGCGATGGATGGCGCCAGGGGCATCGGCGCCAGCATCGGGGCCTTGCGGGCGAGCGTCACGTGCGGGCGGTAGGGACGGCGCTCGGGGACGAAACCACAGTCGGCCAGGGCTTCGGTCAACCGGCGCTGCAGCGCCAACAACGCTGACGGCGGCCGCAAGGGAGCGCACCAGCGCACGCGCGGCCCCTGCCACCAGCCGGCCTGGTCCAGGCTCAGCTCGAACGGCACCCCGGCGACCCGCTCCGCGGCGGCCTCGGCACAGGCCCGGCGTGCCGCATCGACGGCGCCGAGAAACACCAGCGTGAGGTGCAGATCGGCCGGATCGGTTGGTCTGCCCGGGGCGCCCGGCAGCCGGCCGCGCAGGGCATCCAGCTCGGCGCGCGTCGCGCGCGGCGGCCAAAGCGCGAAGAACAGGCGCTCAGCCGACATCCGACAACAGCGCAATGAGCCGCTGCATCGCGGCGCCGACGCTCTGGCGCCGCACCGCGTCGCGATCGCCGTCGAAGTGCATCACCTCGGTCAGCACCCGGTCGGAGTCGACGTGCGCCCACGCCAGCCAGACCGTGCCGACGGGCTTCCCGGGGCTCTCCCCGCCGGGACCGGCAATCCCGCTGACGGCCACCGAGATGCGCGCCGCGCTGCGCTGCAGCGCCCCGAGCGCCATCTCCCGCACGACGGCCTCGCTCACCGCCCCGTTTGCTGCCAGCGTATGGGCCGACACCCCAAGCATGTCCTGTTTCGAGGCATTGCTGTAGGTCACGAAACCACGGTCGAACCAGCGACTGCTGCCCGCGACATCGGTGACCAGCTTCGCGATCCAGCCACCGGTGCAGGATTCGGCCGTCGCCAGCATCCAGCCCTTCGCCGCGAGGCGGCGACCAAGCTCCACGGCCAGCGGTTCGAGGTTCTGGGGCATGGGCGGCAGTGTCGCGCAACCCGCCGGCACGAACAAGGGCATCGCCGGGCGGCGATTCCGGCGGCAGGCGGGCCATCCCCGGCCCGCCTGACCCGAGGCGAGGTCAGTATTCGACCAGCTCGACACGCCGATTCTGGGCGCGCCCGTCCTCACTCGCGTTGGATGCCACGGGCGCGGCGAAGCCGACGCCAACCGGGAACAGTCGCGCGTTATCGGCGCCGAAGTCGTGCACCAGGGACGAGACGACGGCCTCGGCCCGGCGTTGCGACAACGCGCGGTTGTACTCGAAACCGCCGGCGTTGTCGGTGTGGCCCACGACCAGTAGGCGCAGATCGGGGCTGGACGCCATGAGCGTGGCGATCTCCTTGAGCACCGGCCCCGATTCCGGTCTGAGGCTGGCCTGGTCGAAATCGAACAGGATCCCGTACAGGGCGACGCGGCCGCTGGCCTCGATGGTTCGTGCCATCTCGGGGGCGTCGACGCTGACCATCTTCTGCTCCCGGGGCTTGGCCTGTACCAGATCCACGATCGCGACGGTGCGCCCGGAGAGGGCCTTGCAGAAGGACCCGCCCTTCAGAACGTATGCCAGCACCGAGACGTGGGCGTCCTGCTCGGGCAGCGCGGCGGCCAGATAGCGCTGGTCCTGCACACGCTCGGTCTGCGCGCAATGGGCGTTGGAGAACGGCGCCTCGGCGATCTGCTCCTGGGCACGCAGCACCATCGCCAGGCTCATCTCACCGCCTCCCCCGCTGCTTGAGCGCCCGGGGTCGCCGCCGCACCCCTCGCGTTTGCACTCGAACAGCACCCGGCCTCCCATCGCCTGCACCTCGTCGCGATAGTTTCGCACCACCTCCAGCGGCGAGCGGTTCTCCGGGAGCAGGTAGACGGCGCGGGTGACGCGCCCTTCCAGATCCAGCGCCTGGGTGGGGGCAAACCAGAGGTTGTTGTGCCCGTCACGCCGCTTCGGGTCGGCATCCCGTTGCAACGGCCCGACCGGCAACAAGAGCTCATCGAACGCCCTCTCGTCGAACGCCACGATGAAGGAACCCTCGTAGCGCTTCAGTGCGCCGGGATCCCGGGCCCCCGGGAGATCCGCGGTCGGGATCACCGCGTCGGCCATGAGATCAGCGGCAGAGAGACTGAAGACCAGGACCATGAGCAGGGGGCGGAGCATTGGCAGGGCACCTCCGGTGCATCAAGCGCGGTGAACGTCCGGCACTATCATCCTGGAAACGGTACTCGACCGCCACGGGCGTGGCCGGAACTGCCGTCCTGATCGTGCCAAGGAGACGCGGGTCGAATGCCTTCCGGACGTTGAATCAACTCGCCCTTCGCGTGGCGCGACACGCGGAATGCTCCAACATGGTTGGCGCCGGCTCGGCGGATGGGTAAAGGGTGAAGGGCCGTCCAATCGTCGTTTCCAGGATCACCCGTCTGAGACCGAGGGCAAGATCCGGGCAATGACGGCGCGGATCCTTGTCCAACCCCAACCCATTGCGTACGCCCGCGCTCGCCTGGCCGTTGCTCGATTCGGGCGACCTCGCCCCGAGCAGATGCCGCCGCGCCCACGCAAATCGCGCACGGCCTTGCGCCGGGAGGCTTGAATTAGCGAATGCTGATACCAGTTCCGATCCCAGTATCCGCGTCGGACGCTGCGCGTGCGCTCGCGTGGACGCCCCAGCACGATATCGAAACAAGAAACACCGGCTTGCCGCCGCACGCCGCGGCCGCCCCCAGACAACGGAGCAACCCATGTCCGAATTGACGAGAGAGTCCATCGAAGCGGCCATCAAGGAGTACGTGGAACCACACCTCGGCCGCAACCTCGTGGCCGCCAGCGCGATCAAGGGCATCGACATCGAGGGCGACCAGGTCAAGGTGAAGGTCACCCTGGGCTTCCCCGCCAAGGGCGTCGCCGCCGCGATCGCCACCGCCGTCAAGGAGAAGGTAGAGGCCGTACCGGGCGTGAGTATGGCGCAGGTCGATGTCGACTGGCAGATCAAGGCGCATTCGGTACAGAAGTCGCTGAAGCCCATCGACAACATCAAGAACATCATCGCCGTGGCCTCGGGCAAGGGCGGCGTCGGCAAATCCACCACCGCCGTCAACCTCGCCCTCGCCCTGTCGGTGGAGGGTGCCAAGGTCGGTATCCTCGACGCCGATATCTACGGTCCGTCGCAGCCGCGCATGCTGGGTATCACCGGCAAGCCGGAGTCGAAGGACGGCACCAGCCTCGAGCCGATGAACAGCTACGATCTGCAGGCGATGTCCATCGGCTTTCTGATCGACGAGGAGACGCCGATGATCTGGCGTGGTCCGATGGTCACCCAGGCACTGGAGCAGCTGCTCAACGATACCAACTGGTCCGATCTGGACTATCTGGTCATCGACCTGCCGCCAGGCACCGGCGACACCCAGCTGACACTGGCGCAGAAGGTCCCGGTGGCCGGCGCGGTGATCGTCACCACCCCCCAGGACATCGCCCTGCTCGATGCCCGCAAGGGCCTGAAGATGTTCCAGAAGGTCGAGGTGCCGGTGCTCGGCATCGTCGAGAACATGAGCACCCACATCTGCTCCAAATGCGGTCACGAGGAGCATATCTTCGGTGCCGGCGGCGGCAGCGCGATGTCAGAGCAATTCGGCGTCGACCTGCTCGGCTCGCTGCCGCTGGACATCCGCATCAGCGAGGAGACCGACGGCGGCAAACCCACCGTCATCACCGAGCCGGACTCGCGCATCAGCGAGACCTATCGGGAGATCGCCCGCAAGACCGCGGCCAAGCTCTCGCTGCAGGCGAAAGACTATGCCGCGAAGTTCCCGCGCATCGTGATCCAGAACAACTGACGACATCGGCGGCGCGACGGCCCCTCCTCGTCCTCCTCGTTCCCAAGCTCCGCTTGGGAACGGGCTGCGCTTGGGAACGGGCTCCGCTTGGGAACGCGCTCAGCGCGGCCCGTCATACTCTGGCTTGGCGCGTGTCGAAGACACGCGAAGCAGAGCTTCCAGCACCGGCTCCCCACGCGCTCCGTATCCGTAGCCCTATGATCGGCACCCCTTGGCATCGCGTTCCTCCCACCTAGTCTCCGAAGAAGGCTCACGCCCTCGATTACGGCCATGCCCATGTCATCCTACGAGCAAGACTTTCACCGCTGGACGCAGGAACAGGCCGCACTGCTGCGCCAGGGACGACTGTCGGCCATCGACATCGATCACCTGGTCGAGGAGTTGGAGACCATGGGTGCACGCGAGCGACGCGAGCTCACGAATCGACTCAAGGTCCTGCTCGCCCACCTGCTGAAGTGGCACCACCGGCCGGAAAGTCGCTCCCGGAGCTGGCGCGCAACCATCGACGAGCAGCGACTCTCCATCGAAGACCTGCTGGCGGATAACCCCAGCCTGCGCCCCACACTCGAGGACCAACTGGTCAAGGCCTACCGTCTCGGCCGTCTCTTGGCGATCAGGGAGACGGATCTGGACGACTCCACCTTTCCGAGCGTCTGCCCGTTCACCCTAGCCGACGTGCTCGCCAACGACCGGTATCCTGATTGATATCCCCTGGCCCCATCAACCGCCACGATCGGCGGCTTGATCGGTCTGGGCTTGCTCTCCGTAGCAAACGGCCCTTTCGTGGCTGTCGCCCAAAACCATGGGTTCGCGGTAGCGACACGGGACACGAAGCCCTTTTGGGCGGCAGGGAGCGAGGTGACGAACCCGTGGGAACAGCAGTTGGCGATGTGCAGGCCATCGAGCCATTGACTCCTTGGACTAAGATCCCATGACTTGACCCGTGCGGGGTCCAACCCTGCCCCTCCGGCCACCTATAGATCGGATGCCAGACCCCAGTCGGGTAACCCCGTTCGGGAGCGCGCACCCTCGGCACCATCGTACCCAAGCTCCGCTTGGGTACGAGACCCGTCATGCGCTGCTCGGCGTCCGTCCAATACACGGGAAGCAGCGCTTCCAGTGCCGGGTTCCCAACCAGAGGACCAGCGGGGACCAGCGGACCGGCGCGGAACGCGCTCAGCCTGGGACCAGGTAAGGTACCCTGCCCCCGTGCCCCGTCCGGGGCATTACAGCCACCACAGAGGAAATGCCATGCAAGCCATGAAATGGGTCATCATCGCCGCGGGGCTCGCGGCCGGCGCCGCCACCATCGCCGACGACGGGGCGCCAGCGGGCCAGTCCGACCCGGGAGCGCTCGCCACGGGCGGCATCGAGCAGCCACCGGAGCATCTGAAGGGCGGCACGTTGATCTCGACCGTCGGGACCATCACCGGCGTCGACGTGAAGAACGGCCTGGTGTCCATCGAGGGTCCCGAGGGGGCGATCGTGACCGTCATGGTCGACAGCGGGGTCACCGACCTGAGCAAGGTCAAGGTCGGCGACCAGGTCGACATCGCCTATTACGCGGGCTCCATGGTCGAGATCGTCGATCCGGACACACCGCGCGGCGAGGAGATCCGGCAGGGTCGCGTGGCACCGGGGGTCGAGGCCCGCGAGGTGACCACCACGGTCCACATCCTCGGTGTGGATCCGTACAAGAAGACGGTCGCGTTCCGTGGTCCCGACGGTCGTTTCCGCGAGGTCTCCGTGGATGATCCGAGCCTGCTGCGCTACCTCGACGTGCTCAAGGAGGGTGACACCGTGCAGGTGATCTACACCGAGGCCATCGCCGCGTCGATTCAGCCAACGCGGTAGCGACGCGGCCCCCGCGCCGCCGCCCACGGCTGCCATGGCGTCGGTGGCGGCAGCGCGGGGCCTCCCCGGCCTGCTGATCCGTTCGCTCAGGGCTCGCGCCAGACGGTGGTGTAGAGATCGTGCCGGCGATCCTTCAGGTTCTGCACGGTCCCCTCGTTTCGGGCCTCGCGCAGGGCGTCGAGTCGCAGATCGGCGAAGGCGACGGTCTCGACATTGGGCGTGGTATCGGCGGCGATACCGTCGCGCGCGAACGGGAAGTCACAGGGCGTGAGGATGCAGCTCTGGGCATACTGGATGTCCATGTTGGCGACATTGGGCAGATTGCCGCAGTTTCCGGACATGACCACATAACACTGGTTTTCCACCGCGCGGGCCTGGCAGCAGTAGCGCACGCGCAGATAGGACTGGCGCTCGTCGGTGCAGAACGGGACGAAGATGATGTTGGCCCCCTGATCGGCCAGGTGCCGGGCCAGCTCGGGAAACTCGGCGTCGTAACAGATCAGCACGCCGATCGGTCCACAGTCGGTGTCGATCGTGGCCAGCTCGTGGCCGCCCTCGATGTTCCACCAATAGACCTCGTTGGGGGTCGGATGGATCTTGGGCTGCTCGTGCACCTCGCCATCGCGCAGGCAGATGTAGCAGATGTTCTCGACCCGGCCGTTCGGCATCTTGGTCGGATGGGACCCGCCGATGATGTTGATGTTGTAGCGCACGGCCATCTCGCGCAACGCCTGCTTGATCGGTTGGGTGTAGCGGGTCAGTGCATCGATGGCCTCGGCGGGTTTGAGCTTCTGGTCCTCCATCGACAACAACTGCAGCGAGAACAGCTCGGGAAAGACACAGAAGTCGGCGCGATAATCCGCGGTCACATCCACGAAGTAGCGCAGCATGTCGACGAACTCATCGAACGACGTGACCCGCCGCTGCATGTACTGCACCGTGGCCACCCGCACCGTATCCGTCACGCGCCCCCCGTAGTTCTTGGCGCGCGCCTCCTCGGCCTCATCCGGGGCCTGCGGGTTGCGCCACAGCAGATGCACGCCATAGCCCAGCGACTGCTCGTCCTCGTCCCAGTAGCCGGGCATCAGCCCGATGATCTTGAAGTCGTTGCGCAGTTGGAAGGTCAGTACCGGGTCTTTCACCCGCCCCGCCTTGACCTCCTCGACATAGGCCTCGACGCTCGGGTAGTGCTGCAGGGCCGTGGCCAGGGTCGGCAGGCGTCCCCCATAGACGATGCCCCGCAACGCCCAGGACTGGGCGAGCTTCTTGCGCTCGTCGTACAGACGCTGGCCGATGCGCAGCCCGCGATACTCCGGGTCGACACAGACCTCCATGCCATAGAGGTAGTCGCCATCGGGGTCGTGACGAGCGGCGTAACCGCCCCCGGTGATCCAGTTCCAGGTGTGGGGCTTGAGCGCGAGATCACCGCCGATGACGAAACTGGAGCAGAAGCCGACCACGCGTCCGTCGAGCTGGACGATGAACTGTCCCTCGGGAAACTTGTTGATCTGACCGCGCAGCATACTTCGGGTGTAGCTGCTCACGCCGCTGCCCGCGTAGGCACGCTGGAAAAGCATGCGGATGGCCGGGATGTCCTTCAACGTGGCATTGCGTACCACGATCTTGGCGGTGGTGTCGGGGGCGTTGGGCATGGGTGCGGCGACTCGGCTGCAGTTGACAGAAACCGCGCGATTCTGACACCAGACCCGGGTTATGGGAATTCCCGCGATCAGATGGGCCGGCCCGGCCGGGGCGCTCCGATCGCCGTGGCCGGCGACCCCGGCGCCGATCAGTCGGTCTCGCCCATCCCGGCGCGAATGCAGCGCAGCAGGTCGTAATCATACTGGCCGCCGAAGGCCTCGTAGACGGGCTTGAGCGACCGCGGGGACTCCGCCGGCAGTTGGCTGATGGCGAGCTCGACGCTCCGGATGCTGGCCTGATCCAGGCCGACGACCTCCGCGCTGCTGAGCCCGCCCTCTGCAATGCCGCAGGCCAGGTGTCTGTAGACGGTCGCCGGCGTGATCCCGCGGCGGGCGGCGATCTGCGCGGGACGCAGACCGGCGTGGAATTGGGTGAGGGTCTCGCGCACGGTCGCGCTGATACCAGACTCCCGGGTGCGGTCACCTTCGCGCGCCGGGGCCGCCGGCGCAACGGCCTTTCGGGTCGCGGGCACCGGAGGCAGGTCCGCGGGCCGGCCGTGCTCGGTGGCATGCTCGGCCAGCGCCGCCAGGAACACCGCGCCAAAACGCTCGAGCTTGTTGACACCGACGCCGCTGATACGGCCAAGCTCGTCGAGGTCGCGCGGCCTGTAGGCGACCAGCTCGCGCAACGTGGCATCGCCAAAGATCATGTACGGGGGCACACCCTCGCGTGCGGCCAGCGCAAGGCGCAGCGCCCGCAAGCGCTCCCAGAGCACGCCGGCATCGGGCTGACTGGGCAGATCGACCACCGCGACACGGCCCGGACTGGCGCCCGAGGCCGCGCCCCGCTGCGGATCGCGGCGCAACTGCAGCCGGCGCTCGCCCCGGAGCACCGCCCGGCTTTCGTCGGTCAGACGCAGACCGCCGTGGCCCTCCACATCGACCGCCACCAGGCCCGCCGCCACCAGTTGCCGGTAGACCGACTTCCACTGAACGGCATCGAGCTCCTTGCCGATACCGAAGGTGCTGATCTGATCATGGCCAAACCGGCGCATACGTTCGTCGGCCTTGCCCAGCAGCACGCCGATCAGATAGCCGGTACCAAAGCGCTGACCGGTGCGATAGATACAGGACATGGCCTTCTGCGCGGCCTCGGTGCCGTCCCAGGCCTCGACCGGCTCCAGGCAGGTATCGCAGTTGCCGCAGCGCGCCTCGAGCCCCTCGCCAAAGTACTTCAGCAGCACCTGCCGGCGGCACTCGGTGGTCTCACAGTAGCCGAGCATGGCGTTGAGCTTATGCATCTCCGCACGCTTGAACGCCGCGTCGGCATCGGACTGCTCGATGATCCGGCGCAGCATCGCGACATCGCCCAGACCGTAGCTCATCCAGGCGTCGGCGGGCAGCCCGTCGCGGCCCGCCCGGCCCGTCTCCTGGTAGTAGCCCTCCAGCGTCTTGGGCAGATCCAGATGCGCGACAAAGCGCACATCCGGCTTGTCGATGCCCATGCCAAAGGCGATGGTGGCAACCATGACGACCCCCTCCTCGCGCAGGAACCGGGCCTGATTGACACGACGCACATCGTTGGGCAGACCGGCGTGGTAGGGCAACGCCGACAGCCCCTGTGCCCGCAGAAAGGCGGCGGTCTCCTCCACCCGGCGCCGGGACAGGCAGTAGACGATGCCGGCGTCTCCGGGGTGCTCGCGCTCGAGGAAGGCCAACAGCTGCTGGCGCGGATTGCGCTTCTCCACCACGCGATAGCGGATGTTGGGCCGGTCGAAGCTGGAGACGAACTGCCGCGCCTCGGCCAGACCCAACCGGTGCACGATCTCGTTGCGGGTGGGTCCATCGGCGGTGGCCGTCAGTGCCAGCCGGGGCACCCCCGGCCAGCGCTCATGCAAGCGATGCAGCTGGATGTATTCAGGCCGGAAGTCGTGCCCCCATTGCGAGACGCAGTGGGCCTCGTCGATCGCGAACAGTGCGATCTCGATGCGCTCGAGCAGATCGAGAAAGCGCTCGGTCAGCAGCCGCTCCGGAGCGACATAGACCAGGTCGAGCTCCCCCGCGAGCAGCGCGCGCTCCACCCGTGCGGCCTCCTCCAACGGCAGCGACGAGTTCAGGCAGGCGGCACGCACGCCGAGCTGGTGAAGGGCGCCGACCTGATCCTGCATCAGCGCGATCAGTGGTGAGACCACCACCGCGGTACCCGGGCGGATCAGGGCCGGGATCTGGTAGCACAGGGACTTGCCCCCACCGGTGGGCATGAGCACCAATGCGTCACCACCGGCCAGCACCTGCTCGATGATCTCGGCCTGGGCACCGCGAAAGCGCTCATATCCATAGACCCGGGCGAGGGTCTTCAGCGGGGAGTTGTCCGTTTGGCCCATCGCGCCGGATTACCCTCGGGCAAGGCTGGTCTCTCGAACCTGCCACCTTGCCACAGCCCGGGCGGAATGTCGCCACCGTCCGGGCCCGGGATCGGTCGCGTCAGGCCCTCACCGCATCCAGGCTGACGACGGGCTGGTCACCGACGACCTCGGCGGTGTGGAACACGTGCTTGGGCACGACCAGCAGGTCGCCCGCCTCGAGCACGACCTCTTTGCCCTGCAGGGTCATGCGGAAGCGCCCGGCGAGCACCGCATCGATCTTGTCGACGGCGTGATCGTGATCCGGGAAGAAGGTGCCGGGCGGATAGGTGTAGCGGCTGACGCTGTAGCCACGCGCCTCGAGCTTGCGCCACATCGCCTCCTCGCTCAGCGGCCCGTCTCGCTTGATATCCCAGTGTTCGATCTGCATCCCAGACTCCTCAAAACGTTGCCCCCGTCACCCTGAGTGTAGCCGGACCAAAGCGCGTTCGGCAGGGCGATTGGAGGCCTCGACCGACACTCCAGCGGCGAGCGTCGGTGCCGCGGGTCCCGGTGCGTGACACGGCCCCGGGAGGAACGCGCGGCGAGATCCTCTCGGCCGGGGAGGGGGCGTTTTGCCCGGGCCGATGTCGCCGGGCCTTCCCCGGCCCAGACGCGAAACGCTCCAACTCAGCACCCCCTAGTGAGGCTCCAGGGCGCGGGGCAGAGCGAATGCGCGCACCGCCTCGGCGGCCTGCACCAGATTGTCCTCCCAGCAGCGTCCCGACTGCTTGCGCGGCCTATAGCTGTGCTCGCCATCGCTGATCCACACGAGACGGACGGCGGGGCTCAACGCGTAGGTCCCGACCTCCGCCGGGTTACCGAACGGGTCGCGCTCACCCTGGCAGATCAGCGTGGGCGTTCGCAGCGTTGCCAGGTGCGCCACGCGCAACTGTTGTGGTTTCCCGGGCGGGTGAAACGGGTAGCCGAGGCAGATCAGCCCCTGGACCGGGCTCGCGTCCGCCAACAGACTGGCGATGCGCCCACCCATGGATTTACCGCCGATCAGGAGGCGAACATCGGCGCCACGGTGCCGCTCGATCAGGTCCGCGAAGGCATCGATCAGCACCGGCTCGCGATCCGGCGGCCGGCGCCGAGCATCGCGCTCGCTCCTGGCCATGTACGGAAACCGAAACCGGATGACCCGGATCCCGGCGTCCGCCAGATGATCCGCAATGCGGCGCATGAATGGCGAGTCGGCGTCCTGGCCGGCGCCATGGGCGAAGAGGAACCGGACCTGGGAGTCGGCCGGCCCGCTGAGCAGGGTATCGGTGGCGAACATGGGGGTTGAGATGCGCTCGGAGCGGGTTCATGATCCAGCCAGGTCGCATGGCGCGGCAGAGGGCCGGCATCGGGACAGATATCGGGCCCGGCGGCCGGGCGCCGCAGCGTCCCGCGTACAGTGTAGGACGAACCACCGGCGAGTGCCCGCACGGGAGAAGCATGGGATCCGCGTTGCCGAGAGCTCGCGTAGCGCACACGCGGTTTCCGGCTCGCTCCGCGGGAAGCGCTTAGAAACCGCGTTTCCCGTGGATCGCAACCAAGAGTCAACAGTAGACCAAGACCGGTTTTGGGGGAGGATAAACGATGAAGGCGATCGTGATGCACGAACCGGGGGACCCCGATGTACTCGTCGAGGCGGATCTGCCCGTCCCCGGGATCAGCGCCCCGACCGATGTGCTGGTCAGGCTCAAGGCCGCCGGCGTCAACCCCGTCGACACCAAGATCCGTGCGCGTGGGCCGCTGCGGCCAAGCAGCTCGCCCACGGTGCTGGGTTGCGACGGGGCCGGTGTCGTGGAGGCCGTTGGCGAGGCGGTGACGCGGTTCACCCCCGGGGACGCGATCTGGTTCTGTTTTGGCGGCCTGGGCGGGCCCACCGGCAACTACGCCGAGTACATTCTGGTCGACGAGTCGGTGGCGCAGCCGATGCCGAAATCCTTGGATTTCGTCCATGCCGCCGCGGCCCCGTTGGTGCTGATCACCGCCTGGGAGGCCCTGTATGACCGTGCCCGACTGAAGGCGGGGCAGAGCGTGCTGATCCATGGCGGGGCCGGCGGTGTCGGCCATGTGGCCATCCAGCTCGCGCGCCACACCGGGGCGCGTGTCGCGACGACGGTCAGCGGTCCGGAAAAGGCCGCCTACGTGCATGCCCTGGGCGCCGAGTGCGCGATCAACTACCGTGACGAGGACCTGACCGAGGTGATCATGGACTGGACTGAGGGCAAGGGGGTGGATGTGGCGCTCGACACGGTCGGCCCGGAGGTCTTCCGGCGAACGATCCCGGCCATGTCCGTCTACGGAGATCTGGTCAGTATCCTCGACCCGGGCCCCGGACTCGACCTGAAGGAGGCCCGTAACCGCAACCTGCGCATCGGCCTCGAGCTGATGCTGACGCCACAGTTGCGCGGCATGGCCGACGCCCTGGCCGCCCAGGGATCGATCCTGCGCAGCTGCGGCGATCTGTTCGATCAAGGCGCGCTGGAGCTCTACGTGGCCGGGACCTTCCCGTTGTCGGCCGCCGCGGAAGCGCACCGTCGACTCGAGTCCGGCGGCGCGAAAGGCAAGCTCGTCCTGACCATCACCTGAGGTCGGGCGAGGCATGCTGCGTATCGCGATCCTCGCCGATACCCACGGGCACCTGGATCCACGCATCGCGGACCTGGTGGCGGAATGCGATATGGCCGTGCACGGCGGCGACATCGGTGGCGCCGAGGTGCTGGCAGGCATGCGGCCGCGCGCCGGGCACATCTACGCGGTGCGCGGAAACAACGATGTCGCGGACAAATGGCCCGCGGACCAGCGCGGGCTGCTGGCCCAGATCCCCGATCGCGCCGAGTGCGAGCTGCCCGGCGGCCGGCTGGTTGTCGTCCACGGCCATCGGATGCCGGCCAGGGGACGTCATGCGCGCCTGCGCCGCGAGCTTCCCGGTGCGCGAGCCGTGGTCTACGGCCACAGCCACCGGCTGATCGCGGACCTGGACGCGGAGCCCTGGGTGTTGAACCCGGGCGCGGCAGGGCGCTCGCGGACCTTCGGTGGGCCGTCCTGCCTGATCCTGCTTGCGGCCGAGTCGGCCTGGCGGCTCGAGGTGCATCGCTTCGAGCCCGCCGCCCGGATGCGGCGCGTTCGGGCGAGCCCACGCATCGCCCCGGCCCCTTTCCGCGCCACGGAGGATCGGCCCTGATCTGCCGCGGTCCCCGTCGCGCAGGCGACCGGATTGTCACCCTAGAAAGAGTAGTTGACCACTTAGCCGCCCATGCAAACGTCTGCGTTTGTTCGCATTCTGGAGACCTTGGAGAGTCACCCGGCAGGTGAAGGGCGCTACGCGCGCCAGGGCACGCCCCGCGCCGCGCCCAGCCGTGTTACAACGCGTCGGAATCGAATGACGATTCCGCCTCGCTCTGCCTTGCTGGACACCACGCCGAACGCACCCTGATGTCCGTCCAACTGCTCTTTCTAGGGTCACCAACCCACCGGAAAAACAGGAGAGGCCCTATGCGCCATTTCACCCGAGCCGCCCTGCTGCTCTGCCTCGTCCCCCTGCCGATCGCCGCCGAGATCGTTGGCGATGTCAGCACCAAGTTCAAGTGGATGGGCCCGAATGACAAGATCGTCATCGAGGTCTTCCAGGACCCGGACATCCCGGGGATCGCGTGCTATGTCAGCCGCGCCAAGACCGGCGGTATCAGCGGCGCCGTCGGGGTCGCGGAGGATACCTCGGATGCCTCGATCGCGTGCCGACAGGTCGGCCCGGTACAGTTGTCGAAGGAGATCGCCAGCGGCAAGCGCGACGGGGACGAGGTGTTCAAGAAACGCACGTCGCTGTTCACCAAGACGATGCAGGTCGTGCGCTTCTACGACGCCCCCCGCAACACCCTCGTGTATCTGACCTACAGTGACCGCATCATCGAGGGATCGCCGAAGAACAGCGTTTCGGTGGTCGTGCTCACGCCCTGGCCGACCGACGGCGCCACCGGGGCGGCCGCGGCGTCACCGCGGTAGCGGCATCGCGCGGCCAGAGTCCGCCGCGTACCGAAGCCGGGCGTGCAGGAGAGGGCTGCCCGATGCAACCCCGGCCAGGGCCACCAGGGCACAGCCTCTTCCGCGGCCCGGAATCCTTGGGAATTCCGGCACGGGGATGGCGTGCCGGTTGGCTGCATGCTTGGGATTCGACCGGCATCGGCGCCGCGTACCCGTCACTTCACCTTCATCATCATGCTCTCGTGCCCGCTGCGCTTGAGTTGGGCACTCAAGGCATTGGCCGTGGCCTGGTCAACGGCGGCGGTACGCACGCGATGGTAGGTCTTGCCATTCTCGACGGTCACCGCCTGGACGCTGGTCTGGATGCCGAGCAGCGCCAGCTTGGCCTTGAGCCGCTCGGCGTCGGAGGCGCGTCCGAACGAGGCGACCTGGATCACGTACGTGCCCGGTCTGGCGACGGTCTCCGGGGGCGCCACGCGCGCCTGTTGCGGGGCCTGTTGCGGCACTGGGCTCGCCCCCGACTCGGCCTTCGGCGCGGGAATCGGTGTGGGTTTCACCGGCGTGTCCACCGGCACCATCACCTCTTCCTGCGGCAGCATCTTGTAGAAATCGAAGGTCGGCTTGGGTGGCCGCGGGCGGGCCTGCTCGGCAACCTCGGCCGCCGGCACTGGCGCCTGGTCGTGCCGCATCCAGGCCACGGCCACCGCGAACGCGCCCACGACACCGCCAAACAGAAACCAGAACGCGCAGGTGCCGCGCGCGCCGCGACTCTTGCGCCCACGTGGCGCCGGGCCGATCCGGTGGTCGATGCTCATCTCCCATGCCCTCCTGTCACATGCTCTCCCGTCACATGCTTTCTGGCGCCGAAACGCCGAGCAGACCGAGTCCGTTGCGCAACACCTGGCGGACAGCGAGGATCAACTTGATGCGGGCATCGCGCAATACCGCGTCCTCGACCAGGAACGGGTGCGCGTTATAGTACCCGTGAAAGTCGGTCGCCAGCTCACGCAGGTAGTTGGTGAGCAGGTGCGGTTCTTCGTCGAGGGCGGCGGCCTCGACCACCTCCGGGTAACGCGACAGGGTCCTGAGCAAGGCCCGCTCGTGCTCCTCGCCAAGCCGGTCCAGGTTGAGCGTGCCCGGTGTGGGCTCGACGACGATGCCCTTCTCGGCGGCCTGCCGCAACACGCTCGCGACGCGGGCATGGGCGTACTGCACGTAGTACACCGGGTTGTCGGCGGACTGGCTCTTGGCCAGATCCAGGTCGAAGTCCATGTGCTGCTCGCAACGGCGCATGACGTAGAAGAAGCGCGCCGCATCGCGGCCCACCTCTTTGCGCAGCTCGCGCAGCGTCACGAACTCGCCCGAGCGGGTCGACATCTGAACCTTCTCGCCGCCGCGATAGAGCACCGCGAACTGGACCAGCAGCACGTCGAGGCGCCCGGCGTCGTCACCCAGCGCGCTGAGCGCCCCCTTCATCCGGGGCACGTAGCCATGGTGGTCGGCCCCCCATACGTCGATGACACGATCGAAGCCGCGCTCGAGCTTGTCCATGTGGTAGGCGATGTCCGAGGCGAAATAGGTCGTCTGGCCATTGTCACGCACGATGACACGGTCCTTCTCGTCACCGAAGGCGGTGGAGCGGAACCACAGCGCGCCGGCGCGCTCGTAGGCGTAGCCGGCTTCGCGCAGCCGCGCGATGGCCTTGTTCACCGCACCACTCTCGGTCAGGGAGCGCTCCGAGTACCATTCCTGGTAGTCGACGCCGAACTGGCTCAGGTCGTCGCGAATGTCGTCGAGGATGGTGTTGAGCCCCAGCTCGAAGACGAAACGGTATCGATTGTCGCCAAGCTGGTGCTTGGCGCTCGCGATCAGCGCATCGATGTGCGCCTCCTTGTCGCCATCGGCCTCGCCTTCCACCGCATCGGGCGGCGCACCGGCGAACACCGCGTCGACATCGATCCGGTAGGCGTCGCCGTGCTCGCGGTGAAGCGACGCGGCGATGTCCCAGACGTAGTCGCCCTTATAGCCGTTGCTCGGGAAGGTGAGGGCCTCGCCGCAGAGCTCCAGGTAGCGCAGCCAGACCGATGTGGCCAGGATGTCCATCTGCCGCCCGGCGTCATTGACGTAGTACTCCCGGTGCACGTCGAAGCCCACCGCGGCGAGCAGGTCGGCGACCACGGCGCCATACGCGGCGCCGCGGCCGTGGCCCACGTGCAGAGGCCCGGTGGGGTTGGCGGACACGAACTCCACCTGCACACGCTTGCCGGCGCCGAGGCGGCTGCGGCCGAACGCCGGCCCCCGCGTCAGGATCTCGGGGATGAGCCCGAGGAAGGCACCCGGGGCAAGCCGGAAGTTGACGAACCCCGGACCGGCGACCTCGACCCGCTCGATGAGCGGCGACGCCGGCAGTGCCGCGACCAGCCGTTCGGCAAGCTCGCGCGGCTTGGCGCGCGCCGCCTTGGCCATGACCATGGCCAGGTTGGTCGCGAAATCGCCGTGCGAGGGATCGCGCGCGCGCTCGAGCTGCGGCTCGAGGACCTCGGCATCGCCGAACGCGCCCTCGACGGCCAGACGTTGGAGTGCGGAGCGCACAAGCTCCAGGACCTGTTGTTTCATCGCTTGCCTGCGGGTGGCGCCGGCCGCCACGAGGGCGTGCGCCGCCTGATGAGAGAAAGGGTTCGGATACCCGACGTGAGCCATTGGCCAGGACGTCGGACCACGAGGTCTGATCCCCGCGAAAGACGGCTAAGGATAACGGAAACGCCGAAGCCGCCGCTACAGCCCTTCTTGTGGATCGACATCGACGCCCCAACGCAGGTCGCCGGGCGCCGGCAGCGCCCGCACCAACGGCAGCCAGCGTGAGAGCAGCCCCTGCAGTCGCGCCCTTGCCGGCGCCTGCGCCAACAGCTGCGCACGGATGCGCCCCGCGCGTCGCTCCATTGCCGCCGGCGCCGGCCCCCACAGGGCGATGTCGCGACCGGCGAGCGGCCGCGCCAATTCCAGGGCCTGGCCCAGGAAGTCCATCGCCGCGCGTTCCGTGGGGCTGTCGGCCCGCAGCAGTGCCTGATGGCTGAAGGGCGGCAACGCGGCCGCGCGGCGTTCTTCCAGTGCCGCGGCGGCGAAGGCCGGATAGCCGGCGCGCAGCAGGCGCTCGAGCAGCGGATGACGGGGGTGACGGGTCTGCAGCAACACGGTGCCGGGCCGCTGCGCGCGCCCAGCCCGACCGGCCACCTGCACCAGCAGTTGGGCCATGCGCTCCGCGGCGCGGAAGTCCGAGCCATACAGCCCCTGGTCCAGGTCCAGGATGCCCACCAGCGTGATGCCAGGCAGATGATGCCCCTTGGCCAACATCTGTGTGCCAAGCAGGATCGGGAGCTCGCCGCGCCGCGCCGCGGCGAGCAGTCTCTCCAGCTCGCCCCGGCGGCGCGTACTGTCCCGATCGATGCGCGCCAGCGGGATCCCCGGAAAGGATTGCCGCAAGGCGTCCTCGACGCGCTCCGTCCCCTGCCCCAGGGGACGCAGGTCCGGTCCCTCGCAATAGGGGCAATGACTCGGCAATGGTCTGCTCAAACCGCAATGGTGACAGAGCAGGCGGTTGTGCGCGCGGTGCAGGGTCAGACGCGCGTCGCAGTTCGGGCACTCGCTGATCCAGCCGCAGTCGTGGCAGGTCAGCACCGGCGAGAAGCCGCGCCGATTCAGAAACAACAGGACCTGATTCCCCGCCTCGACCTCGACATGCATGCGCTGCATCAGCGCGTGACAGATGCCGCTCTCCAATGGCTGGGCGCGGATGTCCGCGACCAGGATACGCGGGTCCCTGGCGGCGCCGGCGCGCCGCGACAGGATCAGGTGCCGGTAGCGGCCCTGCCTGGCGTTTTGCAGCGTCTCCAACGACGGCGTGGCCGACCCGAGCAGCACCGGGCATCGCGCCTGCTGGCCGCGGCGCACCGCCAGATCACGCGCCGAGTAGCGGCAGCCGTCCTGTTGCTTGAACGACAGGTCGTGCTCCTCGTCGACGATGATCAGCCCCAGATCGGGCATCGGCGTGAACACCGCCGAGCGCGTCCCCAGCAGCAGCCGCGCAACGCCGCCTGCCGCGCGACGCCAGGCGATCTCGCGCTCGCGTTCGCCAAGACTGGAGTGCAACACCGCCATCGGCACCCGCACACGCTCGGCAAAGCGCCGCTGCAACTGCGGCGTGAGGCCGATCTCCGGTACCAGCACCATGACCTGGCCGCCGCGGGCCAGCGTCGAGGCGATCAGGTGCAGATAGACCTCGGTCTTGCCGCTGCCGGTGACGCCGTCGAGCAGAAAACAACGAAAGCCGTCCCCCTCCTCCACGGCGCTGAGCGCTGCCTGTTGCTCGGCATTGAGCGCAAGCGCGGCCTCCATGGCCACCCCCGCGGCGCCATCCTCCAGCGCATCGACGCCGGCGGCGTCGTCCCAGCCGGACTGGATCTGGCATCGTGCGATCAGACCCTTCGCCTGCAGCGCCTTGAGCGCCGCGGCGCAGTCGCCCAGGCGTGCCCGAAGACTGGCCGTATCGACGGCGGCCCCAGCCCCGCGCAGAAGCGCCAGCACCTGCGCCTGCCGCGGCGCGCGCCGCAACGCCTCGGCACGGAGCCGGTCAGCGTCCGGGGTCAGCCGCCACCCCGGCAGCGTGGTCTGCACCAACGGCCGGGGTCGGCGCAAACGAGCGGGCAGCGCTCCGAACAGGGCCTCACCCGGGTTGCAGCGGTAGTACTCGGCGCTCCAGAGCAGAAAACGCAGGTCCTGCGCGCCGAGCAACGGCTGCTCATCGAGGAGCGCCGCGATGGGTTTCAAGCGTTCCGGTGGCAGGGTCGTCTGCACACCGACGCCGACAATCATGCCTACCCGTCGACCGCGCCCAAACGGCACCAGGACGCGCACGCCAGACTCCATCGGTCGCCTCGGCAGGGGTTGCGGCGGCAGATAGTCGAACAGACCGGGCAGCGGCGCCGCCACCGCGACGCGCAGACAGCCCTCGGCCCGATCGGCTCCGGTCACGGCGCCGCACGGATGCTTGACATCCGATTGCTGACAGGCCGTGGCAGACGGTCATGAGATCTACACAGGAACTGTGGATAAGTCTGGGGAAAAAATGTCGGCACGGGCCGTGAAGCCTTACCGTTACTCGAATCTGTTTGGATCGTCCAAGAAATGACCATTTTCATTATTTCCTGCAAAAACAAATACTTCAAAACTTCATTAACGTCTTATTAATGGGGAAATTCCGATACAGTGCCTGGGTTCGAAGGGCCTGATCGCTTGTGTGTAATCCCTTGCGCATGACGCCGATACGTGAACCGCGGAGTCCGTCGGCACCATTGATGCGGATGCGGATGGCACCCTGCTTGCCGAGCGCAAGGCCCGCGCCGCGGATCAGGGCCCCTCCACGGCCCGACAGCTTCAATGCGGGGCAATCGCTTGAGGGTGGAGCTGAGTTTATCCGTAAACGGGTCGAATCAGCGTCTCCCGAGGGAAACGCTTTGATCAGCCTTCCCCTCAGCGTGTATCATGCCCTGGAATCTCCTCGCCCTTCGACGTGTGATGCAACTGAATCAGCAGGTCCTTCGCACCGACCTGGCGGGAATGCCGCTGGAGTGGGTGGACTACAGATCGGCCGCGAGACTCTATTTTCTCGGCCAGGTGGCCTATTGTTGCGGAAACCCCATCATCCTGCTCCGAGGCGGTCTCAACGCGCAGACGCAACAGCGCAGCTCGCTGTCGATTCACTCGATCATCGCGACCCACGGCACGCATCACGGCGTCAGCAAGCTACGGGAGGACTACGCGCCGCCGTTGTCCAATCGCACGCTGTTTCAGCGCGACGATCACATCTGTCTGTACTGCGGCGGGCGGTTCTCGAGCCGCAACCTCTCACGCGACCACGTGCGTCCGGTCAGCCAGGGGGGCGCCGATCGCTGGAATAACGTCGTCACCGCGTGCCTGCGCTGCAACAACTTCAAGGCGGGACGGACCCCGGAGGCGGCGCGGATGGAACTGCTCGCGGTGCCGTTCACACCGACCCATGCCGAGTACATCTATCTGATGGGGCGCAGCGTGCTCGCCGATCAGATGGAGTTCCTACGTGCCCACTTTCCGCGCAGCAGCCCGCTGCTACGGCGCTCCCACGGCCGCTGAGACGCCGCCGATGCGCGCCCGCATCAACCGCCCGGCACCCGCATGCAGGACTGGCAGCTGATCGCCGAGCAGATTGGCGCCACGCGCGGCCGAGCCTTCACGCCGTCGGAACCGCGCGGCGTGGGCGGTGGTTGTATCAACCAGGCGATCGTGCTGGCCGACGGCGAGACGAGCTATTTCGTCAAGCTCAACCGCGCCGATCTGCTCGACATGTTCGAGGCCGAGGCCGCCGGACTCACCGAGATGGCCGCGACCGGCACCATACGCGTCCCACTGCCACTGTGCACGGGCCTGGCCGGCCCGGCGCGGTCGTTTATTGCGATGGAGCACGTGACGCTGGGCGGGCACGTCGGCGGGGACCTCGCCGCCGCGGGCCGGGGGCTGGCCGCGATGCACCGGGTCTGCCAGGCATGTTTCGGCTGGGAGCGCGCCAATACCATTGGCTCGACCCCGCAATCGAACAATCCAAGCCCGGACTGGACGGAGTTCTGGCGCCGCGAGCGCCTGGGTCCGCAACTCGCGCTGGCGGCCCGCAACGGCTTCCGGGGCCGGCTGCAGCAACGCGGCGAGCGACTGCTCGATGCATTCCCGGCGCTGATCGATCACGCCCCGGCCGCGTCGCTGCTGCACGGCGACCTCTGGGGTGGAAACATCGGTTTCGATGCGGCACGGCGTCCCGTCATCTTCGACCCGGCGGTCTACTATGGCGACCGCGAGGCCGACGTTGCGATGACGGAGCTCTTCGGGGGCTTCGGCGCGCCCTTCTACGATGCCTACAATCAGGCATGGCCGCTCGACGCCGGTTACCGTACCCGCAAGACGCTCTACAACCTGTACCATATCCTCAATCACCTTAACCTGTTTGGCGGCGGCTACCTGGGACAGGCCGAGGACATGATCGACCGGCTCCTGGCCCAACTTCACTGACGCCTCAGGCCGCCATCGACGACACCCGCCAAGCGCGGTTTCGATGTTGTGACGATTATGTTAAAAGAGGGCCATGCAGCCCCAACTGGCCCTGTAGTCATTTGATCCACGCTGACCCCTTTTATCGTATGCCCCGCGAGCTTCTGATCCTGCGACACGCGAAATCCGACTGGGACAGCAGCGCCGAGAGCGACTTCGCGCGCCCGCTGGCAAAGCGCGGTCGAAAGGACGCGCCACGGGTCGGTGCTTGGCCGTATCGGGAGGGGCTCGTGCCCACGGCCATCATCAGCTCGCCGGCCGAGCGCGCCCGCGCCACGACGATCAAGGTGTGCAAGGGTCTCGACTTCAAGAAAAAGGACATCGTCTGGGACGACACGATCTATGAGGCCGATGTCGCCAACCTATTGGCCGTGCTGGGACGCTGTCCATCGCAGGCAGCAACCGTGCTGCTGGTCGGGCACAATCCGGGCCTTGAGGAGCTGATTCGCTACCTCACCGGTGGCGACTACGACGAGCCCGCGGACGGCAAGCTCCTGCCGACCGCCGCGATGGCGCGCTTGGAGATGCCCGACGACTGGAGTCGCCTCGAAGCCGGCTGCGCCGTGTTGCTGAACATCACCCGCCCAAAGCGTCTCAAATAACGGCTGGGCCAGGTGCCCCGATCCCTGCCTGAGTCCAGGGCCAAAACGCGCCGCGACGCCTACGGATCGGGCGCATCTGCCGTCGCGACATAGGCCTCGAAGGCCTCTGTCGCCTCGGCGCGATAGCCGTCTGCCTCGCGCGAGATAAACAACGCCGCAACCGCCAGTGACCGCGCCAGCGCCGGTCCCGCCTCGGGACCGAGCACCAGCAACGCCGTGGCCAGCGCGTCGGCGCGGGCGCAGCGGGGGTCGAGCACGGTAACCGAGGCCAGCGCGTGGGTGACCGGCCACCCGGTCGATGGATCGATGCTGTGCGAATAGCGCCGGCCGTCCAGCTCGAAGAAGTTGCGGTAGTCGCCGGAGGTGGCCATGCCGACGTCGCGCAACGCGACAACGCGAAAGACACTGCGGCTGGCGGCGTCCGGCCGCTCGACGGCGATACGCCAGGGCTCTCCATGTCCGTTGCGGCCGCGTCCACGCAACTCCCCACCAATCTCGACCAGGTAGTCGACCAGCCCTTCGGACTCGAGCAGCTCGGCGACGCGGTCGACCCCGTAGCCCTTGGCGATCGCCGATAGATCAACGTGCAGTCCGGGCAGCGCCTTACGCAGGGCGGCCGGCCGCTCACGCACGCTGAGGTGGCCGTATCCCGTCGTGGCAAGGGCCGCGTCGATCGCCTCCTGGGCCGGGAGCCGATCTGGCTTGACCTCGGGGCCGAACCCCCAGAGGTCAACCAGCGGGCCCACGGTCACGTCGAAGGCGCCACCACTGACCCGGCTGATCTGCTGGGCCAGCGAGACGACTTCGGCCAGTTCCGGCGACACGGGGAACCAGTCGCTCGCCCTGTCCGCATTGAAACGGGACAGCTGCGAGTCGGGGCGATAGGTCGACATCAGGGCGTTCACCTGTTCGAGCAGGTCGTCGATGCGCTGCTGCAACGCCTCGGGGCTCCGCCCGGGCGGCGCCTCGACCACCTGGATGCTGTAGGTCGTCCCCATGGTCTCGCCGTGCAAGGCGAGCACCGGGTGCCCCGCGTCGCGCGAACAACCCGCCAGCAGCGACAGCCATCCGAAGGCGATCACACCAGCCGCCGCGGCCTGGACGATCCGTCGCGATCGGCCGCGGGCGACGTGGATGTCTCTCGACAGGCCATCCGGACGCCGGTCGCCCGCCCCGGAGACAGGCCCTGAAAGGGGATACGACTGCGACAACATCTCGGCCTCCTGGTGGACTTGACGACGCCGATCGCGGATCCTGACCGCCCGATAGGGGCCGGACCGGCGCGACCCCCGAGGCACCGCGATTCGGATCGGCTGCCCGGGCCGCCCCGACCGTCGGCTCGGCGATGATACCCTCGCGGTGTCCGGCGAACGCAAAATCCCCGTCTGAGCGGGCACCCGTGGCTCCTGATTTGGATCCGCGGCCGGAAACCGTCCTCCACAGACGGCCCGGGGCCGTCTTCAGCGCGCCCCGGGACAACCCTGAGCATGATCCAGATCACCCCCGACATCCATATCGACGAGGACGAGCTCTCCGAGCGTTTCGTGCGCGCACCCGGTCCCGGCGGTCAGAACGTCAACAAGCTCTCCACCTCGGTGCAGCTACGCTTCGACGTGCGCCACTCCCCATCGCTGCCGGAACCGGTGCGCAACCGCCTCATACGGCTGGCCGGACGCCGCATCGACAAGGATGGCGTGCTGCGCATTCATGCCCACCGTCACCGCACCCGCGAGCGCAATCGAGCCGATGCGCTGGAGCGCCTGATCGGGCTGATTCGTCAGGCCACCCACGCGCCAAAGCCGCGCAAACCGACGCGCCCCACCCTCGGCTCGAAGACCCGCCGACTCGAGGGCAAGAAGCAGCGCGGCCAGACGAAACGGCTGCGCGGACGGATCGGCAGCAACGACGCCTGACCTCAGGGCTTCTTTTTCGCCGCGAAGCTCGGCATCATCCCGCACTCGGTCGGCAAACCCCGTCCGGCAGGCTGCCCGGCGCCGACCCGCCTGGCACAGATCCACCATCGACAACGCAACCCATTGATGCGCCCAAGTCCACTCACGCCCGCATTCATCAGCCTGGTCCTTATCATGACGACCCTGTCCACCCGTATCGCCGGGAGCACGCTGCCGGACCTGATCCCACGCGAGACCCTGTTCGGCAATCCAGTGCAGACGCAGGCACGCATCGCCCCCGACGGCAGCTTCCTGAGTTGGCTTGCACCCTCGAGCCAGGGCGTACTCAACGTCTGGGTGCAGCCCGCGGACCGCTCGCGCCCGCCGCACCAGATCACCGATGACCGCGTGCGCGGTATCCGCTTTCACGCCTGGGCGGAAGACACCAAGCACGTGCTGTATCTGCAGGACGAGGGCGGCGACGAGAACTGGCACCTGTTCGCGGTGGCACTCGACGGGCTCCCGGCGCGCGACCTGACGCCGTTCGAGGGGGTGCGTGCCGAGAACCTGCTCACCGACCCCGGACACCCGGGCGAGGTGCTGATTGGTCTGAACCGACGCGACCCGAGCGCGTTCGACATGTACCGACTCAACCTCGCCAGCGGCGAGATCACACTCGATACCGAGAATCCCGGCGACGTGGTCGGCTGGGTGACCGATGCGGACTTTCGCATCCGCGCCGCCATGGCCATCGACAGCGAGACCGGCGACTCGATGATCCGCGTGCGTGATCGCGCCGAGCAGCCGTGGCGCGAGTTGATCCGCTTCCCGTTCGGCGAAGAGGGTTCGGCCTACGGGTTCGATGCCAGCGGCGAGCGCCTGTTCGTGACCAGCTCGCTCGGATCCGACACCACGCGCCTGATCGCCGTCGACCCGGCCACGGGCAAGGAGCAGGCGGAGATCGCGCGGCACCCGAAGAGCGATGTCGACGGCGTGCTGATGCACCCCACCGAGTATCGCATCCAGGCCGTGGAGTTCGACTACCAGAAACCCGAGTGGGTGGTCGTCGACGAGGCGATCCGCGGCGACCTCGACACCTTGCACGCGCTGGCCAGGGGCAGTCTCTCCATCACCGCGCGCACCCGGGCGGACGACCGCTGGGTGGTCGCATTCCAGCCGGACGATGGACCGACCGCCTATTACCTCTACCAACGCGAGGGGCGCCGGGCCGAACCCCTGTTCGTCGACCGTCCGGCGCTGGAGAAATACCGTCTGGTCGGCATGCGGCCGGTGCTGATTCCGGCGCGCGACGGACTGCAGCTCCCCGGTTACCTGAGTCTGCCGGCCAATGTCGCGGCCACCACGATGCCGGATCAGCCACTGCCGATGATCCTGCTGGTGCACGGGGGGCCTTGGGCACGCGACCACTGGGGCTATGACCCCCTCGCGCAATGGATGGCCAACCGCGGCTACGCGGTGCTGCAAGTCAACTTCCGTGGCTCGACCGGCTTCGGCAAGGCATTTCGCAATGCCGGCAACGGCCAATGGGGCGTCGGCGCGATGCAGCACGACCTCACCGACGCGGTGCGCTGGGCCATCGACCAAGGCATCGCCGACCCGAGGCGGGTGTGCATCTACGGCGGTTCGTACGGTGGCTACGCGGTGCTCGCGGGGCTCGCGTTCACGCCGGACCTCTATGCCTGCGGGGTGGACATCGTCGGGCCATCGAATATTCGCACCCTGTTTCAGTCGATTCCGCCCTACTGGGCGCCGATGAAACGCGAGTTGGTTCTGCGCGTCGGCGACGCCGAGCATGACGACGAGGTCAACCGACGCATCTCGCCATTGTTCCACGCCGAACAGATACGCGCACCGCTGATGGTCCTGCAGGGCGCCAACGATCCACGCGTGAAGATCGCCGAGGCCGACCAGATCGTCAATGCCATGCGCGCGAAGGACCTGCCCGTGACCTATATCGTGTTCCCCGACGAGGGTCACGGCTTCGCCCGACCCGAAAACCGGCTCGACGCCAATGCCCGCGTCGAGCAGTTCCTCGCCGATCACCTGGGCGGGCGGGCGGAGCCGCTGGCGCCGGTTCCCGGCAGCAGCGCCGAGGTGCGCTGAGTCGGTGGCCGCGGCCGGCCAGGGTCAGCGCGGCGAGCCGGTTTCGCCGTGCTGATGCAGGTACTGCACCGCGGCGACCATGTACTCCGCGGCGCGCCGGATCTGGGTATCGGAGAGGCGGTCGTTCCCCCCGCGCGGGGGCCTCGT
>JAXGTD010000037.1:0-30683 GCA_040775095.1 Chromatiaceae bacterium | reverse complement strand
GCGTCCAGGTCTTCGTGGGTTGTCGTCCTGGCCGCGCGGTCCGAGCCCCTGCCTCTGCCTCTGGACCTTTCTGGACCGAAAGGCCAAGGGCCCGAAATTCATCCTGCTGGTGACTCTATGGTGACTCAAACAGAAACGGCTCAGGCTGATTGCGCCTAAGCCGTTGTTTTTGTGGTGCGCCCTGTGCGACTCGAACGCACGACCACCTGATTAAAAGTCAGATGCTCTACCAACTGAGCTAAGGGCGCTTCGGGTTTGGCTTCGTTAAGGGCGGAAAGTATAGCGAAGTCGTAGGCGGATCGAAAGCCGCGCCTTGGCGCTGCCGGTTGGATGCGTCCGGATTCCGGGTCCGGGCGGGGGGATGGTCCGTCATTTTGAGTCCCCGAAGCGACTGATAAAGAGAGCAATTCGGGACCACCTTTTCGGTTCGCGAGTCGACCCTATGCCAAGAATGCCCCTGAGCCGCGTGCCTGTTCGGGCGGCGAAACCGGCAGCCCAGCTTGTGTACTATATGGCCTCCAACCGCGGTTGGAGCGAGTTCCACCTCGGCCAACGCGGAACATCCACACACTCGGGAGACGACCTTGATCATGACCCGCTACGCCTTCTCGCTACGCCTCGTTCACTGGCTCATCGCGCTGATCGTTTTCGGCCTGCTTGCCGTCGGTCTCGTCTTTTGGTGGTTTGGCTACGATGCCTTGGTGGAACGGATTGGGAAACCCGTGACCGGTGTGCTCTACCAGTACCACAAGACCTTCGGAATCCTGGTGTTGATGCTGATGGCGCTGCGGGTCCTGTTGCGCACGCTGTTACCATCGCCTCCGTATGATCCGCCGCTCGGGGGGCTGGAACGCGCGGTTGGCGGCGGTGTCCAGCTGCTGCTCTACGTCTTGCTGATTGGGCTGCCGATCGGCGGGTGGCTGGCGACGGCCTCGTCCGGTTTCCCGATCCAGTTCTTTGATCTGACGCTGCCGGGTCTGGTGGGCAAGAACAAGGAGCTTGGGGACACCCTGTTCCTCTTCCATGGGATCGGTGCCCTGGTGCTTTTCATCCTGGTCGTGGTGCACATCGCCGCCGGTCTGAAACACTGGCGTCTCAAGGATGGCGTCATGGCGCGAATCAGCCTGCCCTGATGCGCGGTCGGTGAGAGGTTTCACGTGCGCGGCACAAACGCGCGCCCGGGGATCGCACCCCGCGGGCCGCGCCCGTCGTGTCGACAGGACTCTGATGGCATGGTGCCCGGGCCCCGCCCCGCTCGCGAGCCTGAATGTCGCCTAGTCCGTCCAGCGGATACGTACCTCCTGGATGGCCTGTGCGGTGCTGCGGTGGACGCTGAGCGTCACGGACCCCTGCTCGATTCGGGTCCCCTGGGGAGGAATACTGCCGGTCTTGTGCAGGATGAACCCCGCAATGGTGGAGTAGTTGCCCGCCGGCAACTCGACGCCCAGTGCCTCGGCGAGTTGACCGAGCTCCGTGCGGCCGCTGGTCAGAAAGTCACGCTCGTCGAGTTTTTGAAACAGCTGCTGGGGTGATTCCTTGGCGTCGTATTCATCGCTGAGATCCTCGACCACCTCCTCGACGATGTCCTCCAGCGTGACGATGCCTTCGGCCGCGCCGAACTCGTCGACCACCACGGCAACCACCTCGCCAGCGTGCCGCAGCTGGAACAATAGGTTGCGGATGCTCTTTGTCGCCGGAACGTACTGGGCCTCGCGGATGAAGTCGGCGATGGGGCGTTCGTCGCTCTCACCCAGGAGGTCCAGCACATAGAGCATGCCGGAGACCCGGTCAACCCGTTCGTCGTAGACGGGGAGGCGCACGTGGGACGTCTCCGTGGCCAGCCGGCGGGCCTCGCCGCAGGTCGCGCGTTTGTCGATCGCGGTCACATCGATCAACGGGCGCATGGCGTCCTGTACCCGGGTCTCCGTGAAGTTGAACATGCGCCGGATCATCTCCTTTTCGACGGGCTGGATGTCGCCGGCATTGGCGGCCGGCATCTGCAGCATCGTCATGATCTCCTCGCGCAACGTGAAGGGGTTGCGTGGCGTGCCGCCCAGCGCCGCCGCCAGCAGCCGCGTGACGCCACTGAAGACCAGCAAGAGCGGATAGAAGAGATAGGAAAAGAAGCGCAGCGCGAAGATGACGTACGGGGTGAGTACATCGGCGCGCTGCTGGAAGACGCTCTTGGGGACAATTTCGCCGAACACCCAGATCAGCGGTGCGGCGATGAGCACCGCCAGCCAGCTGCCCTGCTCGCCGAACAGGTGCAGCATCAGCGCCGTCACCATCGTGGTGTTGGTGACGACCGAGATATTTGTGCCCACCAGTGTTGTCGAAAGCAGCCACTCCGGATTGCCGAGCATCTTGATTGCAAGCTTGGCGCCCTTGGAGCCCTTGGCCGCGTCATGCCGCAACTTGATCTGGTCGGCGCTCACGACGCCAATCTCAGAGCCAGAGAAGAAGCCCTCCAACAACAGGCACAGGAGGATAATCAGTAGAGTGGTGGCGATATCCATGGATCACTTTGGCCTGGTGGGGTGCAGGACGGTCCTCGAGAGATGGCGAACGTGCAGGAAGCTCCAGCGGCAGACGGTTGCGCTGAGATGCACCCGCGAGTCAGCGACCGCGGGTGGGACGGCAGCGCTAACCTGTTGTCGTTTGGCATGCGGGTGATCGGCCGGGAGAATCAATCATGCAGCGTCCCCTTTCTTGCGACGGCAGAGATCGGATCAGTGCCCGGGCGGTCCCGGTGGCGTTGGCTCGATCGCGGCGTCCTGGTCGGCGTCACCGGAGCTCAGGTCGCTCTCCCCGGATGGTTGGTCCGCCCTCGGGGATGAAGGCTCCAGGATCTCGACCGTGACCTCCGTGATGCGGTTGGCCTCGATGCGGCGTGCCCAGAAACGGCAAGGCCCGGCCTCGACACTGGCGCCCTCGGCCGGGAGCTCGCCGAAGAAGTGCAGTACCAGTCCACCCAGGGTATTGAGCTCCTCCACGTCGAAGTCGGTTTCGAAGCGGGTGTTGAAGTCCTCGATGGCTGTCGAGCCCGGCAGCGCGAACTGATTGTTGGGAAGCTCGCGCACCCATGACTCGTCGGCCTCGTCGGAGGGCGAGGGAATGTCCCCGAAGATGGCCTCGAGCAGATCGCTCATCGTGATCAACCCCGTCACCCCGCCGTATTCGTCGACCACCAGGGCGAAGGAGCGGTTGCGTTCGCGGAAGCTGTCGAAGAGGTCCGCGGCCGATTTCGACTCGGGCACGAAATAGGGCTTTCGCAGAATCCTCTGCAGCGGCTGCTGGTCGTCACCGAGACGGTGGAGCAGGTCGACGGCGAGCAGATCCCGAGCATGCAGGATGCCGACGATGTTGTCGCGGTGGTTGTCGTAGACCGGCATCCTGGATTGGCGGCTTTGACGGAAGATCTCGATGATCTCTGCGCCGGTGGCCGTTGCGGGAACGAAGGTGATGTCGCCGCGGGGCGTCATCAGATCTTCCACCGTCCGGCTGCCGAAGTCGAAGATGTGGTCGATAAACTGCGCCTCCATGTGATCCAGCATGCCTTCACCGACCGCGACATGGGCAAGGGTGCGGACCATATCCTCGGTGACAATGCTGCCAGGAGAGCGTTCCTTGCCGACGATGAGGGTCGTAAACCAGTCGGCGACGATCCGCACGATCCAGCGGATGGGCGAGATCATCCGGGCGAACAGATCGATGGGGACGCTCTGAAACGTGGCAAACGCAACATTGTTGCGGATGGCGAGGGTCTTGGGGGTGATCTCCCCCACGACGAGAAGGATGGGAACCATGATGAAGAGGTTGACGAACTTGTCCTCGTCGCCCAACACCTCGATCACCATTGCGGCCGAGAGCACCGATGCGGCCACGTTGACGAACTCGTTACCGATCAGGATGGTGACGATCAGACGCCGCGGTTCGCTTAGCAGGCGCTCGATGAGCCCGCTACGGGGGTTCCCATCGGCGCGCATCTTCTCGATCTGCAGGCTGTTGAGCGAGAACAGCGAGGTCTCTGAGCTGGAAAAGAAGCCCGAGAAACAGAGAAGAATCACGAACAGCAGCAACTCGATCCAGAATGCGAAGTCCAATGCGAGCCCTGCCTCTCTCGGGGTGGCCAGGAAAAAGCGGGAGATCGCGCCCCCCCATTTTTTTGTAAGAGAACGGTAACAAAAAAAGCGTGGTCCCGCTATCGACGGGCCCCGTCAGGGGGATGTCGCTTGGGGGCCCGGCGCGCGCCGCGCTGGGCAGGTCCGCCCTCCGGATGCCTGTCCGCTGGCGTCGCTGTTAGCGTCGTCGGCTGCCGCCGAACAGCGAGCCCAGTGTGCCGCGCAGGATCTGGCGGCCGATCTGGGTGCCCAGAGAGCGCATCGCACTCATCGCGAAGGCCTCCAGAGGGGTCTGGCGGTGGCCCCGCGATGAGGTCCGCGAACGCTGCGGCGTTGGTGTCACGGAGTCGGCCTCGGCGGCAAGCGCGGCCTGTTCCGCCATGAGCTTCAGGATCTCGTAGGCCGACTCGCGGTCGACCGCCTGCTCGTAGGTTCCAGCCACTGATGACTCCGACATCAACCCCTGTCGCTGGTCTGGCGTGATCGGGCCGAGCTGACTGCCGGGCGGCGCGATCCGGATGCGCTCTACCACGCCGGGGATGCCGTCGCCGTCGAGGGTCGAGGCCAGCGCCTCGCCGACGCCGAGCTCCGTGATCACCGTCTCGGTATCGATCGTAGGGTTGGTCCGGAAGGTCTGGGCCGCCGCGCGTACGGCCTTCTGATCGCGAGGCGTGAAGGCACGCAGCGCGTGTTGGACTCGGTTGCCGAGTTGGCCGAGTACCTCGTCAGGGACGTCGAGCGGATTCTGTGTGACGAAATACACGCCCACCGCCTTGGAGCGAATCAGTCGAACCACCTGCTCGATCTTTTCGATCAAGACCTTCGGGGCGTTGTCGAACAACAGGTGTGCCTCGTCGAAGAAGAACACCAGTTTGGGCCTTTCCGGATCGCCCACCTCCGGCAATTGCTCGAACAGCTCGGAGAGCAGCCACAACAGGAAGGTCGCGTACAGCGTGCGGCTGCGGATCAGTCGATCAGCGGCGAGGATGTTGACGATGCCACGGCCTTGCTCGTCGGTATGCATCAGATCCATCAGGTCGAGGGCTGGCTCGCCGAACAGCAGCTCGCCGCCCTGGTCTTCGAGCTTTAGAAGGCGCCTGAGGATTGCGCCAACCGAGGCCTTCGACACGTTGCCGAAGGTGGTCTGAAGACGCTCCGCGTTCTCGGCGACATAGTTGAGCATCGCGCGCAGGTCTTTGAGATCGAGCAGCAACAGGCCGTTTTCGTCGGCGACGCGAAAACAGATGTTGAGCACGCCCTCCTGGACGCCGTTCAACTCGAGCAGCTTGGCCAGCAGCAGGGGGCCCATCTCGCTGATGGTCGTGCGCACCGGGTGGCCCTGCTCGCCATAGACGTCCCAGAAGATGACGGGAGATGGCGCATACGTGAAGTCATCTTCAGCCAACTGTAGCTCGGCGACGCGCTCGGCCACGCGGGCATTGCCGCCGCCGATCTGACTGATGCCGGCCAGATCCCCCTTCACGTCGGCAAGGAATACCGGTACGCCGCGACGGCTGAACTGCTCGGCCAGTCGCTGCAATGTCACCGTCTTTCCCGTTCCGGTTGCCCCGGCGACCAGGCCGTGCCGGTTTGCCATCTGAGGCAGGATCGAGACCGGGTGGTCGCCTCTGCCGATGAGGATGCCGTCTGACATGGGATGCTTCCTGTCGTGATAGGCCCGATCGTTGCGCATCGGATCGCGGGGCGTTGCGTCGAAGTATGTTGCCGCGCCCCGGCGCCGGCAAGCCTAGCTCCGAACACCGCGGTTGCCAACGTTGCGCGAGGTCAACGACAATCGCCGCGCCGAACCCGCCGATATCCGGAGGCCGCGTTATGTTCTATGCCATCGACGAAGGCCAGCGACGCCGGGCGAAGAGCCCGCATGAGCTGGCGATGGTCACCCTGCTGCTGTTCAACCTGCCGATTGGGATCGCGTTGTTGGCCGGATCCATGGCGCAGCCGGACTCGCTGATCGCGGCCTACAAATGGATCGGCGTCGCGGTGCCCCTGTCGTTGTCGTTGCTGGCAATCGGGTTTACCTGGGTGCGCGCGGCGTGGGCACCTGCCTCCGAGCCCTGGTTCGTGGCCGCTCATTGGAAGCTCTCGGGGCGGCGTTATCGGGTGCTGCTGGCCGCCTATCTGGTTAGCGCTGCCGTGGTCAGCCTGGCCTTTTTCGGCGGCCATGGAGATGAGGCGGAGCTCGAGCGTCGAATCCACGATCTGCCGCCGGCAATGCAGCAGATGGAGCGCCACAAGCTCGACTCACAGGATATGGGGTCGGCGGTCTGGGCGCGCATCGGCGTGGTGCCGCTGCTGTTGACGGTCATGGCGCTGATCATGTTGGAGTCCGGGGCACTGTATCAGGCTGGCCGCGGCGAGGTGCCGGATGCGCTGATCGGTGTCTTTCCGCCGCCTGCCGACCTCCCGGCATCGGACCAGCCAGCGGCCGAGCGCTGACCTGGCCCCGGCGGGACGGTATTGGCGCGGTGGGCGCCACCGGCCGGGCCGCGGACAGACAGGGACGACGGGCGATCGGGGCAGGCGCGCACGACGCCCGCCGGTATATATCCATCACACATGGACACTCCGCTGCGATGCACGCCCCTCGCACCCGAAAGCGGCGTTGCGACTCCTCGCGATAGACCGCGCTACGCTCGTCGTTGCGCCTTGCTCTCGGGTACGGTCGACGCACCTCGCAAACCGAAATACCCATGCGCGATGGGTATAGAATCGCCCGTTCCGGAACCGATCCCAAACCGACCCAAACCACTGAGGAGCAACGAACCGATGCGTCTTGCAAAGATCGCACTGGCCGCCTGCCTGCTTGGCTGCAGCGGCACCCTTCTGGCCGCGAATCCCAAGGTCGCCTTCGACGTCAGTATCGACGGGAAGCCCGCCGGCACCATCGAGGCGGAACTGTTCGCCGACGCGGTACCGAAAACGGCCGAAAACTTTCGCGCCCTCTGCACCGGCGAGAAGGGCGATGGTCTGGACTACGCGGGGAGTCCGTTTCATCGGATCATCCCCGGATTCATGATCCAGGGCGGCGACATTACCAACGGCAACGGGACTGGCGGAAAGTCCATTTACGGTGACAGGTTTGCCGATGAGAACTTCAAGCTCGAGCACACCGACGCGGGCCTGCTGTCGATGGCCAACGCCGGGCCGAACACCAACGGCTCACAGTTCTTCATCACCGTTGCACCCACCCCCTGGCTGAACGGCAGGCACGTGGTGTTCGGTAAGGTGATCGGCGGTATGGACGTGGTCAAAGAGATCGAGGCCCAGGGCTCGCAGGGGGGAACCCCGCGGGTGCCGGTCACGCTCGACGCGTGCCGAGAGCTCAATTAGGCGTTTGGCACGCCGGGGCGGGGGCAGGGTTGTCCTCGCGTCGCCCGGCCTCCGGCCGGGGAACCTTTCCGGCCGGGGATACTCAATCGGCCTGTAGTCGGGAGGCGCTGATCCAGCGCGTTTTCCGGGCGGGCCATGGAAGGCCAGCCATTGCCAGCGACCGAAGGTCGTTGAACATGGAGGAGTCCCGGAGTCGCACCGGTTGAGTTGCGGGCGGAGTCTGTCCGGGGAAAGACGAGAGCGACGCCCGCGAGGCAACCGCGGGGCGAGCTTTTTCAGCTGTCACATGAGGTAACCGCGATGAGTTGGAAGGAACAGGTCGACAAGGCGATTGCCGCGATCCGCGAGGCCGCAGAGAGCGATAAGGCGAGGGAGCTGGCGGAGAAGGCGAGGGCGACGGCGAAGGTCCTGGCCGGGAAGGTCCGCAGCGGTGCCCTGAGCGCGGCGGACGCCTTTGTCGAAGCGAATCGCGATCCATCGGCGATGACGATCCGCTTTCTCAATGCCGATTTGACGGTCCTGTCGCCGTCGGAAGGAATCAGCGTCAGCCGGCCCGATGCCGCGACGCTGGTTGTGCAGGACGGCCACAGCAATGGGCTGGTCATCAATGCCGCGGCGGACCCGGCCTTCGTCGTGGAGAGTATCGGCACTGTTGCACGCCTGAGCGGCAACACCTTCGACCTTGGCGTCGAGGATGGCGTAAACGTCGTCGTCACCAAGTTCTGACCCCATCCTGACCCCCGCGCCGGCGCGATGTCCATTGCGTCCGGCCCCGGGCCCCGTTTGTTGTGAGCCGCGACGGGCCAGCGGGCGTCACTCGTCGGCCGGCTGCCGAGTGCGCAGGAAGCTGGCGAAGCGTGGCACGCCGTTGGCGGTGCGTCCGTGATACTTGAAGGTGATCACGCTCCCGATCGGCGGCGGTGCCGCGCGCTGCGCGTCGGTGAACCCGGTGCCCACCCGGAAGCGTGTCCCATCTGGCTCTTCGACGAGCAAGGCCCCGAGGATGCCTTCGAGACGGCCCTTGCCTGGCAGTAGCGCCACCACGCGGGCCTCCCCATCGAGATAGGGTTTGACCTTGAGCAGGTCGTCGGAGCGCGCGCCGTGATAGGGCGAGGCGTCGCGGTGCAGCATCAGGCCCTCGCCGCCAGCGGCGACGACGGCGTCCAGGCGAGACATCAGCGACGCGTGATCCGTTGCGCGGACCTGCTCGACGACCGCCAGATAGGGGCTCGTCGAGCCGGCGACCAGGCGTGCGAGTGTCCCAAGGCGCTGGCCGAACGTGCCGTCCGCCCCGGGCAATTCGAAGACCATGTAGCGGATGTCTCCCCAGGCGGCCTGGTCGGGCACGGCCTGGCGCACGGCTCCCGAGGTACGATCGAACTGGCCCCGCCCCATCCAGAGCTCTCCATCCAGGGGCACCGGCGGGAACCCCGCGACGAACCAGCCTGGCGCGTGAATTGGATGGCCGCCGCGTGAGATCAGTCGTTGTCCGTCCCAGTAGGCGCGGACGCCGTCGAGCTTTTCGCTAACCCAGTAGTCCACTACATCGATCCCAGGGGTGTAGATGTTGGCCAGCAGCAGGTCGGGGCGCGAGACCGAGCCGTTCCCCGCGATGTCGACTGAAACGGGCGCGCTCCCCGGCAAATCGGCCGAGTAGCCCGTTGAGACCGCGCTCCCCGCGCAGATGAGTAGAACCAGGATCTCCCCGAGGCTCCTCGCGCCCGGCGCGACGAGCGGATCGGCCGTTGCACGCGAGGCCCGTCTCGAGGAGCCTGGACGAGGAATTCGAGGAGCGGATGGATTGGGCATCAGGCGTCTCCCTTCGGCCGCGCGCGTCGGTCCGCGTGGGGTGCGGGCAGGGTCTTGCGCGGCCCGCGCGAGCTGAGTCGTAGACAGTTCGTATACGACTCGATGATGCCAGAATCAGGGAAATCTGCAACCCCTGGCCGCACCGCGGGCATTGCGGCCAGGGGGCGATGGCGAGACATCGGTTGACGCGGATCCGACGTGATCGCCGCGCAGCCTCTCACCCATCCGGTGAGCGCGTGGAACACGAGAAAAGCCGATACGGTGACGTCTGCAGCCCGAATAGGGGAAAGCGGATTGCGTGCGCATTACGCCAGTTCAGGGGCCGCGCGGCAGATCGTCGGGCATATTGCGTCGGCCAGGCGACTGAACAGCGAGCAAATCGGAGAGCCCGCTCTCGGCTCGCGAGCCGATCCAACGCCGGGACGGAACCGGATCAGCGTCCGCGCGGCGCTCAGCTGCCCTGTCCCTCGACATCGAAATGGTGTAGCAGGTCGTTGAGGAAGCGCTGACCAAGAGCGCTCGCCTGGAGGCGTTCTTCACCGGGCTCCAACAGCCCGGCGTCGCGGGCCGCGCCGAGCGCGGGGGCGATCCGATGCGCCGGTAGTCCCGTGCGTTCGGTGAACAGGCTGGTGGGGACACCGTCGAGCAGGCGCAGGGCATTGAGCGCGAACTCCAGGATCAGGTCCGCGTCGCTCAGCGATCGGCTGCTGCCCACGCGCGTGTCGGATCCGGCACTGTGCAGGTAGCGCCGCGGCTGGCGCTGCTTGGCGACGCGGCGGACCTCGCCGGTCACGGGGTCGGTGAGCTTGCCGTGCGCCCCGGCCCCGATGCCGAGGTAGTCGCCGAAGGTCCAGTAGTTGAGATTGTGTCGGCAGCGCCGCCCGGCCCCTGCGTGCCCGGACACCTCGTAGTGGCCATAGCCGGCCGACTGCAGCAAGGCGATCCCCTGCTCGTGGATGTCGGCCGCCAGATCGTCGTCCGGGAGCGGCGGCGGGGCATGGGCGAAGGCGGTATTGGGCTCCAGCGTGAGTTGATAGTAGGAGATGTGCGCCGGTCTCAGATCGATCAGTCGGCGCAGGTCGTCTTCCGCCTGGGAGAGCGACTGCGCGGGCAGGGCGTACATCATGTCCAGGTTGAGGTTCTCGAAGCCGGCCTCCCTGGCGGTGCCGACCGCGGCGCTGGCTTGGCCCGGGTCGTGGATGCGGCCCAGGCGTTGCAAATGGTCCGCCGAGAGCGATTGCACCCCGATCGACAGGCGATTGACGCCGGCGTCGCGGTAGGCCGCGAACCGGGCCGAGTCGACCGTGCCGGGGTTGGCCTCGAGCGTGATCTCCGTGTCACCGGCCAGGTCGACCCGATTCCGAATGCCTTGCAGCAGTCGCGCGATCGCCTCGCCGGAGAACAGGCTCGGTGTGCCGCCCCCGATGAAGAGCGTTTGCACCTTGCGTCCGCAACCGATCTGCTCCAGGTCGCCGTCCAGATCGGCGAGCAGGGCGTCGACGTAGGCGTGCTCCGGGATTTCGTCGCCCGCCGCATGGGAGTTGAAATCGCAGTACGGGCACTTGCGCACGCACCAGGGCAGGTGCACGTAGAGCCCGAGCGGAGGCAGGCCCGCATCGAAGCGGCGTCCAGCCCCGCCTTCACCCTGGTTGTCGGGCTGGTCGTTCAGCCCTGATCCCGGGCCTGCAGATAGGCGAGCTCCGACACCGCACTCCATGCCTTGGACTGCTTCAGGAACGTCAGGTAGGAGGCGTAGGTGCGCTTGGAAAAGTCGTCCTTGGCGGCGATCTCCGCGACGACCTCATTGGACAGCTCGCGCAGTGTGCTGATCACATCGTCGGGAAACTTGCGAAGTTGCACATGGTGCTCGTCGAGCAGCGCCTGCAACGCGGCGGGATTGCGCGCCGTGTATTCGGCGAGCATGTCCTGGTTGACCACCTTGCAGGCGTTCATGACGATGGACTGCAGGTCGGCCGGCAGCGCGTCGAATTTCTCCTTGTTGATCATCGCCTCCAGCGTCGTGCCGGGCTCGTGCCAGCCCGGGTAGTAGTAATACTTCGCCGCCTTGTACAGGCCGAAGGCCAGATCGTTGTAAGGGCCGACCCATTCTGTCGCATCGATGGCGCCGGATTGCAGCGACGTGAACAGCTCCCCGCCAGGCAGGTTCACCGGCGTTCCGCCGGCGCGTTGCAGGACCTCGCCGCCCAGCCCCGGGATGCGCATCTTCAGGCCCTTGAGATCGTCCAGCGAGTTGATCTCCCGGTTGAACCAGCCACCCATCTGTACGCCCGTGTTGCCCGCGGGGGCGGGCACCAGGCCGAACTGGGCATAGAGCTCGGTCCATAGCTCGAGGCCTCCACCGTAGTACATCCAGCCGTTCATTTCCTGGGCGGTCAGCCCGAAGGGCACGGTGGAAAAGAACTGCGCCGCCTCGCTCTTGCCCTTCCAGTAGTAGGCCGCGCCGTGGCCCATCTCCGCGGTGCCGCGCGAGACCGCGTCGAACACCTCGAATGGTGGCACCAGCTCATTGCCTCCGTAGACCTTGACGTGGATGCGCCCGCCGCTCATCTCGCCGATCAATTCGGCAAGCTTGTTGGCCCCGGTACCAAGGCCGGGGAAATTCTTTGGCCAGGTGGTGACCATCTTCCAGTCATGCTCGGCCTTGGTGCGGGCCGTCGCGGTGTCGATGCCGACGCCCAGGGCCAGGCCGGCGGCGCTGGCGCCGGTGATGAATGCTCTGCGTTTCATAGGCTGCTCCTCATGGGTGGTCGCGGGCGCCGGGCCCGGGGTTATCGTCGTCGACGAGGGCGCTGCTGCCCCGTGGGAACGCTGATCGGATCCAGCCATGGACAAGACCAGCCGGCACAATCCGGGCCGCGCAACGCCTGGATTGCGCCATTTTCAAGGTCCAGGGGTCGTCGAGAATGGCGGGCCTTTCATGGTCCGCATCGGAGATGTTTCACTCATTGTTCTTCTGATCGCGGCCGACGGGTCCCGCGAAACAGCCTAATGATCCAGGTGACCGCGGCCCGGAGCAACAAGACATTCACCGACACCCCGGCGGCCATGAGGAGCATGAACGCGAAGTCGCGCAGAACCCGTGTGATTGGCGACGTGGTCGCGCGAAAGAGCTCGAGCGCAAGCACGGACCAAGGTATCGATACAATGGACAGCAGCGTTCCCGACCACTGCAGCGCATTGGGGGCGGGAAGGCCGCTTCTGCGCCAGAGAAGCTCGACCAGCATCAGGCAGAGCACGAACAACAGGGTCCACTCGAACAGGGGTCTATTTCCCATGTCGGTGGGGTTGTTCCGGTAGTCGTTCGCCGGTTCGTGGTCCCCAACCCTGGCGCGGACGTTGGCGCCGCGCTGCCGCTCGCAGTGTAGCCGCGAGCATACCGTAGAGGACGAGCGCGTTGATGGCGATGCCGAACGCGATCAGTGCGAAGAACAGCAGGTCGCGCACGGCGGCCGCCAGTGGCGCGTCGGTTGGCGCATAGAAGCCAAGCGCAAGCAGTGTCCAGGGGAGCGCGGCGGCGGCGATGAAAAAGCCCTCGTGCTCGAAACCGCTTGGCCAGATGCCGAGTACCCGGGAGAAGACGAGCCCGGCGAGCTGGTACCAAAGCACCAGGAGCAGCGTGAGCTGAAACAGGCGCCACCCGCTCGGTTGGGGGCGCGACCCGCTGGGGTGTGTCGGGCTAGGCCGCCTGAAGCCGCGCATAGGCGAGCACCAGCCATTTGGCACCGGCGGACTCGAAATTTACCTGGATACGGGCGCTGGCCCCGCTGCCCTCGCTATTGAGCACCACCCCGGACCCAAACTTGGGGTGCATGACCTGCTGGCCCAGATGAAAGCCGCCGGCGGTGGCAGCGGCGCCGCTGCCGGTGGCCGGTATCGACGATGCGCGCGGCTGGCCGGTGCGGGTGATACCGCCGCCGCGTACCTCCTCGATGAGCTCGGGCGGGATCTCGCGCAGGAAACGCGACGGCATCGGGTACTCCTCGCGTCCATACAGCCGCCGACTCTCGGCATGCGTGAGATAGAGTTGTTGCATCGCCCGGGTAACGCCGACATAACAGAGCCGGCGCTCTTCTTCGAGCCGGGCGGGATCGTCGGCCGACATGCCGTGTGGAAACAGGCCCTCTTCGACGCCCGTGATGAAAACGACCGGGAACTCGAGCCCTTTTGCGCTGTGCAGGGTCATCAGTTGCACGCAGTCGTCGGCGCCGTCGGCCTGAGCCTCGCCGGCCTCCAGCGCCGCGTGGGCGAGGAAGCTACCGAGTGGATCGCCCTCGTCGTCACCGGCCTCCGCGGCGTAGCGGCGGGTGGTCTCGACGAGCTGCTCGAGGT
The DNA here is from genome assembly GCA_040775095.1 of Chromatiaceae bacterium. Classification (GTDB taxonomy): domain Bacteria; phylum Pseudomonadota; class Gammaproteobacteria; order Chromatiales; family Chromatiaceae; genus JAXGTD01. The sequence continues at coordinate 17,052 of JAXGTD010000037.1, read as the reverse complement.
TCTCGAGCCGGTCGATTCCCTTTCCGTCCTTGGCCTTCTCGTAGTGCGCCGGCAGGCCGCTGGCCTCGATCAGGCGCAGGGTCAGCTCCGGAAGCAGCAGGTCGCCGGAATCGCCGCGCTGCCCCTGGATCAGCGAGACGAACTGCTGCAGGGCGGCGCTCGCCCTCGGCGGGAGCATCGCTGCGGCGAGGGCGTCCCGTGCCCCCTGCCACAGGGAGCAGCGGGCCTCCCGGGCGTGCCCGCGCAAGAGCTCGACGGTACGCGGCCCGATCCCGCGCGGCGGCAGATTGACGACGCGTTCGAAGGCCCCGTCGTCGTCGGGATTGGCGAACAGGCGCAGATAGGCGAGCGCGTCCTTGATCTCGGCGCGCTCGAAAAAGCGCTGGCCGCCATAGACGCGGTAGGGCATCTCCGCCTGGATCAGGGCCTCTTCGAACAGTCTTGATTGCGCCGTGGTGCGGTAGAGGATCGCGCACTCGCTTCGGTGCATGCCCTCGTCCTGGGTGTAGCGGCGGATGCGCTCGACGACGAAGCGCGCCTCATCAACCTCGTTGAAGGCCGCGTAGCGGCGAATCGGCTCCCCGGCGCTGTCCTCTGTCCAGAGGTGCTTGCCGAGCCGCGAGGGGTTGTTCGCGATCAGCGCGTTGGCGGCGCCGAGGATGTTGCCCGTCGACCGGTAGTTCTGCTCCAGGCGCACGATCTGGGTGTTGGGATAGTCGCGCTGGAAGCTCTGTATATTCTCCACCTTGGCGCCGCGCCAGCCGTAGATGGACTGGTCGTCGTCGCCGACCAGGAACAGGTTGTCCCGCTTGCCGGCCAGTAACCGCAGCCAGGCGTATTGGATGGCGTTGGTGTCCTGAAACTCGTCGACCAGGATGTGGCCGAAGCGCTCCTGATAATGGTGCAGGATGTCGGGACGATCGCGCAGCAGCTCGTGGGTGCGCAACAGCAGGTCGGCGAAATCCAGCGTACCGGCGCGCTCGCAGGCGTCCTGATACTCGCGGTAGATCTGGATCATCTGCTGCTGGAAGAAGTCGCCGCCGGCGTCCAGGTGCTGCGCCCGCCGGCCCTCGTCCTTGTGCTTGTTGATGAAGCTCTGTGCCTGCCGTGGCGGCCAGCGCGCCTCGTCGAGATTCAACGCCTTGAGTACGCGCCGCACCAGCCGGAACTGGTCGTCGCCATCGAGGATCTGGAACTGTTGAGGCAGCTTGGCGTCCTGCCAGTGCGCGCGCAGGAAGCGATGCGCCAGCCCGTGGAAGGTGCCCACCCACATGCCGCCGATGGGCTCGCCGAGCATCGCCTCGATGCGGGTCTTCATCTCGCGCGCGGCCTTGTTGGTGAAGGTCACCGCCAGCAGTGACCAAGGCCGGGCGTGCTCCACCTGGATCAGCCAGGCGATACGGTGCACCAGCACGCGGGTCTTGCCGGAGCCGGCGCCCGCCAGCACGAGGCGGTTGCCGCGCTCGGCGGTAACGGCCTCACGCTGGGCGTCGTTGAGGGGATCGAGAATATGCGAGACGTCCATGCGGGCTGATTCTAACAAGACGCGGCGGCCTTGGAGTGCCGAAAACGCGCCGCCCCGCGGTGGGATGACCCGGGGCGATCATCGCTCGCCGACGCACCGACCTCCCGCCCGCTGGCAGCTCGCCTGTAGTATGCTCACGCGTCCAAGAAGACTGATTACCGAACCACAGCAGCGGATATGCTCCAGTGACTGAGCTCAAGAACGATACCTTCCTTCGGGCGCTGCTGCGCCAGCCCGTCGATTACACCCCGGTCTGGATGATGCGCCAGGCCGGGCGCTACCTGCCCGAGTACCGCGAGACCCGCGCTCGAGCCGGCAGCTTTATGGATCTATGCCGCAGTCCCGATCTGGCCTGCGAGGTCACGCTCCAGCCGCTGGAACGCTTCCCGCTCGACGCGGCCATCCTGTTCTCGGACATCCTCACCGTGCCCGATGCCATGGGCCTGGGGCTCTTTTTCGCCGAGGGCGAGGGTCCGAACTTCGAGCGTCCGGTACGCACCGCGGCGGACATCGAGCGTATTGCCGTGCCGGATCCGGAGGACGAGCTGCGCTACGTGATGGACGCGGTGTCGGTCATCCGCGGCGAGCTCGATGGGCGCGTGCCGCTCATCGGCTTCTCCGGCAGTCCCTGGACGCTGGCCACGTACATGATCGAGGGTACCGGCACCAAGACCTTCGCCCATAGCAAGGCGATGATGTTCGACCGCCCGGATCGGATGCACGCGCTACTCGGAAAGATCTCCGATGCGGTCATTCTGTATCTGAACGCGCAGATTGCCCGCGGTGCCCAGGCGGTCATGGTCTTCGACACCTGGGGCGGCGTGCTGACCCCGGGTGACTACCGGGAGTTCTCGTTGCGCTATATGGAGCGGATCGTCGACGGACTCACGCGCGAGGCCGAGGGGCGTCGCGTACCGGTGATCCTGTTCTCGAAGGGCGCCGGGCAGTGGCTCGACCGCATGGCCGAGACCGGCTGTGATGGGCTGGGTGTGGACTGGACCATCGATCTCGCCGACGCCCGGCGTGTGGTCCAGGACAAGGTCGCGCTGCAGGGCAACCTCGACCCGTGCGCCCTGTACGCCTCGCCGGAGCGCATCCGCCGCGAGGTCGGACGCGTGCTCGCGAGCTATGGTGCCGGATCGGGGCACGTCTTCAATTTGGGCCACGGCATCCATCCTGACGTGAACCCCGAGCACGCGGGCGCCATGATCGATGCGGTCCACGAGCTGAGCCGCCCTTACCACGCCGGCGGCTGAACGCCCCGGCATTGTGCGCTCGCCTCGCCGCCGGCCCCGATGCCATCGGGGCCGGCGGACGCCTCTACTCGACCACGTAGATCTCGACGCGTCGATTCTCGCGACGCCCGGCCGCGGTGGCGTTGCTGGCGATGGGACGCGCGGAGCCCACGCCCTCGGCGCTGATGCGTGCTGCCGCGATGCCCCGCTCCATCAGCGCCTGCTTGACGGCCTCGGCGCGCTGCTTGGAAAGCTCGAGGTTCAGCGCGTCGCTGCCCGCACTGTCGGTGTGGCCTTCGATGCACGTGGTCAGCTCCGGGCGCTCCTTGAGCAGCTTGGCAATGCGATCCAAGCTCGGCAGGTCCGTCGCCGGCAGGGTCGCCCCACCGGAGGGGAAGCGCAGCTCGGTGTCGGCCAGGCGCAGCAGCATACCGCGGTCCGTGAAGTGTCCGCCGAGGCTGGAGAACTGCTTGTAGAGCCCGCGCAGATCGGCCACGGACGCCTCGGCTTCCTGGCGTATCGCCGTCTGCATCAGTTCGGCCTTGTGCCGCTCCTGCTCGATGCTCGCCTCCAGCTCTGCAATGCGCGCCTCGGCCGTATCGATCTGTTGCGGAGACGCCGATGCGCTCTTGGCGGCCGAGAGCGCGGCCTCGACGGTTGCGAGCTTACCTTGCGCGCCATCAAGGGCCTGATTCAGCGAGGCCAGGTCGGTGTCGTAACGACCCTGCAGCTCCGTGAGCGCCGCGCGCGCCTCGTCCAACTCGCCGGTGAGCTTGGTGAGACGCGCATCGGCGGCTTTCAGCGCCTTGGCGTGGGCCGACTGGGACGCTGCCAGCGCAGTCTTCGCGGAGGACGCCTGGTCTCGGAGTCGGGCCATCTCGGACTGGTCGCGCTGCAGTTGCGCCTGCAGCGCCGCGAGCTCCTTGCCCGCGCCGGTCTGGCTGGCGAGTTGCTCGGTCAGCGACGCGACATGCTGCTTTGCCTCGTCGAGCTCGGATGCATGGGCGAGCTTGAGCTTCTCCATCGCGGCGGCCGCATCCTCGCTCGACTTCGCCAGATCGGAGCGCGCCTGCTCGAGTTGGGCCTGGACATCCTGCAACTCGGCGCGGAGGTCATCCAGGTTGGCCTTGTGCTCGGCCTTCAGTGCCGCCACCTCGCCGGCGTGCTCCTTGAGCGCGGTCTCGTGCTCGGCCTGCAGTGCGGCCAGTTTCCCGGCTTGTTTGTCCCCCGCGGTGGATTGCTCGCCCTGAGACTGCTCGGGGGCGGCGGCCGGGCCGGCGAGCTGCTCGGCTGCCGGCCCCGTCTGGCCTTTCTCGGCCTCGCCCTCGACGGGCGTCCCCTCGGTCGACGCCTCGTCGGCCGGTGCGGCGGGAGCCCCGAGGGCCGATGCATCCGTGGAAGGCGGCGTCTCTTCGTCAGACAATACACCAGCCAGACGCGCGGCGCGGATCAAATCCGCATCCTTCGGGGTCACGCGTGCGAGTTGGATACGCTCGTTGATGTGGCGTTCAAGCCGCTCGACCTGGGCCCGATGCTCGGCCGCCGATTCGGCGATGGCATCGTTGACCTGGGCCAGGTTTGCCTCCAGCCGTACGATGGTGTTCTTGGCCGAGTCGTAGTCGGCAACGACCTCTTTGTAGGCGTCTTCTGCCTGCTTTTGCGCGGCAGTGGCCTGGGCCAGCTTTTCGAGCTCGGCGGCCAGCGACTTCTCGTGGGCCTTTTGGGCCTCGGTCATCGCCTTGGCATGCGTGTCTTTGATCTCGGCAATGGCCCGGGCATGGGTGTCTTTGATCTTGGCGATGGCCTGGGCATGGGTGCCTTTGATCTCGGCGACGGTCTTGGCGTGGTCCGCCTCACGGGCGGCCCGGTCAGCGGCGTGGGCCTGCTGCAGTGCATCGATCTGTTGCGTGAGCTCCGCCTCGGACTGCTTGGCCGCCGACAATTGCTCGTTGAGCGTGGCGACCTCGGTGTTCAGCCCCTCGCCCTGTTGCACCGAGCGATTGAGCTTGGCTTGCGCGTCCTGCAACTGCTCCTTTGTCTGACTCAGCGCATGACTGGACTGCGCGAGCGCGAGCTTGAGCCCCTCGCCATAATGTTGATAGAGCGCGACGGTAGCGATCAGGGCCAACACCAGGAATGCCATGACGGGCTTCCAGATCGTTGGGCTGGGACTGTCATCAGGCATCGTTGGGCTCCTTTTGATTGGTCTTTATCGATTCATTTCGGCATGTGGGCGACCACCCGACCGCGCGGATCCCCGCCTGGACCCGCTCGCGCGCGGCGCGCGCGTTGGCACCTGCCTGCATCCAGACCGGGGGCGCGCGATCGAATGTGCCTGCAACTGTATTCGCCTGGCTGTCGCGCTGCAACGCCTCAGCCGGGGCCGGATCGGGTGCCTTACGTCGGCGCGGTGGTTTAGCAGCCCTGCATTCCCCCCTCGATTGGTGGCAGGTACGACTCTTCGCTCGGGTCCATCTGACTCTGGAACTGCTCGACGGTTTCGGCGGCGAGCTCGGCCTTGCCGAAGCGCGCGATGTGGAACAAGGCCTCTCCCTCTGTGACCAGTGGCAGATTGGTGCGACCGATGATGATGCCGCTGGCCGGCGATGGCACCGGCACCTCGCTGGCACTGAATGGGTCCGCGATGCTGGCCAGACATTCGTCCTTCATGACCCGGGCACCCAGTGGTTTGATGAATCGTAGCACACCGCTCTGGTGAGCCCTGGCCCAGCCGGTGGCCCGGGCGACGACAGGCTCGGGGGCCGGACGCTGGCGCTGCCCGCCCGCGGGGAGCATGCCCAGCCGGCGCATCACGGCGAGAATCCCGCGCACGCCGCCGCAGATGGACAGCTCGTCGAAGCGAAGCGCCTCGCCGGCCTCGTAGACCAGGACCGGCACCCCCAGCGACCCGGCCTCGCCGCGCAGGGAGCCATCGCGCACGTCGGAGTTGATCATCACCGGCGCGCCGAAGGCCCTGGCCAAGTCCAGGATGCCGAACTCGTCGAGCACCGCGCGGATCTGGGGGAGGTTTTCGCGGTGGGCGGCGCCCGTGTGCAGATCGATGCCCAGATCGCTGTCGCGAACGACCTCGTGCATCAGCGTCGCGGCCAGCCGGGCGGCCAACGAACCGCTTTCCGAGCCGGGAAAGCTGCGGTTCGGATCGCGCCGGTCGGGCAAATAGCGCGACAGACGCACGAAGCCATAGACGTTGACTACTGGTACCGCCAGCAATGTGCCGCGCAGATTGCGCAGCGCGCTGGTCGCGAGCAGCCGGCGGATGATCTCGATACCATTGATCTCGTCGCCGTGCACCGCGGCGGTCACGAAGAGCCGCGGCCCGGCCCTGCGACCGTGGAGCACATGCACCGGCAGGAACACCGAGGTCTGGGTGAACAGGCTGGGCAGGGGTACGTCTACCCGCGTGCGCTCGCCGGGCCGAATGGTCTGGCCGCCAATGACGATGGGGGGTGCGATCATCCTAGAAACGGTCGTTGAACGGATCGTAGCGTGCTTCACCCATAGGGTGAGCCGGCGAAGACCATGTCGGCGCGACTAAAACAGTAGCTTGTGTCTTGTGCATGGCGGCCGACCGCCGCTTTGGGGTCATGGATGGGGCGGTGTCGTTGCTTGCCTGTTGCGGACCTCGGTCGGCTCATCCCTTGCCGCGGGTGCGGGTCTTGCCCGCCACCGCGTTCTTCTCGATGAACTGGATCATCATGCCGGCGATGTCCTTCCCCGTGGCGGCCTCGATGCCTTGCAGCCCGGGCGACGAATTCACCTCCATGACCACGGGACCGTGATTGGAACGCAGGATGTCGACGCCGGCCACGTTCAGGCCGACGATGCGCGCCGCCCGTACCGCGGTGGAGCGTTCCTCGGGGGTGATGCGAATCAGGTTCGCGGTGCCTCCGCGGTGCAGGTTGGAGCGGAACTCGCCCGGCCTGGCCTGGCGCTTCATCGCCGCGACGACCTTGTCACCAATCACGAAGCAGCGGATATCCGCGCCCTGGGCCTCGGTGATGTACTCCTGGACGAGGATATTCACCTGCAGCCCCATGAACGCCTCGATCACGCTCTCGGCGGCTTGCGCTGTCTCCGCCAGTACCACACCGATTCCCTGGGTGCCTTCCAGCAGCTTGATCACGAGCGGGGCGCCGCCGACCATCTTCATCAGGTCCTTGACGTCGTCGGGGGCGTGCGCAAAGCCGGTGATGGGCAGGCCGATACCGCGGCGGGACAGCAGCTGCAGCGAGCGTAATTTGTCGCGCGAGCGCGTGATGGCCACGGACTCGTTGAGCGGGTAGACATCCATCATCTCAAATTGACGCAGCACCGCGGTGCCATAGAAGGTGACCGAGGCGCCGATGCGGGGAATGACGGCATCGAAGCCGCCGAGCCCTTCGCCTCGATAGTGGATCGATGGGGCATGCGATGTCACGTTCATGTAGCAGCGCAACACGTCGACCACCCTCGCCTCGTGTCCGCGTTGCTGCGCCGCCTCGACCAGTCGTCGGGTCGAGTAAAGTCTTGGGTTTCGGGACAGGATGCCGATCTTCATGCCGTTGCTTCCTCGTCGGTGAAACGCCCAATCATCGACCGGCATCCGGCCGCGTTGGGTCGAGTCCTGGCCCGGGGCCAGGGCATTATTATCAGGGAACCGGCGCACCCGCGTTCGGGCACGCGGGTCGCCGGTACGTGGGGTGGTGCCCGGTCGCGATCCCGACACGCTGCCTTGGCGGGCAAGCTCCAGAGCCGCTCGTCCCTCGCCGAGCGCGCCGGGCGCATCATACAGCAGTGATGACTCGATATCGGCCGACCGATCAGCCCGACGGCGTGCCGTTTCCCGCTTGCATCGGCGTTGCGGCCCCCACGAAGCGGCCTTCCCCGATCCGCCCCCGCGGGTCTCAGAGGCCTAAGTGCCGCTCCACGTCGGCCAGCCGCTCTTGCGGCGAGATCAGCATCGCGCGGGGAAACCGGATGAAAAGCGCGACGCGACCGGGGTGGTCGCGCCGTCGTGCGCGCACCAGCTGTATCTCGTGGGCGTCGGCGGCCTGACTGTCACGGACGATGTTCATACGATCGACCCACAGACGCATCCGCTCCAGTCCGATCTCCTGCTCCGGGTGACTCAGGGCCTGGACCAGCCGGTCCAGGTGCTCGGAGATATTCGCCAGGCCGCGGCTGGCATCGGCGAGGTCGCGCGCGGTCTCGTCGATACGCTGCTGTAGGCGGTCACGCTCCTGTAGATGCTGGCTGCTGCCGGCAAGGACGAGATCCACTCCACCCGCGCGGGGGTTCACGACCTTGAGCTTGATGCGCAGCATCCGCAACACCTCCTCGAGCGCGGCGATGCGTTCCTCCTGGGCCGCGATGTCGGCGATGGCGATGGAGACGATCAGGTCCACGACCTGATTGGCAAGCGTCCGGCGCGTCTCGGCCATGTCGGCGCCGATGGCGTGCACCTCCTGGTCGTGGAAGCTGAGCGTCGTCTGGCGCACGTCCTTTTGTACCTGGTCGCCGATCAGCTCCATGCCGAGCTGCGTCCGTTCATCGGGCATTGCGACCAGCAGCGCATGGAGCTCGTCGCCTGACTCGACGGGATTGGCCTTCAGCCATGCACGCACGGCCGGCCCCGTGACCACCTGTCGGATGCGCTGGACGTCACCGAACAGCGCGTTGACCAGCGGGTCTGTCGACCAACTGCCAGGGTCCACCGATGTCGGGCCGGGGATCTGTGCGATCAGCTCTTCGCTGTAGGCGCGCAGACGTTCTGCCACCGGGGTCAGCCGCCGCCGATAGCCGTTCAGTCCGCGCAGGGCCGGGTTGGCCTGGTCGACAATGCGCTCGACGGCGAGCGCGACCCCGCGGTCATGGAGCCTGCGTTCAGCGCCATGCACCCTGAGGCGCGACCACAGCGCTTGCAGCCACAGGCCGAGGTGGGTCCAGACTCTTCGCATCGCTGTCTCTCTACCTTGACGGTCGTGATCGTTGCCCCGGAAGGGACCTGCCCCGCGCGGTGCGTGGCCGGGATTGCGCTGGCCGCGGGTCCCGTTCCTGGGGCCGGCGGCGGATCGACCTGTCCCGCGCCGTGGTGTGCCGTTACTCGTCGGTTGCCCGAACGGCGTGCCGGGAGCGGAACGTCTCGATCAACAGCAGCCCGACCCCGAGGGTGATCGCGCTGTCGGCGACGTTGAATGCCGGCCAGGGATTGAACATGGCCAGCGGGATCACCGGTAGATAGACCTGGATGAAGTCGACCACATGGCCGAGTGCCGCACGGTCGATCAGGTTGCCGAGTGCCCCGCCGATGAGCAGCGCGAGCCCCGCCGCGAGCAAGCGTTCGCTGTTGCGCAGGCGCAGCAGCCACGCGCCGAGAACGATACTCACCAGCAGCGCAAACGCCGCGAACAGCCAGCGCTGCCAGCCCCCCGCGTCGGACAGGAAGCTGAAGGCCGCGCCGGTGTTGAACATCAGCACGAGGTTCAGATTGGTTGCCAGCTCGATCGGTTGGTGAGGCGTCAGATTGGTCAGCACGAGCCACTTGCTCGCCTGATCGAGCGCCACCACGGAAACAGAGAGCCATAGCCACCTGGCCATGGGGTACTCGGCGACCCGGTCCATCAGACGAAGCGCCGCGTTTCGCCAACGCCGGAGATATTCTCGACGCAGCGGCCGCAGAGCTCGGGGTGTTGCGTGGATGAGCCCACGTCATCGCGGTGATGCCAGCAGCGGACGCATTTGGCCTGGGTGCTGGGGGCGATGTGTACGGCCAGGCCGGCGAGCTCGGTCTGCACCGCGTCGGCTGGTCTGGCGTCGAGCGCGTGCACCCGCGCGGCCGAGCTGATCAGCACGAAGCGCAGCTCATCGCCGAGTCGATCGAGGGACGACTGCAGGTCCGGTGCGCAGTAGAGGTCGATCTCGGCGTCGAGTGCGGCCCCGATCAGCCCCTGGTTACGCGTGGCCTCGATCTGCTTGCCGACGGCGGTGCGTACGGCCAGGATCCGCGACCAGAGATCGCGATCGAAGGGGTCGCCCTGGTCCAGCTCGAAGAGTCCATCGTACCAGGTTGCGGTGAACACCGATGGGGCTCGGGTCCCCGGGATGTGCTGCCAGATCTCGTCCGCGGTGAAGCTCAGGATCGGGGCCAGCCAGCGGCTCATGGCCTCGACGATGTGATACATCGCGGTTTGGCAGGAGCGTCGCGGCAGACCGTCCGCGGGGGTGGTGTACTGACGGTCCTTGACCACGTCCAGATAAAACCCGCCCATGTCGACGACACAGAAGTTGTGGATGCGGTGATAGATCAGGTGGAACTGATAATCCCGGTAGGCGCCGATCACATCCTTGTGCAGTTGCAGGGCGCGGTCGACGGCCCAGCGATCGAGCGCGAGCATGTCCGCGGGTGAGACCAGATTCTCGGCCGGATCGAAACCCTTGAGGTTGGCAAGCAGGAAGCGTGCGGTATTGCGGATGCGCCGGTAGGCGTCGGCGGTGCGTTTCAGGATCTCGTCGGAGACGCCCATCTCGCCGCGATAGTCGGTGGCCGCGACCCACAGCCGGATAATGTCGGCGCCGAGCGTCTTCATGACCTGCTGTGGTTTGACCACATTGCCCAACGATTTGGACATCTTGCGCCCGGTCTGGTCGACGGTGAATCCGTGCGTGAGCACCTGCTTGAAAGGCGCAACGCCGTGCATCGCGACCGAGGTCAGCAGGCTCGACTGGAACCAGCCGCGATGCTGGTCGGAGCCCTCGAGATAGAGGTCCGCCGGGGTGTGCAGGCCGCCGCGTTGTTCGAGCACGCAGGCGTGGGTGACGCCGGAGTCGAACCAGACATCGAGCGTGTCGCGAGCCTTTTCGTACAGTGCCCCCTCTTCCTTGCCGAGCAGGTCGCTCGGGTGCAGATCGAACCAGGCGTCGATGCCCTTTTTCTCGATGCGGGTCGCGATCTCCTCGATCAGCTCGGCCGTGCGCGGGTGCAAGGCGCCGGTCTCCCGGTGCACCAGAAGTGTGATCGGCACGCCCCAGGTGCGCTGCCGCGAGATGCACCAGTCGGGACGATTGCGCACCATGCCATCGATACGCGATTCGCCCCAGTCCGGCATCCAGCGGACCCGTCTGATCGCCTCCAGTGCCGACGCGCGCAGGCCCTTTTGGTCCATGCTGATGAACCATTGTGGCGTAGCGCGGAAGATGATTGGCGACTTGTGCCGCCAGCAGTGCGGGTAGCTGTGCCTGAAGCGCGCGCCGAGCAGCAGTGCACCGCGGGCCTTGAGGGTCTCGACCACGAGGTCGTTGGCATCGAAAACGTTCTCGCCGGCGAACAGCGGTGTGTCGGGCAGGAAACGGCCATCCGCGCCGACCGGGTTATCCACGTGCAGCCGGTAGCGGCTGCCGACGACATAGTCCTCCAGCCCATGGCCGGGGGCGGTATGCACGGCGCCGGTTCCCGCCTCGAGCGTCACGTGCTCGCCGAGGATGACTGGCACCTCGCGGTCGTAGAACGGGTGCTGCAGCCGCAGCCCCTCGAAGGCGTCGCCGCGGCCGTAGGCGATGACGCGGTAATGGTCGATACCCCAGCGATCCATGGCGTCCTTGAGCAGGCCTTCGGCGACGAGCAGGCGTTCACGGCCGCGACGGCCTGGCGCCTGGCCGTCGGTCTGCACCAGCGCATATTCCAGCTCCGGGTTCAGGGCGACGGCCTGGTTGGCGGGCAGGGTCCAGGGTGTGGTGGTCCAGATCGCCACCGAGATCGGGCCGTCGCCGTGGCCGTCTGGAACGCTATGGCAGCGTGCGAAGAGGGCCTCCTCGTCCAGCACGGAAAAGCGCACATCGATGGCGATCGACTCCCTGTCGGCGTACTCCACCTCGGCCTCCGCGAGGGCAGAGCCACAGTCGATGCACCAGTGCACCGGCTTGGAGCCCTTGTGCACGTGACCCTGCGCGATGATGCGACCGAGCGCACGCACAATGTTGGCCTCGAACACCGGGTCCATGGTCAGGTACGGGTTCCCCCAGTCGCCGAGCACGCCGAGGCGTTTGAAGTCGTTGCGCTGGCCATCCACCTGCCGCCCGGCGAATTCGCGGCAGGCCTGGCGGAACCCCGCGGCCGAGATCTTCTGTCCCGGCTTGCCTTCCTTCTTCTCCACCTGCAGCTCGATCGGGAGCCCGTGACAATCCCAACCAGGCACATAGGGGGCGTCGAGGCCGTCGAGGGTGCGCGACTTCACGATGATGTCCTTCAGCACCTTATTGACGGCATGCCCGATATGGATATCGCCGTTGGCGTAGGGAGGTCCGTCGTGCAGGATGAACGGCTCGGCCCCCGCCCGCGCGGCCCGGATCTGCGCATACAGATCCGCCGCTTCCCAGCGCTTGAGCATCTCGGGCTCGCGCTGGGGGAGGTTGGCCTTCATCGGGAAGGCTGTCTTCGGGAGGTTCAGGGTCTGCTTGTAGTCGGTCACTGGAACGTCGTCCTGCAAAAATGCGGTGCTCACTGCCTCTGTTGCCCCGCGGCGGCGCAACGAGGGGCGGTCAATGCCGTCTCCGTGGCAACGCGTCGGCAGCGGAGAGAAGCAAACCCTGGATTCTAGGCTGGACGGACGGGAATGGCGACACCGAGATCGCGCATCGGCTCTTCCGCCCGGCCCGCGGCCCCTGCCTCCGCTTGTCGTCGGCCGAGCGTGCCGATTGCATGGTGTCGCATCGCGCTCCCCCGTTCGATCCCCGTGCTGGCGTGCCAACCCTTGATCAGGGCGGCCTGGGCTGCCCCCACGGGGCCGATGTCCGCGACGGGAGGGATCGCTGCCGGCCGCGGGTCCTGTCGGCCAGTATCGTCCCGATCACCGTCAACGAGGAGTGCGCTTGGACGCGGATGGCGCGATCATCGCGCTCGACCACCGCTCGACCCGGGGTGGGGATCGGCGCGGCCTTCAGTCTGCTTGGCGCGAACGGCGCCGCGGGGTCATGATGTCGTGCGGGGAGGCCACGGGTAGCGCAAGCGGGTCTGTCTCCGGGCTCGACATCCCGGCCCGGGGCAACGCCGTTCCTGCGCACCGCGACATTGCGGCGCGGGATGACAACCCGTTTGCCGGCCGCACGGCGGGTGCAAGCAGGTCAGGCGCGGTGCGGGCTCTGGTCCATCCGTGGACAAGGTCGACTCGCGACCCGCGTACCGTGACTCCCGGATTGGGCCCTTCCGAACGGCACAAGCGGGCCAGCCATGACGCGCAGGCGAGCCGCCGCGACGCGGCGATCTCCTGGCGTTTGGACCGCCGCCAAACCGAATGAGGCCTGACGGCGCGGGCGCATCGATCACCTGTTCGCCCGGGGCCTCCGTGCAAATGTCGGGCGCCCCTGCACGGCGGTTTGCCAGACGCCGAAACCGGTGGCGTTCTGCGCGGTCTTGGCAGTGTAGTAGACAAAGGCACGCCGGGCGTTGACGACGGGCTCTGGATCTCGCCGCACCCGTGGCGCATCCGAAGAGGTGTGCTGGAGGTACGTCTCCTCGCCCGGAAAATCGATCGCGCCGGCGACATAGATCCCGCTGGTTGTCGCGGTCGCGACTGCAAATGATACATACGAGCGCTGTCTGAGTATGAACAACTCCGGGGAAATGATCTCCGCATCCGGCCCGAAGGCGCTGGCACAAAGCTCCTTGGCTGGAATCGCCGCCTCGCCAATCTCGTCATAGAGCTCGATACAGCCGGTGTCGACGTTGAACACGAGGGCGGCCTCGGCTCCCGTTTCGGGTGCCATCCAGATACGGGGGTTGAAGCGGGCCGCCGGCGCATCGCCTGACACGACGCGTTGTTGCCCGGTGACCGCGTTCGTCGTCACGATTCGCCCCGTGACCGGATCGACATCCGCGATTTCATAGGTATCGGATACCCAGGTTGGGTATTGTCCACCCATCGGCAGGGTGGTACCGGCCGAGAGCTTGTAGATCATGCTGGCGCGTTTCTCGGTGCCGACGCGGTGGAGCAGCCAGGGGCGTTTCGAGCCAATGCTCTGAATCGGATAGGGCGTTCTGAGGCCCTCCGAGTCGGGCAACGGGTTCTCCACTGACCAGTATGGGGTTTCGAAGGGCCGCGTCGCCAGGGCGAGGCGGGTTGTCCCCTGCGCGTCTTCCGGCGTGGTCCAGGCAAGCAGTAGCTCGGTGGCCGTAAATCCCCATTCCGGACCGTTGAGTAACGGATTGCATGGGCCGAGGAGGATATCTGATTCACCGCTTGGATCGATCAGCTCGCCTCCGGCGCCGAGGGCCATGACGTGCACGTTGCCGTCCGGAGCGCAGTGAGACATCTCGTCGCCGAGCGGGGAGAACTCGGGGGCCACAATCTGGGCCAGTGGGTCTGAAATCAGGCGGTCCATCCGCGATTGGGCAACGACCTGGGTGTCCGCCGCCCCTGGCTGAATCAGTTCCCCGCTCATGGCGATGGGTGACTGCAGAGCCAAGAGCGAAGCCGCGGATGTAACCCGGAAGCACTGTATGACTCGACGCACGATGTTTACCTCTCCAAATTGGGTGTCCGTAACCGTGAACGCAACCGTGAACGCAACCGTGAACGCAACCGTAGCGGGCCTGTCATCAGATGGATCGGAAACAGAAAGTCTACACCCTCGCGCCGGCGGAGCGCAGCGTCTGGATGGGTGCAAGGCAGGAACACGCGCGATCCGGCCTCGATCGGCAGCGCAACGATACGCCTACACGGGGAGCTGCCGGTGGGGTCCGCCCGCACTGCCGTCGGTGTCCTGGGTGCCATGGTACACGGCAATCCCAAGTTCGCCACATGTCATTGCCCGGTGGATGCCGGTGAAAGGCCTTCCCGGGATCTGGTCAGCGCCCCCTTGGCGAGGCGCAACCAGACAGATTCGCGATATTCAGGCGCTTGTAGCACATTGAGCATGCTGGGGCTTCCGTCGCCTGCACGGCAATGCACCCTTATCAGCGATTCGCTAGCAAAGGTTGTCGACCGCCCCGTCCACGTCGGCAAAGGAGAACGGCTTCTGGATGACGGTGGCCACGCCGAGTGCATCCATGCGTGCCGATTCGGCACTGGCGAGCTCGGAGAACCCGGTGATTGCTATTGCCCGGCAGCTCTTCTTTTTTCTTCGCAATCGTTCGAGCAGATCGACACCGTCGACCTCCGGTAGCACCATGTCGATGACGACCAGGTCGTAGTGGTCGCGGTCGCAGAACACCTCGGCCATCCGCCCATCGAACGCGGCGACGACCGCGTGGCCGCGTGCGGACAAGTGATCGGCAAGGATACTCGCGAGGAGTCGGTTGTCGTCGACGACGAGAATCTTCATGTATGTGCCGTAACAGTCGAGATGGGTTGACTGGGTGAATCGGCGACGCCACGACGGCGCCGGATCTGTCCATCGCGGGTGCGCAATCGTCGTGGCGAGACCATCTCGGCCCATGCCGCCAGGGCCTGCCTCGCCAAGACCGTCTTGCACCAAGAGCGGCGAAACGGCATTCCCGTCAGGGCCCGCCCGGCGGCGTGCCTCGCCAAGCGCGGGTGGACTCGATGTCAGCAAGGTGTTCGGGCCCTGTCCCGTTCGGAACATGGATGGCTCGCCACTTTCAAGCTCTGGCGGTGCTTGGAGATATTGCGCCTCGCGACCCGCGAGCTGAGCGAATTCGTGCATACAAGAGTGCGCGTCCTCCCTGGGAGGCCTGGAGCCTGCGTCGAACCGTCTGTCCAGTATAGGCGCTGATCCGAGTCATCGCGCCCGCGGTGCATCAGAAAACGCGCGTGCCTGTGGCGGGCACTCCCCTGGCGCGTCGTGCGGCCTGATGCAGGCCGTGACGCCCTCAGGCGCCCGGGAGATTCTCGAACATCGATTTCCCGCCGGAGAGTGCCGGCAGGGCGAAGTTGGCCGTGGATGGTCAGGCAGGGCCCGCAACGGGGCTTGGACGACGAAGGGCGCCAGCATTGGGAGGGGTCGAAACGCAACAGGCCCCGCCGGGGCGGGGCCTGTCGACCAGGGATCAAAAACCCGGATCCGGACTCACCGGGGCACGACGTTTGCTGCGCTGGGCCCCTTCTGGCCCTGCTCGACGTCGTAGGAGACGCTCTGTCCCTCGGTCAGTGACTTGAAACCACTGCCCTGGACGGCGCTGTGATGGACGAAGACGTCCTTGCTGCCGTCGGATGGGGCGATGAAGCCAAAGCCCTTTTCGTCACTGAACCACTTTACTGTACCTGTCGCCATTCCGCTTACCTCGAGAGAAAAACTGAGCTCGTGTCCATGCAGGCAACTGTCGAGAGATTACGGGAGGAACTGCCACGCACGACGGGGAGGAGGTACTACCGGAACACTACAGGAAAACACTGCACTCCCCGCATGGTGCCCAATTCAGGCCGGCTCAGCAACAACTTTCTTTAAATCGAGAAACGGCGGTTGCGCGCCATGGGCGTGAGGGAAGCTGCTGCTTTGGTTGCGCCACCTGTTCTCCGCCGGCTCACCGGGCCTGGTCTCGGGGCTCAGGGTCGATGATCGCGAAGAGATCGAGCAGACTTCTGTCGTCGAGCAATTTGTGGCCGAGGATGTAGCCCGCCGCTGACCAGACCTGGTTGAGGTGGGCGCGTCGCCCGATCAGGTTGCCGCGTCTGCCGTCGTAGTACTCGGGCCACTCGCCGTGGGGTAACGTGTGGTCCGCAACATCGAGCGCGAGTTGGGCGAGGTCATCGCGGCCGGTCTTCAGCGCCGCGGCCACGAGGGGCCAGATCAACACCGGCCAGTTGCCTCCGTTGTGGTATGACCAGGGGACATTTTTGGGGTCGCTGCCGGTGAGGAAGATCCATTCCTTGCCGGAAACGGCCGGGTAGACCAGCTTCGCGGGCATCTTGCCCACCAGGTCATCCCATCGATCCTGATACAGTCGCATGATCCGCATGGCCTCCTCGCGGCTGGCGATGCCAAACAGGATCGCGAGCAGGTTGCCGAGGGCGAAAAAGCGGAAGTCCATGCGTCCTGGGCCGAGGTTTCCGACCAGGTAACCGCCACGCTCGGGCAGCCAGTCCACCACCCAGTCGGGGATGGATTCCGGGTAGATGTTGAGCATGTTGATGCTGCCACTGCCGAACTCCTCGGTCTGGTAGCGGTGGATCTCGTTGAGCCGGTCGATGTCCAGCCAGTAGAACATCTGCAGGTAGCTGCGCAGCATCTTCGCTCGCTTCTCGGCGAGCAGGATCAGGGCATGCAGGTCGGGGGTATCCGGCAGTAGCTCGATGGCGTTGACGAGCATGCCGTAGAACAGGGTCTGGATCTCCAGCGGAT
>JAXGTD010000036.1:0-30851 GCA_040775095.1 Chromatiaceae bacterium | reverse complement strand
GTCTGCCACTGTGCGCGGCTGCGCCGCGCCCGTCTCTCGATCCCGCTCGCCATGGGTTGCTCCCGTCAAGGTGGTGGATGACGGGGTCTATTGTCCAGGCCTCGCGCGAGGCGGGAAGAACGCCGCTCAGTTACCGGTTACCCCGAAGACATATATCGCGCATGCTCACACGGCGCAGATAGAAGTCGGCGGTCAGCGGCAGGCAACTTCAGCCCCCGCGGATGATCTTGAGCAATCCCACCATGACTGGGCTACGCCCACACATCGCAAGTCTGGTTGGCCGTTCCTGCGTGCTCGAAGGTTGTCTGACGGCCGAACAGCGTCTCGATCGATCACAACGGGTTTGGCGTCCGCGAGGCGGCGACCGGCACCGGGATGGACTGGAGCGCCAGCGCGAACCAACGAGCGCACTCACCGCCGTGATCGGTCGCTGGAAACAGGGCTTGGCAACCAGCGGTGATCGTGCACAAGACAGACATCGAATAATGTATTGTTCCCTGCCTAATCAAAGATGTAGATCACCTTCGTTATACCGCGGATTGAGCCCCTATTCACTCCAAAACGCCTGTTTCCAAAGCCGCATCCATCAAGCGGCCTTTGGGATCTCAGTGACAACGACGACGATGATACGCATTTACTTACAGTTCACCGGGCATTAGACTCTTAATCACATTAGTATTTTCTGAAATATCGCCGACCCGAAAAGTAGGAAACGTCAGATTGGATGCCTTCACTGTAGTGCGCATCGCGGCGCGGGAAGATGTATGGAATCGCAGAATTTTGAACGGATTGTTATCGCAACCGTCGGTTTTTACGGAGTTTTCTCAAGATACTTTCCACGGCGACGCTCAGTCCGAGCGTCGCCAGCCCCTACGAAGGTCAACCTGGCCCAGTTCGGCCATTTGGGTGGCACCGATTGGGCGCATCATCGCCGGCTGAGCCGCGGACCTTCGCCATCATCCTGCCCGGCTTCGGCCTGGTTTCAACCACATCAGCCTTCACCGCCAACTCTGAAGTCTCGCTCGTTGAGGGCGTGATCGTGGCGATTGGCGGCGTGTCTTTCCTGGTCGGCATCCAGGACGTTGTGCAGTGGTGCGAGGCGGACAAGATCGGCGGTGCCGAGGGGTTGAACGCGGGCAACGCTGGCGCCGGTGCACTGCTGCTGCCGCGCATCTTCCGCCTGGACTGCCGATCCGATTTTCTTCGGCTGGGCCTGGTCGCGTTGACCATCGTGGTCTGGTATCCGCTTTGCGGCCAGGCGGCCAGGCACGCGGTCGCTCGCGCCACAGCCCGCCGCTCGGCCGAGCCGCGAGGCGCGAGGCGCGGGGTTCGCCTGGACCCGCTACATCACCATCGCGTTGATACTGGTGATGCCATGTCCGTCGGGCTGGACATCGCCATGAACGCTTGGTTGCCACACGACTTCAGCCGCGGCTTCCACGAGGCAATCCTCGCCCCGGGTTTAGCAATGTCACCAGTGTGGAGATCCCGACGGGCACCTCCACCGCCGTGCAGTTGTTCACCGCTTCGCTGTTCCGGCCGTTCTCTGGCTTCATGTCGGACGCCTTCCAGCGCCGTGGATGTACGCCTGTGCCGTTTGTCGCCAAAACGCTCGGCGAAGGAAGATTTCCGGGCAGGTCCTGAACCAAAGCGCCGTGTTCGCAACATGCGGATGGGCACGCCGCAAGATAAATCAACTGTGGTAAATTCTGGAGGTCAGGTTATGACACCCGCGCAGATCGAAGCCGTCAAACAATCCTGGACTGGCATGCTGCCGCTTCAAGACAAGGCCGCCAGTATGTTCTACGGCAAGTTGCTGGAACTCGATCTGGCGCTCCAAGTGTTGCTCAAGGACGAAATGGTGCAGCACGGCGGCAAGCTCATATCGATGATCGCCAACGCCGTGAATGCGCTGGACCGGCTCGAAACCCTGGTGCCGGCATTGCAGTCAACGGGCGTGCGGTATGCGGCATACGGCGTGCGGGACGCCGATTACGCCGCCGTGCGCGCGGCCCTGTTATGGACCCTGCAGACCGGTCTTGGCGATGCCTTCACCACGCACGTCGAGGATGCATGGACAGAGGCCTATGGCGTGATCGCCATGACCATGCAGCACGCGGCGAGGGAAGCCGCGACATCCTGACTCGCAATGCCGATGCGCAGACCCGTCCCAGCTCAATGGCGCAGGTTACGCATAACGCGCTGTCTAAGAGGCCCGGCCGGCTCCGTCTAGCCGGCCCGCTAAAGGGCATGTTTCGGCAGCGCCCGCTCAATTCCCGCCACCACTGCTGGAGCCGTGCGCTGTAGAGCTTCCCGCCACGCGGCAGCGCCCCCAGCTCACAGCGCGCGATGCTGCCGGGGCCGACTCCGCTCGCCCGATGGGCTCCCTGCATCGGCCCCGGCAGCGAGCGTGTCGGTCGGCACCTGCGGATCCTGGAGGTAGACGCTCAAGCCCTCACGGCGCTCCAGTGCATAGTGCAGCGCCTTGGTCAGCGGATTGCTCGGCAGCAACGCCTCCTGGCGCGACTGCTGCTCGGCCCAGTCGGGCGGCAGATCGGTACGCTTGGCAGCCACTTGGTGCATGGGTGACGTTTACTGCACCTCGCCCAATCCGGTTGCACTGCATCGATAGCGCAAACGCCGCCGCGCAGGCTCGATGCCTTCGAGCAGCAGTTTCAGCTCGGTGACATCGAGCTGGCGGTTGATGGAGGTGTAGAGATGACCCGAGAGCGGATCTTGGCCGAGGGCGTGCTTGGTCAGGGCGATCAGCCCGGTGAAGCTCTTGCGCATATCCACCGGGCGCCCGTGCACGAACACCCGCACCCGAGCTTCGGGGAAGAACATCAGCGGCGCCGAAACCGCGGCACGACGTCGCCGCCAGGTTGTAGCTCGATGCTCCAGTCACGGGGCTCGACACCGCCGTTGCTCGGAGCGAGTGTCCCGAGATCAACGAAGGCCGTGGCGCCCGCCGAATTCGATGCGTTGCCCGCTGCTGTCGCCGGCGCGAGGCGCCTGCGCCACTGGTAGAAGCTCGCTGGGCTGAGGTCCTCGCGCCGGCAGAACTCGCCGACGCTGAGCTTGCTGCGCGCAGCGCGTGCGAGCAGCCGCTGCCACTGCGCCCGGCTGCGCCGGCGCCTACGGGGCTTGTCCATCTCCACCTCCCAACGACACAATGAACGCCTGCGTCATTGTCCGCGGGCTCTCACGGCTCGGCTAGGACGCCGCTTGCTGACCGGCTACGCTCGTATGTCGCCTTGGCGATGCCCCAGCAGCGCCCTCGCGGCGGGTGATGTATTGACCCTGTGGGGGTAATCGCTTCGTAAAATTGCTCGGCTGTCGCGTGACCTTCTTGAGCCGTCATCGGCACGGGTCACCATCGACCGCGCGGGTCACTATTCGGGTTGCGGTAGACTTTTGCCTGCTCTTCCGTCAACTCAACGAGGTTCCGTATCGATTTAAGAATATCGGGGCGTCTCACCTACATTGGCACAGAGGCCCGACTCGCGGCCGTGCCAGACTCGGAGAACAATGACTGCGCCCCCCTCACCGTGTACCTTACGACGTAGTCACCGGCGACAAGCTCGCGCACATCGGGCAGTCCCTCCACGCCCGTGCCCAGCGCAGGCTGGTCCCGAAGCAAGCGGATTGTACGCCCCAGGCGCTTGCTGACGCGGGCGGCCGCTGCCGGGTCGTGCTCGACGATGAAATCGCGCAGTCGCCGTAGATCCCGTGTGGCGCTTCGCGTGAAATGGAGCTGCTTCAACGGGGCGGCTCACGCTCGCTCTCGGAGCCCCAGCTGTCGATCCAGGCGAGCACCTCGTCGCCGTCGACCACTTGCCCCGCCTCCAGCTCGGCCAGGGCCTCCCGCGTTTCTTCATCACGACGCTGTCGCAGATCCTCGCGCTCCAGGTACTCGCGCACGGCGTCGTTGATGATCCAGCCCTTGGAGCGGCGGAGGCGGCTCGCGGTGGCGTCGAGCCGCTGAAGCAGATCGTCCGGCATCCGGACACTGGGCATCCCCATGTGTCAGAACCTCTATTCGGAGCAATGCATTGCATTATAGTTCGAACGCCGTACCTCTGTCGGACCTCATCATGAGCACCCTCACGATCCGGACGAACTCGGGTCCGCGCCATCTCGCCGGCGCTTACCTCGCGTCCGGGACCATGACGCGCGTTCAGCCACCGCGTGGTCCGCTAGATGGCGGCAACGCGCAGACGCGACGCACTAGCCCAACATTTCACCCCGGAGACCGGGACCAACACGGCATCACCACGACACATTTTTCGTGCCTGACGACCTCGGCCCTGACATGATTCTCCCCAACCTGGGCGTGACCGAGATTCGTAACCGGTGTCTGACTCGTTGCCCCCGAGCATGGCCCACCGCCACCAAGACACCCCGACACTCACTGGCCGAGAACGGCGACGATCCAACGTTTCCGGAGATCGGGACGCGCGGTCCGTCACCGCGACTAAGACGATGGTGGCGCCTAATCTGCTTCCGGCTGCGCATTCTGCAATAGGAATGACATGACATGGAGGTCTGAAAATTGACTCTCGAAGGGCGGAAACACCTCTACACCGATGGGGAAAGCGTTGATATGGCACCGAGCACAGCTCCAGCCGCCTTGCGTGTAGGATTCCAATGTCGTGTTGACCAGACTGCTTGTCGTTGAATACTGTGGGCCAGGTATTCCGGGACCGAGGTCGTCATTCGGTATTCCTGGACCAAGGTACGGATTCGGTTGGACGACGGGATTGGCGTCAGTCGATCCGCTGCGATTTTGGGCGCCAATCAGCTGATAGTAACGAAAAATGGAATCACTCCATTGCGACTGATACTGGCGATTGATCTTGCGAACTGCCAACGGGATTGGCGTCACCCGCGAGATATTGATCGTCGGGCGTTCATTCTTGGATGGCAGTGGCTCGTCAGCCAGAAACGCTAACGGAATCAGACCGGGTTGCCCGCTCAGACCATTGACCTCGTATCCGTTCGGGTACGAGACGTTCGCACGGAGAAGCGTCGTCGGGTGGCTTTCGGGCCAGTGATACGTCTTCTCAATTGCTGCCGCATCACTGTTGTCGTGCCGACTGGGACCGGGGTTCAGGTTTGGAGACTCTGGAAGAGGCGCCGGATCATCCAATTTACGCGTTACCGCGACATTATCTACCTGCTCGAAGGTCGACGGCAGGTGCCCGTTTGGCGTGACCCGGTGAATGTGAAATCCGACGAGCCCGACCAGTCGCGTCATCGTACCCCCTTGAGGAAGTGGGATTTCCATACAACGGCGAAGATAACGCTCCGGGATGTCACGGTCCTCTCCGCGAAGCTCCAGCACCTTCCACGCGGCTTTGATCTCCACCAATCCCTGACGGGCGTAGTCAGTATCTGGGATGAATGTCTCAACACCCGTGGGTACTGACTGGAAGTAGACGCCGTCCGCATCGTCCGGGGGCGCCGCACGATTCTCCCACGCGTATTCCAGAAAGGCCCGAACCGCTTCTTTTTGAATATCGGCACTAAAATACTTATAAAAAGCAATATAGTTGAAATACGCCTGATTCAACGTGACTTCGTAACGCAGATAGTTACCGTGTTGGTCGACTACCGGTCCAGTTGGAACATTCGCATGGGTATACGGCTGGTTGATGCCAGCCGCAAAATACTGGCCGTATGGCGCGTTGTACGATGTGGGACGGAGCGCCCTGAGTCCGCTGTCCAAGTCCAGGAGATCGGGAGGCCCCCATACAACAGGGTAATTCTGTGGGTCGGGGTCATCAATGAAGACGTCACCGGGGGTCATGTACGTCTCCCAAACAACGATGGGAGACACGGTGGTTTCGGCGGCGCCACATCCCACCCTCTTTCCATAAATCGAGACCGCGGTTGCAGAGTCATCTGGCTGCCCGCGCAATCCGGCCTCTCCAGCGGCGTCCTTTACGAGATAGGGCCAGTTCAGGGCGATGAAGGTATCCCATGCGAACTCGTAGATTTGTTCTTGGGATGGCTGTACTACAACCGGATCGTCGCGTGATTGCTGAGCAATATCAAATGGCATGAGCCAAGGCTTGTCACCGCTTAACGCGAACACAATGCCGGGGGACAAGACGGCGGCAATGCTCGCCAAGGACGTGACAACGAGGAGGATATTCTGGGTCATGGATGTTTTCTCGGGTATCTGCCCGTTGTTTCTTATCGCTTGACCGGGCCAGCATTCGTGGGCGAACGAAAGAAACGCTGGCGGTTCTCCGGCACCTTCCGCACCTTTTCAACGCCTTCTTCTCTCAGGGCCTGCTACCGCCTGCTTTCGACATCGCAACAACGGATATCTGCAGCAGCGCCCCACCGGGACCAGCTTAGCAGGGGTCCCAACCAGTTCCGAGGAGCTCGATCGGATAGGGTCGGCACGATGCGGTGCCTCGCGTGCTCGAGCCAGGGGTGTTCATGGAGTTGCGTGTTAAAGCCTTTCCCGTCTCGGGGATGGGAGCATCAGGCCAGCATCTTACTGGCTGAATTTGGCAACGGCCTCGAGCAGCGCGGCGGGGTCAACCGGCTTGGTGAGGAATGCGTCCATACCGGCCTCCAGACACTGCGCCCGGACATCCTCGGACGCGTTGGCGGTGAGCGCAATGACGTTGAGGTGTCGGGATGTGCCCTCGTTGGCCCGCAGCGCGCGGGTAAACCCGATGCCGTCCAAGCCAGGCATGCGCAGGTCGATGAATGCCAGGTCGAATCCCTGGCTCTGGTCGCGAACCGCGTTCAATGCCTGGATGCCGTCCTGAACCAGCGTGACAGCGGCGCCCTGTTTGACCAGGAGTGCCTTGATGACCCTGCCGGCGATCTCGTTGTCCTCGGCCACCAGCACCTGTTTGCCGTCGGCTGTCGCCTTGGCCACTGGCGCAAGATCCGCCGCATCCGCAAGCACCGGGGCAGCCGTCTTGCCGGCGGGGTGAGCCGGCCTCCCGCTCGGAGCCGGCTCGTCCGCCACAGCGGATAACGGCACAACCTGTTGATCGGGCAACGGAATCCGGACCGAGAATCGGCTGCCTCGCCCCTCCTGGCTCTCTACCTCGATGCATCCCCCCATCAGAGCGACCAGGTCGCGGGCGATGGTTGTACCAAGTCCGGTGCCTCCGAAGCGACGCGTTGTGGAATCGTCGGCCTGCTGGAAACCCTCGAAGATCTGCTCGAGCTTGTCGGCGGGGATGCCAATACCGGTATCGGAGACCTCGATCAACAGGTGGTTGGATGCCAGTCGTGCATGCGGCGGGCTGATGCAGGCACGCACCCGGATCTCCCCCGTGGCGGTGAACTTGACCGCGTTTCCGACCAGGTTGAACAGGACCTGGCGCAACCGCAGCTGGTCGCCGACCACCTGACTGGGGAGCCCAGGCCCGATCTCGCAGTTGAGCGCGACACCCTTTGCCGATGCATTGCCCCGCAACACGTCGCAGACCTCCTCGATGGGTGCGCGCAGGTCGAACCGCTTGTGCTCGAGGCGCAGCTTCTTGGCGTCGATCTTGGACAGGTCCAGGATGTCGCCGATGAGCGCCTGCAACATGTTCGCCGAGCTGACAATCGCGTCGACGTACTCGCGCTGCTCGTTGTCGAGCCGGGTGCCCTGGAGCAGGGCGGCCATGCCCAACACCCCTGTCAGCGGCGTTCGCAACTCGTGTGTCATGTTGGCAAGGAACGCACCCTTCGCCCGGTTGGCCTGTTCCGCCGCGCGGCGGGCCTCACGGAGCTTGCGCAACAGGGCGTCCTGGTAGATCGGCAGCAGCACCAGCACCAGGACATGGAACGCGACCTCCAGCGGATTGGTATGCCAGGCGTCGAGCACCACCAACACGCTATTGTAGGCGGCCAGTGCCGCAACAGCGGCGACCATCAAGTGGGTTCGCCCGTATCGCGCGCCGGCGGAGACAAAGATCCAGATGTAGAGCAGATAGAAAGGGCTGATCGGATCCCGCGTGACGTAGATGGTCAGCGTCGCGGCCAGCACGTCAAGCAACAGGGAGAGGTAGCGCCGCGCCTCCCACGCGGCCCGGAGCAGCAGACTGAGCACAATGGCGAGACTGGAGACCAGATAGACCAGGACCGGGACGACGTAGTGGCTCGGGTGAACCGTATAGACTCCAGCGGCGGCGCCGGCGCCGACAAACAGGATACAGAGGATCCAGATCACGACGCGCACCAACGCCGACTGAAATTCCGGGTTCTCCCGCAGATTCACCGGCCGCTTTGCGATCGGCCGCGCGGCCACGTCCGCCAGCTTGCTCACGGGATCACCAGAACCCACGGCGCCATCGCGCCAGCCGACGACCCGCCCGTGGTGCTCGCGGCCACGCCAACGCCGGAACATAACGACCAAGCGCCAACGCTTGGGCTGGCAGTGCCAGGGGGACTGGACTACACCAGGCATCGACCAGACGGCCGATGTTTCTGGCAAAACAGCGGACTTTCACCGCATGCTCAACGCCTCTTTCTTGCATTACGGATCCTCGAGACCCTTGCGCGCCATCCAGGTGAAGCGACCCCGGGGACCTGCCGTCCCGGCGCCGCGGGCAATTCCGTACACGGTCTATCGTGGTATATTAACGGATCCTGTTTTTTCTCGTTTCCCTGTCATCGAAACGGTGTACGACAAGCCCCGCTGACACCCCTGCAAGTCGAGGGGAGGGCCGCACACGGGCGAGGTGATTGCCCGAGCACCATTGCCCCAACGGCGGGAGATGCTCGCACGCTGTCGACGGGAAATGCCAGGAGCCTGGTCCGGCAGCCCGCCTGCCGACCTGGCAACGAGGTTAGGGGAACGCTGATCGAGAGCGTTTTCCGTCCGGGCCAGGGAGGCCTGGCATGTTCGGTCACCCACGTGACGGAACATGGAGCGAATCGGAGAGCGAATCTCCGGTTGGCGATCGGATCGAATGCGAGCCAGGCATTCGATCAGCGTTTCCTCAGGGAAAGACGAGCGAGCCGGCAGATGATCTGACAGCAAGCGCCTTGGGCGACGATTCCGACCACAACGGTCTGTTTGTGCATCTGGCCGCCATAACGGCCACAGCCGTCGACACCCGACCGAGCAGACCGAAAACCCGTAGACGAGGAGCATCTCTATGTCGAAGAAACACCCAGTCGTCGCCGTCACCGGCTCTTCTGGCGCAGGTACAACGACCGTCAAGCGTGCGTTCGAGCACATCTTCTACCGCGATGGCATCAACGCCGCCGTGATTGAGGGCGACAGTTTCCATCGTTACGACCGCCAGGAAATGAAGACGGAGATGGCCAAGGCCAACGAAGAGCACCGCAACCTGAGCCACTTCGGCCCCGAGGCCAACCGCTTCGACTTGCTCGAGGAGCTGTTCCGCACCTACGGCGAGACCGGTGGCGGCAAGAAACGCTATTACCTGCATAGTGATGAAGAGGCGGCGGAGCACAACGCCCGCCTCGGTACCGAGCTCGCACCCGGCCAATTCACGCCCTGGGAGGACGTGCCCTCCGGGACCGACCTGCTCTTCTACGAGGGTCTCCACGGAATGGTCGTTACCGAGGGCAACAACGTCGCCGAGCATGTCGACCTCGGCGTGGGCGTTGTGCCCATCGTCAACCTCGAATGGATTCAGAAGATCCATCGCGACAACCTCGAGCGCGGTTACTCCGCCGAGGCGATCGTCGACACCATCATGCGCCGCATGCCGGACTACATCTGTCACGTCACGCCGCAGTTCTCACTCACCGATATCAACTTCCAGCGTGTACCGACGGTCGACACGTCCAACCCGTTCATTGCCCGCGATATCCCGACCCCGGATGAGAGTTTCGTCATCATCCGCTTCAAGGATCCGCAAGGACTGCACGTGGACTTCCCCTACCTGCTAAGCATGATCCACGACTCGTTCATGTCGCGGCGAAACACCATGGTCGTACCTGGCGGCAAGATGGGTTTTGCAATGGAGGTGATCCTGCAGCCAATCATCGAGCGCATGATGGAGACGCGCCGCGACTGAGGCAAAGGTCGCCGATCGGCGGCGAGCCCGCCTCGCCGCGATCGATCCTGACAACGAACCAGGCCGGCGCGCACCGGCCCGATCCCAATGCCGGGCGCGCGCCGCGGCCCACGATCTCCGAAACGATATACCGCTGAGCCCAAGGCTTTGGGCTTCAATGGCGTGGCGTTCGCTGCGCAAGATCGAGCATGGGTAGTCCTGGCCCACCGCCGCCGATCAGAGCATCACGCCCTCCAGCGCCCCGGCACACATCGGCCACTTCGCGCGCCACGGCAATAGGGCGGGACCAGCGCCACCCGGGGGCGCAGGACAATCAGCTCATTGTCGCTGGAGGCAATCCGCGCCCATCCTGCCGCGGCGTTTCACGTTGGGGCGACAGGTGGGTCGGCATCACGGCGGACCACGGGGCGTGCCCGTTCAGGCTCAGTCGGGCGCGTGCCTGTCCGACTCGGCGGCCGTACACCCGCCCCAATCAGCCGGCACCGGATGGGTCTTCCTGCCGCATGCTTGCCGGCGCCTGTCGCGGCCGCACCATGAGCAGATGGACGCGACGACTGTCCGCACGCATCACGGTGAAGCGCAGTCCCTCCAGCTCGGTCCGCTCGCCACGCGTCGGCAGATGGCCGAAGGCATGCACCACCAATCCTCCGATGGTGTCGAACTCATCATCCTCGAGATTGCATCCAAAGTAGTCGTTGAAATCTTCGATGCTGGTGCGCGCCTTGACGGTGTATTCATCATGCGCGCGCTTGAAGATGAAGGCGCCATCGTCGAAGTCGTGCTCGTCCTCGATGTCGCCGACGATCTGTTCGAGGACGTCCTCAATGGTGACCAGCCCCGCCGCGGTGCCGTATTCGTCGACGACGATCGCCATGTGATTGCGGCTGCTGCGGAATTCCTTGAGCAGCACGTTGAGGCGCTTGCTCTCGGGAACGAAGACCGCGCTGCGCAGATGGTCGCGCATGTTGAACGACCTGCGGTTGCCGCCGCGGTCGCCATTCATGACATGTGGAAGCAGATCCTTCGCCAACAGGATCCCCACCACCTCGCTCTTGTCGTCGCCGGTGACCGGGAAACGCGAATGCGCCGATTCCACCGCGACGGCAAGGATTCGCTCGAGCGGGTCATCGCGACGCACGTAGACCATCTCGGCGCGGGGAATCATGATGTCGCCCACGCGCAGGTCGGAGACCTGCAGAACGCCCTCGATCATGCTCAGGGCGTCGCGATCGAGCAATCCGCGCTCCTGAGAATCCTTCAGTACCTCGAGCAACTGCTCCTTGTCCTGTGGCTCGCCGCCAAGCCGCTGGCCGATCCGTTTCAGCCAGCCGCGCGGCCGCGAACCGTTGCTAGTTCGATCGCTCGTCATCGACGTGTGTTTCTGCCTCGTAAGGTGGGGGAAATCCTAGCCTGTCCAGGATGGCGGTTTCCAGGGCCTCCATGGCCTCGGCCTCGGCGGGCTCGAGATGATCGTGGCCGAGCAGGTGCAAGACGCCGTGGACAATCAAATGCGCCCAATGAGCGGATGCCTCCTTGTGCTGCTCGGCTGCCTCGCGAACAACCACGGGCACACAGAGCACAAGATCCCCGATCAGAGGCCATTCGCCCGTCCCCGGCGGCGCCTCGAATGGAAACGCCAGTACGTTGGTCGGCGCATCGCGGCCACGATAGCGCAGATTGAGCTCGGCGCCCTCGTCGGCATCGACGAAACGGATGGTGAGCTCCAGACCTCCCGGCCGATC
Organism: Chromatiaceae bacterium; assembly: GCA_040775095.1. Taxonomy (GTDB): domain Bacteria; phylum Pseudomonadota; class Gammaproteobacteria; order Chromatiales; family Chromatiaceae; genus JAXGTD01. The sequence continues at coordinate 19,096 of JAXGTD010000036.1, read as the reverse complement.
GGCGCCAACCGTGGACAATGCGGCCTCGACCCAGCGCTGGAGCTCCCCCCCCCGGGGCAGGTCGGGCGCATTCGCCGCGCGCTGGACATCGAGCATCACTGACATCGTCATGTTACCGGGCTATGTAGAGGGCACTCGGGTTCGGGTGCGCGGGAGCAAGCCTCGTGTCAGCTGCTCGATGCCCGCTTGCCGTCGGCCCGCCCATCCACGCCGGAGGGGTCGCGCCGCCCGTCAAAATGCTCATAGGCATTCACGATCCGTTGCACCAGCGAGTGCCTGACGACGTCGCGAGCGGTGAAGAAGGTAAAGCTGATGCCATCGACGTCGCGCAGGATCTCCACCGCCTGCCGCAGCCCCGATGCCTGTCCGCGCGGCAGGTCGACCTGCGTCACGTCGCCGGTGATCACGGCGGTGGAACCAAACCCGATCCGGGTGAGAAACATCTTCATCTGCTCCGGGGTCGTGTTCTGCGCCTCATCGAGGATGATAAAGGCATCGTTGAGCGTGCGGCCACGCATATAGGCCAGCGGCGCAACCTCGATGACATTGCGTTCGATGAGCTTATTGACCTTCTCGAACCCCAACATCTCAAACAGTGCATCGTACAGTGGGCGCAGGTACGGGTCGATCTTTTGCGCCAGATCACCAGGCAGAAATCCGAGTCTCTCGCCGGCCTCCACCGCGGGGCGCACCAACAACACGCGACGCACCCGTTCGGTCTCCAGGGCCTCGACGGCGCAGGCCACGGCCAGATAGGTCTTTCCGGTACCGGCGGGGCCCACCCCAAAATTGATATCCTCTTTGAGAATCGCGTGCAGGTACGCTTGCTGGTTCTGTCCCCGCGCCTTGATCAGTCCTCGGCGCGTCTTGATCACGATCTCCGGGAGCCGCTCGGCCTCGTCGGCAATCAGGGCATCGATGCCCGAATCCTGCAGGTGCAGATGCACCCGCTCCGGAGACAGGACCTCCTCGCCGGCGACGGCGTACAGATCCTGTAACACGCGTTCGGCGACACCGGCTGCGACACGGTCACCGATGATCCGGAAACTGACGCCGCGGTTGCTGATCTCCACGCCGAGTCGGCGTTCGATCAGGCGCAGATGCTGATCCAGCTGACCACAGAGGTTCGCCAAACGAACGTTGTCCTCGGGCGAGAGGACGAAATCGACGGTGATGAGGTGGGTCGTCAAGGCCGGTTCAGCGCACGGGAGACGGTAGGGTGTCCGACAGGGGGCGCGAACCAGCCAAGGACGGATGCGCCAACACGCCGCGCAGCGAGTTGGGCAGGGCATCCGTGATGCGCAGGTCGACAAACCCGCCGATGAGCGAGCGATCGCCGTTGAAGTTCACGACGCGGTTGTTCTCGGTGCGCCCCGCCAGTTGGAACGGATCTTTTCGTGACGGCCCCTCCACCAGCACCCGCTCGACGCCGCCGACCATGCGCCTGCTGATCGCCTGCGCATGGCTGTTGATGCGCTGCTGCAGGCGCTCCAGCCGGTGTTTCTTCGCGTCGTGCGTCACGTTGTCGGGATAGTCCGCGGCCGGCGTGCCGGGGCGGGCACTGTAGATGAAGCTGTAGGATTGATCGAAGTCCACCTCCTCGATCAAGGCCAGGGTCGCGTCGAAATCGGCCTCGGTCTCGCCGGGGAAGCCAACGATGAAATCCGACGAGACACTGATGCCCGGTCTGGCCTGGCGCAGCCGTCGGATCTTGGCCTTGTACTCCATGGCCGTATGCCCCCGCTTCATCAGCGAAAGGATCCGGTCGGAGCCACTTTGAACCGGCAGGTGCAGAAAGCTGACCAGCTCGGGCACCTCGGCATAGACATCGATCAACGCGTCAGAGAATTCCACGGGGTGTGATGTGGTGAACCGGATCCGATCGATACCGTCGATGGCCGCCACCCACCGGATCAGGAGCGCGAGATCGGCGATCTCCCCGTCGTGCATCGCGCCACGATAGGCGTTTACGTTCTGCCCGAGGAGGTTGACCTCGCGCACGCCCTGCTCGGCCAGGCCCGCCACCTCGTCGATCAGGTCGTCGAAGGGCCGGCTGACCTCCTCACCACGGGTATAGGGCACCACGCAGTAGGTGCAGTACTTCGAGCAGCCTTCCATGATCGACACGAACGCGCTCGGCCCGTCGGCGCGCGGCCGCGGGAGACAGTCAAACTTCTCGATCTCGGGAAAGGACACGTCAATCTGCGGTCGTTGCTGGCGCACGAGCTCATCGAGCATCTGCGGCAGCCGGTGAAGGGTCTGCGGACCGAACACGAGGTCGACGTAGGGCGCCCGCTCGCGGATCGCCTCCCCTTCCTGGCTCGCGACACAGCCGCCAACACCGATCACCAGCCCCGGTCGCTCTCGCTTCCAGGGGCGCCAGCGCCCGAGCTGCGAGAACACCTTCTCCTGCGCCTTCTCGCGGATCGAGCAGGTATTGAGCAACAGCACGTCGGCGTCTTCCGCCCGTTCCACGAGCTCGATGCCGTGCGACTCGCGCAGTAGATCCGCAATCCGGGCGGAGTCGTACTCGTTCATCTGACAGCCATAGGTCTGTATGTAGAGCTTGCGTGGCATAGATGGGTCTGCTCGATGAATCCTGGCGGCTCGCGGCGGTTGGCTGGCGCGCGACGCATAGTCGGTAGAAGGGGCCGGTATGCTCCAGATTCAGGCGCTTAGTGTCAAGCAAGCCCGGTGATCGCGCCAGCAGGCCCAGGCGCGGGAACCCCATCTGCTCGTCGGGTGACGACGCGAGGTGCCCGGCACGCGGCCGCCGCGGCCGTGGACCAGGTTACCCACGCGCCCCGGGCTCCGGCCAATCAACGTTTGATTGACTCAGATCAGAGTAGCCACGGAGAAACGGCTATATCTTGCGTTCCGCAGAATATCGACCACAATATCTAGTGTCTCCGTGCAGGCTATCGGCGACGCCGTCGAGAGAGGGGGGAACACCATGAGTAGTGCGCTGACGAACCTGGCAACGCTGCCGACCCGCATCCGCAAGCGCGACGGGCAGGAGGTGGCGTTCGATGCATCGAAGATCCAATCGGCCATCCTCCGCGCCGGCCGTGACAGCGGCGAGTACGGCGAGCTGGAGGCGTCACTGCTGACCGGGCAGGTGGTCAAGGTATTGGCCCATCGCTACAGCGACGAGCGGGCGCCCGACATCGAGGGCATCCAGGATGTCGTCGAGCAGACCCTGATCAGTGCCAACCATTTCGAGACGGCGCGCGCCTATATCGTCTATCGCGAGCAGCACGCGAAGCTGCGCGCCGACCGCCGCACGCTGGTTGATGTGGCCGGCTCGATCAACGAATACCTCGACCGATCCGACTGGCGCGTGGCCGCCAACGCCAACCAGGGCTACTCCCTGGGCGGGTTGATCCTCAACACCTCGGGCAAGATGATCGCCAACTACTGGCTCAGCCACGTCTACCCGCCCCAGGTCGGTCAGGCACACCGCGATGGCGACATCCACATCCACGACCTCGACATGCTCGCCGGCTACTGTGCCGGCTGGTCGCTGCGCACCTTGCTGACTGAAGGGCTCAACGGCGTCCCGGGCAAGGTGGAGGCCGGCCCGCCCAGGCACATGTCGAGCGCAATAGGACAGATCGTCAACTTCCTCGGGACGCTGCAGAACGAGTGGGCCGGCGCCCAGGCCTTCTCCAGCTTCGATACCTACATGGCGCCCTTCGTGCGCATCGACGCGCTCGACTACCCGCGCGTCAAGCAGTACATCCAGGAACTGATCTACAACCTGAACGTGCCGTCGCGTTGGGGCTGCCAGACACCCTTCACGAACCTCACCTTCGACTGGGTCTGCCCGGAGGATCTGCGCGAGCAGGTCCCGGTGATCGGTGGCCAGGAGCAGGCCTTCACCTACGGCGACCTGCAGGCCGAGATGGATCTCATCAACCGTGCCTACATCGAGGTCATGACCGAGGGCGACGCCAAGGGCCGGATCTTCACCTTCCCGATTCCGACCTACAACATCACACCGGACTTTCCCTGGGAGAGCGAGAACGCCGAGCGGCTGTTCGGGATGACCGCCAAGTACGGGCTGCCGTACTTCCAGAACTTCATCAACTCCGAGCTCTCGCCCAACATGGTGCGCTCCATGTGTTGCCGGTTGCAGCTCGATCTTCGGGAGCTGTTGAAGCGCGGCAACGGCCTGTTCGGCTCCGCGGAGCAGACCGGCTCGCTGGGCGTCGTCACCGTCAATTGCGCGCGGCTCGGCTACACGCACCGCGAGGACGAGCGCGGTCTTTTCGACCGACTCGACGAACTGCTGGAGCTGGCAAGAAAGAGCCTCGAGCTGAAGCGCAAGGTGATCCAACGCCATATGGACGCCGGCCTGTTTCCATACACCCGCCGCTACCTCGGTACGCTGCGCAACCACTTCAGCACCATCGGCGTGAATGGCATCAACGAGATGATCCGCAACTTCACGGACGACGCCGAGGACATCACCAGCGACTGGGGCCAGGCCTTCGCCTGTCGGCTGCTGGATCATGTACGCGAGCGCATGGTCCAGTTCCAGGAGGAGACCGGCCACATGTACAACCTCGAGGCGACGCCGGCGGAGGGCACCACCTATCGGTTCGCCAAGGAGGACAGGAAGCGCTTCCCCGATATCCTCCAGTCCGGCACCGCGCAGGCGCCCTACTACACCAACTCCTCGCAGCTTCCCGCCGGTTATACCGACGACCCGTTCCACGCGCTGGCGATGCAGGAGACGCTGCAGTCGAAATACACCGGCGGCACCGTGCTGCACCTCTACATGAGCGAGAGGCTCAGCTCCACGGAGGCGTGCAAACGCCTGGTGCGACGCTCACTGGAGAACTTCCGCCTACCCTACGTGACCGTGACGCCCGTGTTCTCCATCTGCCCACATCACGGCTACATCGCCGGCGAGCACGAGTTCTGCCCGAAATGCGACCAAGAGCTGATCGCGAAGAAGCAAGCACAGGCCCTTGCCGAGGCACAGGCGCCGGCGTAGGCCGGCCAGCAACGCGCCGCAGGGTGAACGACAAGCGCCGGCCTTCCGGCTGGCGTACCGGGAACGGGGGCGGCAACCCGGCCCGCGCATCGACATCGACAACAGCACGAACCAACAAGGAGACCAACGAGATGAGCACCAACGCAAACATCGCGCTCCAGGATGAAGAACGCACCCGCTGTGAGGTCTGGACACGGGTCATGGGATATCACCGCCCGGTGTCGGCCTTCAACGCGGGTAAGCGTTCAGAACACATCGAACGCGTCTACTTCACCGAGCAGCCTCGGGTCCAGTGCGAGCGCAATCGCCGCCTCCGGGCGGCCTGACAGGCAGCCGCGGCACCGGCAGGGATTGGGATTGCGACCGGGACGGGTCCGGGCAACCGGACCCAATGAACCATGAAACCAGAACTCGATACGACGCCTCGCGCCGCGGCCCTACGCGTCGGCGGTCTGACGCCAATGACGACCACCGACTACCCGGGCGAGCTTGCCGCGGTGATCTTCTGTCAAGGCTGCCCGTGGCGCTGTCGTTATTGCCACAATGGCCACCTCCTGGATCCCGCCGGGGGTGAGCTGATCGCCTGGAGCGAGGTGATCGGCCTCCTGGAGAACCGCCGCGGGCTGCTCGATGGCGTCGTCTTCAGCGGCGGCGAGCCCACCGCCCAGGCCGCCCTACCGGCCGCGATGCGTGCGGTCCGCGCCCTCGGCTTCAAGATCGGCCTGCACACCGGCGGCCCTTATCCGCGGCGCCTCGCCGCCGTTCTGCCCCTGGTCGATTGGGTCGGTCTCGACATCAAGGCCCTTCCCGAAGACTATCCTCTCGTGTCCGGAGTCGCCGGATCCGGGGAAAAGGCCTGGGAGAGCTTGCGCCTGTTGCTCAACGCGGGCACCAACCTCGAGGTTCGCACCACGCCGATGCCCGGCCTGGACTCGAACGCGTACCTCGCCCGGCTGATGCAGCGCCTTGCCGCCGCCGGCGTGGAGCGGTACGCGCTCCAGACATGCCGGAGCGAGCACGCGCTGGACCCTGGAATTGGCCCCCCCGCGATCATCGATCCCGCGGTTTGGCGCGCAACGCCGTTCGCGCAGCTCACCCTTCGCGACGGCTGAGATCAGATACCCGCCTGCCTCAGATGCCGACCTTCAGCTTCTGGCCAGGACGGATGGTGTTGTCGTCCGCGCGCATGCGATTGAGCTTGCGCAACTCGTCGACGGTCAGCCCATTCTGCACCGCGACGCGGTACAGGGTCTCTTTCGGCTTGACCACATGGTAGCGCGCGGTACTGACCCGAGACTGCTTGGCAGCCGCGGCCTTGGGTGCCGGCGTCGATGCCTTGGCCAGCGCCACCTTAGACGTCGATGCCCGCGTGACCGCCGGCCGCGGTGTGGTCTGCGCCACCATGACCGGCTCCGGGACCGGGGGCGGATGGCTCGCGACTCGACGCAGCGAGCCCTCGGGCAACCAGACCGTCGAGCCAGCCGGAAGGTAGGCGCGGCTGTCACGGGCCCGGTCCCCCCAGTGCAGGTTCAGGTCGCCAAGCTGGCTGCTCGCCACGCCATAATGCCGCGCCACATGAGCCGCCGGCATGCTGTCGCGCAAGACGAGTCGATCGTATGGCCAGGGCTCCAGGTAGTGGAGCCCTTCGGGGAAATAGGTCTTGGGAGTGCGGGCGACCTCGCGTGCGGCGATGAACTCCGCGTAGAAATTGCGTGAGGCGAAACCAAAACCCCGCCCATCGTAACGCTTGACGATGCGCCCGATGTCGTCTCCATACTGTGCCCGCGCCTTCGCCATGCCACCCTGGCCATGATTGTACGAGGTGATTGCGAGCGGCCAGCTGCCGAGACGGTCGTGCGCCTGGGACAGGTAACGGGCCGCGCCATCCGCGGCGAGGATTGGGTCGTAGCGTTCGTCGACCGTGCCGTTCACGGTCATGAACATGCGCCCCGTGGCCGGCATGAACTGCCAAACGCCCCCGGCGCCAACCTTGGAGCGGGCGTTGGTCTGGAACGAGGACTCGACATGGGGCAAATAGGCCAGATCCTCGGGGACTCCGTGGCGGCGCATGATCTCGCGGAAATACTCGTCATAGCGTCCGCTGATCTCGAGGCCGCGGCGGAACCGCTCCCGCAACCCGCGCTGCGTGCGTACCCGTTCGTCCGCCCCCGCGAGGGCCGCGGTACCACCGACCTGGTCGAACTTGGCCAGCAGCTGCTTATCGGCGGGGCTCAGTGACTGACCCGACGAGACGCGGCGCTGCAGCCCCCGCAAGCGGGCGGCATAGTCGGCGGCCCGCGCCTTCAGCAAGGCCTTTTGTGATTCGCTGTAGCCATCGCTCGCCCCCCCTGGCAGCTTCACGACCTCATAGATGACGCCCATATAGAGATCATCGTGGATCGCAACGTCGTTGCGCCCCCAGACACCATACACGTGCCGCCAGAAGTCCACGTTGTCGCGGATCTCCGGCGGAACCGGCAAGGTTTCCGTACTGTCGTAGCTGTAATTCGCCGGCTGCTCGCGCTCACCGCCACTCCCGGCACAACCGGCGATGCCGATGAGCAATGGCAGCGCGGCCGGCATCCACCGAAGCGAACGAAATGTCAGGCGAACCGGTCGCATGGCCTGCAGCTCCTCATCCGAGTTAAACGAGGCCGACAAAACGGCCTCGACACACCTGTTGGTCGTCGTCGCCGACGGTTGACCACCCGCCGCGAGGGCGGCGCTCGAAAATGCTGGTCAGCGTGCTTTCCGAGCGAACGAGCGCCAGCCAACCACTTCCAACGGCTGCAAGCGGTTGGAAGTGGAGCGATCTGGCAAGCATACTTCTCGGGTTGCGAGCCGCGCGCCTGGGAGGACGCGATCCGCCCCTGCCCAAGCCCCCCCGTTCCAACCCTGCAAGACGGCACAAAAACGCAGACCCGAGGCAAAGCCGCCCCGGGCCTCAGCGAGTTCGGTGCGATCCGACCCCCATCCACGATGCACTCGACGCGATGCGCTCGGGAAAGCGCCGATTGAAAGCGCTTCCCGTCCGGACACGGCAGGCCCAGCATTTTCGAGCACTGCATGCGCTTGAAAATGGAGCACTTCGCGCGTCGCGCCTCGCGAAGTGCGAGCTGGCCAAATGCCCCGAGGGCACGCGGTCAGCGTCTCCCTAGGGGCACGATGACATGTCACCCGGGATCGTTCCGGTCATCACGAGAAACGCGTCGAACGGGCCCATCACGCCCATGGCCTCCATCTTCGGACCCGTGAACTTGAGCTTCCCGGTCGTCATCGCCCCCATGGCGCCGCATCCGAATGAACCCTTGCCCATGCAGGTCCAGTCTTCGTCGGTGGCATACATCAGATAGTCGACGTCATAATTTGGGCTCTTGTTCTTAACCGCGCCACCGTAAGTACAGATCGCCTTGCCGTCCTTATCCGAGATCTCCAGCTCGACCTTGCTGCCCGCGCCGCACTTGGTGCGATACATCTGCAGCGACTTGTAGCCGCGTCCGGCATTATTGGTCACCCACCCATCACCGCCGAGCTTCCCGGTCAGCTTTGCGTTCTTATTCCATGCCTGACACAGTTGCGACGCCCAGGCTGCATCCATAAAGGTTGCGCTCTGCGCCCCGAAGCTCATGCTGCCAAACAGGGCCGCGACCAGGATTGTCGATGTCTTCATTACTCTTCCTCCTCGTTCGATGATCAGCTACCGAGTGCGTCCGCCGGTGTCGCCGAGTCGGGCGGATTCACCTGCCGTTTCGTTCTTGCGCGCGACCCACGTGTAAAAGAGCTCGGGTACCGGATGGGTCACGCCAGCGCGCGAATACCGAACCCGTGCCGATACGCTACCGATACAGGCCCTCGCCGCGCTCGTGATACTACGTCAGAGGCGCAACAGCATCAATCAGAAGAGATCGACGGCGTGGAACCAGGCGCCGGTGGTGGGAACTGAGGTCTGCAGGAGCCGGGGCGGCGAATGAAGACCCGAGGTGTCGCGGCGGACCTCGCCCGCCTCGGCCGCAACGCCACGTGCGGTGCTAGCCCGCGCCGCCCCAGACCAGACAGTGCACGCTGAACAGGGCCTGGTCGTCAACCCAGACCTGCTCGGTGTCGAAACCGGCCGCGCGGGCCAGCGTGCGGAACCCATCGACGCTGTACTTATAGGAGTTTTCGGTGTGTATCGACTCACCCTCGGCAAATGCAAACCGCCGGCCGTGCACATTGACATACTGGTCGGTGGTGCTCACCAGGTGCATCTCGATACGGCTCTCGGCATCGTTGAAAAAGGCATCGTGGCGGAAGCAGTCGAGGTTGAAGTCGGCGCCCAGCTCGGAATTGACCCGTCGCAGCAGATTGAGGTTGAACGCGGCGGTCACTCCTTGCGCGTCGTTGTAGGCGGCATGAAGCCGGACGGGATCCTTGCGTAGATCGACGCCGATCAGTAATCGTCCGCCCGGCCCGAGCATACCGCCAACGCGGGCAAGAAAGCGCCGCGCGTCGGCGGGGTCGAAGTTGCCCACCGACGAGCCTGAAAAAAGCGCCGCCCGCGGGTGTGCATGGTCATGCAAGGGCAGCTCGAACGGGATCGAATAATCCGCGCAGGCGGCGTGGATCTCGAGCGACGGAAAGGCCCCGGCAAGCGCCCGCGCGGAACGCAGCAAATGCTCCTTGGAGATATCCACCGGCATGTAGATCGCCGGGCGCAAGGCATCGAGCAGCACACGGATCTTGAGGCTGCTGCCGCTACCAAGCTCAATCAGCAACGCGTTCCGCCCCAGGGCGCTGGCCATTTCAGCCCCGTGGGTGCGTAGGATGGCGATCTCGGTGCGGGTCGGGTAGTACTCGGGCAGCTCGCAGATGGCATCGAAGAGCCGCGAGCCGCGGGCGTCGTAGAAGAATTTCGGCGGGATTCGCTTCTGGGGACGGGAAAGCCCCTCGAGCACCTCGGCACGGATGTCCGCCGGCTCGGGGTGGTAGTCGTAAAACCGGATTCGGCCGCCCGCCCCCGCTCTTGCCCCCGCGCCGATCCCCGATACCCCCGTTGCCGCGCTGGCTACCATTGGGTGATCGCTCATCGCATGTCCTCCGCGAGTCTGATGCCTTTGAACTGCCAACGCTCGTGGGGGTAAAAGAAGTTGCGGTAGGTCGCCCGTGCATGATCTTGCGACGTGGCGCAGGACCCCCCGCGCAGGACCATCTGGCTGCACATGAACTTGCCGTTATATTCGCCCAGCGCCCCCGCGGCGGCACGATAACCGGGATAGGGCAGATAGGCCGAGCCAGTCCACTCCCAGCAATCTCCAAACAGCTGCTGCGGGCCATCATCCGGGCAGGCCTGCGCGGCTGGCCGCGGATGGAAGCAGCCCTGGTCGACGAAGTTCCCCGCCACCGGGTGCACGACGGCCGCGTGCTCCCATTCCGCCTCGCTCGGCAAGCGCGCACCGGCCCAGCGAGCGAAGGCGTCGGCCTCATAGTAGCTGACGTGGCAGACCGGTTCGGCCGGATTGAGCTGGCGCATCCCGCCCAGGGTCATCTCGTGCCAGACCCCGTCAATCCGCTCCCAGTACAGCGGCGCACCCCATCGGTTTCCGTTGACCGTCGACCAGCCCTCCGATAGCCACAGGGACGGATCGGCATAGCCACCGCTCTCGACGAAATCGAGGTACTCGGCATTGGTCACCAAACGATTGGCGAGGCGATAGGGGCGCAGCAACACCTGATGGCGAGGCCGCTCGTTGTCGTAGGCGAAGCTGCCAGCGGCCGCATCCCCGAGGCTCGCGCCGATGGACACCACGCCACCGTCGAGCTCGGTAAAGGCCAACGCTGACGGCTGGCTCGGCGGCTCGACCCCCAGATCGGCCCGGTAGACCGGGCGCAGCGGATTGTAGGCGAAGTTGAGCTTGATGTCGGTGACCAGGAGCTCTTGGTGCTGGCGTTCATGGTGCAAGCCGATGGCCAGACGCTCGGCCACCGTGGGCCACCGCGACGCGGCGCATCCGGCGATCAGCCGCTGCATGGCCTGATCGACGTGGGCACGGTAGGCATAGACCTGCGCCACGGTCGGGCGCGAGAGCAGCCCACGTTCCGGGCGCGGCCAATAGCCGCTCGAGGTCTGCTCATAGTACGAGTTGAACAGGTAGTCGAACCGCGCGTGGTACGCCCGATAACCCGCCAGAAACGGAACCAGCAGGAAGGTCTCGAAGAACCAGGACACGTGCGCCAGGTGCCACTTCGGCGGGCTGGCCTCGACCCGGGTCTGGAGACCGTAGTCCTCGATCTCCAGCGGCTCGCAGAGCCGCTCCGTGAGCGCACGCACACGACGGTAATCGGCCCGCGCCCGGTCACGCTGCTCGTCTTGTGGCGGATTTTGATCGGGGAGTGAATCGGAGGGGACCTGCATAGCCTAATCTCGGTATCTCGCGGCCACCCGGGGGCAGGCGGCGGCGCGCTGCAACGAACAATCCGGCAGGTGGCGGCCCCGCGCCGAGCGGGACCTCCAACCCATCCAATCGGCCCTCATGCGGCTGGCGTATGACTGGCCCCGGCCCGCGAGTCCCCCATCCGCACCTCGGTTCGGACAAAGTGCGGCCCCATCGGGGGAATTCCACCACCCCGCGCCACCCCAGGGTCAGGGCGAAAACGCCTGTCGGCCCCGGCCGCTGATGCCGATCCGAGCCCACTGACGCAAGACGGTGGCTCGGGACATCCCGCGGCAAGGCCGGACCAGAACGCGCCAGAAATCCAGAATAACATCCAAGAACAATATCTTGGCTCTGAGATCGCATCCCCTGCGGACCCGTGGGCCAGGCTTCATCACGCGCAAGATTCGGGGTTTTCCCGAATTAGGGTTTACCCGCATGCGGGTTTTCCCGTATACTGCGCCCATCTTAATCAACGCCGCGTGGTCGGGCCCCCAGTGGCCCTGTCCATCGACTCCCGCGCGACCACGACCGAAAGGCCGAAACACATGATCAAGAAGACCCTGCTGACCCTTCTCGCCGCGGGCCTCGCCTTCGCCTCGATGTCCACCTTCGCTGCCGCCAAGGGCACGGTGCAAACCGGCATCGCGTCGTACTACCACGACAGCCTGCATGGCAACAAGACCGCGAGCGGGCAGGTCTACGACAAGACCCGTCTGAGCGCGGCCCACAAGACACTTCCGCTGGGCAGCAAAGTCCGCGTCACCGACGTCAAGACCGGCAAGAGCATCGTGGTGCGTGTCAACGACCGCGGCCCGTTTGTCAAGGGACGCATCATCGACCTCTCGCGCCGCGCGGCGAAAGAGCTCGGCATCGTCAAGCGCGGCATCGCGAAGGTCAAGATGGAAGTGCTCAGCGTGCCACGGCGCCGCGGGCGCGGAATCTAAGGCATCGCGGATCAAACGTGTTCCCCCCCTGGCGGGCCATGGACGGCCCGCCACTTTCATTTCTCTCAAGCCGCAACAGGTGGCATCACCCAGGGAGCGCTGCTCGGATTCTGAGCGCATGCTCGCCGGCCGCGGTCCCACGAGACACGCCCACCGCCTGGCGCATTCGTCCCGCGCCCGTCGCGTCCTCAGACCCCAATTACAAGGCATGTAAGACGCGAACAGCGTCTGGCTGCGACGCGCGCCAGCCCCGCTTCCCGAGCCAGTCCACCCCAACCTCACCCGCACCGAACCGGCTCCGGTGCGCGCCACCCCCTGGACGCACCGCCTTTCACCCCGGCTGAGCCCCCCTGTCCGTCGCCGCGATTGACATGGCCGCCGACGAGAGGCGCCGGTTTGCGACGTTCGTTGTCCGGACCATCGACGGACCCTGCACTTTCAGTCGCCCAAGTGGCCGAACATCGAGTGCATCGAAAACCGCGTTGATCGGGAAAGACTTCCCCGCGGACTGTGCCTCCCCTTGGCGCGCCGGGGCGGCCCTGAGCAGACAAGATGAGGCAGAACGGGCTACCAGGTAGCCGAAGCCATCGACAAGGCTTATCCTGGAGCCTGGGCACGTGGCCGCGCGGTGGGCGACACACGCGGCGCTCCCACGCTGTCACGGTCGCGGTGGCGGCCCCCAGTCAGGTATCACGGAGCTCGCGATGTCCGGACCCCAATACGATATCGTCTTCGAGGGAAAGCTCATCGGAGACACCACCCTCGAGGCTGCCCGCAACAGCCTTCAGGCACGATTGGGGCTGGATGACGATACCATCAGCCGGCTCTTCGCCGGCCACCGTGTTATCGTGAAGCGAGGTGTCGATGAGCCCACCGCAATCCGCTATCAGGAGGTCTTCCGCCGCGCCGGTGCCCGCGTCGGGATCTCACCCGTCGTCGGGGTCGACCGCGACCCCCAGAAGGCCCTTGCCCCGCCACCAGCAGGGTCGACCAGTGCCCGAGACGAAGACATCGAGCGGTCGCTGAACGGCGAATCCGGGGGGCTGCAGCTCGCGCCACCCGGCGCCTTGCTCGAGGAGATCATCGACAGCAGCCCGGCCCAGTTCCCGGACACCAGTGGGCTGAGTCTGGTGCCCGGCCCGGATTGGACCCTGGAAGACTGCGACAGGCCGCCACTGCCGCTGCCGATCCCGGATATCAGCTATCTTGAGCTCGAGCCAATCCCCGAGCAAAAGGCGCGCGAGGAGTCCAGTTGATTGCGCTGGTCGCGGCGGTGCGACCGCCTCGCCCCGTGTCGAGTAGCCTCGGGCACGGGTCCAACCCCTGAATGCATCGATTCACCCGGTTTATGAGCAACCCCCAATACGCGCACGTCGTCATCGGCGGCGGCATCAGCGGCCTCGGGGCCGCCCATTTCGCCCACCGCGCGGGCGTCGACACCCTGGTGCTCGAGCGCGAGGAGCGCGTCGGCGGTTGCATGCAAACGCATCGGTTCCGCGACCTGGACGGCTTCTGGGTCGAGGCCGGCAGCCACAGCTGCTTCAACAGCTACGGCCATCTGCTCGGCATCCTGGAGGACCTGGGGCTCCTGGGCGCGGTCACCGCCAAGACCAAGCAGAGCTATCTGCTCTGGCGCAATGGTGAGCGACGCAAGGTCCTGTCGGCACTGCACCCGGTGGAGCTGGCCGTCTCGCTGCCGCGGCTGTTCGCGCTCGACAAGCGCGCATGCAGTGTCGCCGAGTACTACGGCCGCGCTTTCGGGCGCCGCAACTACCGCGACCTGTTCGCTCCCGCGTTCCGCTCGGTGATCTGTCAGAACGCCGACGACTTTCCCGCCGAGGCCCTGTTCCGCAAGAAGCCGCGACGCGCCGACGTGCTGCGCAGCTTCACCATGCCGGCGGGGCTCTCTGACATCCCCGAGGCCATCGCCACGCAGGCCGGCCTCACGGTCCGGCGGGGCCAGGGCGTCGCCGCAATCCTGCCAGACGGCGATCGATTTCACGTGCAGCTCGACGACGGCGCCAGCCTCGGCTGTGATTTCCTGACGCTCGCGGTCCCGCCAGACATCTGTGCCCGGCTGCTGGGGGGCGTCCAACCGGCGGCCGCGGGGCTGATCAGGCGCATCGGCATCGCCGAGATCGACAGCCTGCTGTTGGCCTTCGACAAGGCGCACCTGAAACTGCCGGAGTTGGCGGGCCTGATCAGCATCGACGGAGCATTTTTCTCCGCCGTCTCGCGCGACTTCATCGCTGACCCCCGCTGGCGCGGCTTCGCGTTCCACTTCCCCGGCGGCACGCTTGGCCAAGACCAGCGCATCGCCGCCGCCTGCGAGGCCCTTGGGGTTCGACCAGCCGATGTCGCCGCCGTCGCCCACGCCACCAATCGGCTGCCGCGGCTGCGAAAAGGCCACCAGGACCTGATGCAACAGCTCGACGCGCGGCTCGCGGGCGGGCGCCTCGCCATCACCGGAAACTGGTTCCTCGGCGTGTCGGTCGAGGACTGCCTGACCCGCGGCCACGCCGAGCACCAGCGTCTGTTCAACACGTGAGCCGCGGCGTCTGTCCAGCCGCGGCCACCCCTCGCCCATGAGGGGCCTAAACCCACGTCAGACCGAGGCGGTCCGCCACGTTGGCGGGCCGTTGCTCGTCATCGCGGGTGCCGGATCCGGCAAGACCCGGGTCATCACCCAGAAGATCGCCCATCTCATCTCCGATCACGACATCCCGGCGCGCTCGATCTGCGCGCTCACCTTCACCAACAAGGCCGCACGCGAGATGAAGGAGCGCGTTGGCAAGCTCGTCACCGGGCGCGCCGCACGCGGCCTGACCGTCTCGACCTTCCACACCTTCGGCCTCAACCTGCTGCGTCGCGAGACCCAGACCGCCGGGTTGCGGCCCGGATTCTCGCTGCTCGACCCACAGGACGGGGAGACCATCCTCAAAGAGCATCTGCGCGACAGCGGCCTCGACGAGGCCAGCAGTGCCGCGGCCGCGCTGGCACGCATCTCGCGCTGGAAGAACGATCTGATCGACCCGGCCAATGCGGCGAGTCAGGCCGAGGACGACTACGAGGCCAACCTGGCTCGCCTCTACCTCGACTACCAGCGCAGCCTGCGCGCCTACAACGCCGTCGACTTCGACGACCTGATCGGCGTGCCGGTGCGTCTGTTGCGCGAGCACCCCGACATCCGCGAGGCCTGGCAACAGCGCATCCGCCACCTGCTGGTCGACGAATACCAGGACACCAACGGCGCCCAATACGCGCTGGTGCGGCTGTTGGTCGGTCCCCGCGGCGCCTTCACCGTGGTCGGCGACGACGACCAGTCCATCTACGCCTGGCGCGGCGCCCGGCCGGAAAACCTCGCGCGCCTGCACGAGGACTACCCCACCCTGAAGGTCATCACCCTGGAGCAAAACTACCGCTCCAGTGGGCGCATCCTCAAGCTCGCCAACGGCCTCATCGCAAACAATCCCCACCTGTTCGAGAAGCGACTCTGGAGCGAGCTTGGCCCCGGTGAGCCGGCACGGGTGCTGGTCTGTCGCGACGAGACCCACGAGGCCGAGCGCGTCGCCGGCGAGATCCTGCACGGCCAGGTCACCAAAGGACGCCGACATGGCGACTACGCCATCCTGTACCGCGGCAACCACCAGGCCCGCCTGTTCGAACAGGCCCTGCGCGCGCTCAACATCCCCTACTTCCTCAGCGGCGGTACCTCGTTCTTCGGCCGCACCGAGATCAAGGACGTCATGGCCTACCTGCGTCTGCTGGCCAACCCGGATGACGATGCGGCCTTTCTGCGGGTGGTCAACACACCGCGGCGCGAGATCGGTCCCAACACGCTGGAGAGGCTCGCGGACTATGCCGCCACCCGGGAGATCGGCCTGCTGGCCGCCTGCAGAGAGGTCGGTGACGGGACCCAGCTCGCGGCGCGCGCCCGCGAGCGCCTCGGCAGTTTCGCCGACTGGATCGATGCCCATCAGCGCCGCGCCGAGCAGGACCCCATTGCCAGCGTCCGCGCCCTGCTCGACACCATGGACTACGCCGGCTGGCTGCGCCAAAACGCATCCAGCCGCCAGGTCGCCGAGCGCCGGCAGGAGAACGTCGACTCCCTGATCGGCTGGCTCGACTCCCTGCACAAGGGGCAACTCAAGGAAGGCACCCTGGCCGAGATGGTCTCGCATCTGTCACTCATGGACGTGCTCGAGCGCCAGGAAGAAGAAGACGGTGGCGACCGCGTCCACCTGATGACCCTGCACGCGGCCAAGGGACTGGAATTCCCCCACGTATTCCTCGTCGGCATGGAAGAAGAGCTTCTGCCCCACCGCAGCAGCATCGAAGACGACAGCATCGACGAGGAGCGCCGGCTGGCCTACGTCGGCATCACCCGCGCCCGCAATACCCTCGCGTTCACCCTCGCCCGTCACCGCCGCCGCTATGGCGAAACCCTGCCCTGCGAGCCCAGCCGTTTCCTCGCCGAGCTGCCCACCAGCGAGCTCGACCGCGAAGACCAACGCGAGCGCAGCGACGAGGAGAAACGCGAGCGCGGCAAGGCCCACCTCGCCGCGCTTAGGCAGATGCTGGGGCCGGCGTAGACGGCAGACCGGCGCGGAGTCGGACGTCACGCCGTCGAAAATATGGACGCCGGGCAGGTTTGCGACTATCTTAAGCGGCCAGGCGGCGATTGCCCGCGGGCCACCGCCGCCAACCATCCAAACACATCTCCCACGCGCCCGTAGCTCAGCTGGATAGAGTACTGCCCTCCGAAGGCAGGGGTCACAGGTTCGAATCCTGTCGGGCGCGCCAACAGCACAAGGCCGATTCCGGACTTTCCGAATCGGCCTTTCTTTTTGTCGAGGCGGCATCGGGGCAACCCCTTCCCCGCCTTCATCAGCGCACTTTGCGGAATCACTGCAACTTGAAGTGTCCGCTGGGACTCGGCCACTTCGAATCTCTACAGGTGATCATCCGGATCCAACTGCGCGTGGTGCACGCGGGCCGCTCGGCTCGCGGGAAACGATGTGCGGACTTTCCCGCGCCGATCCGTAGCACGCGCGCGTCGTCTCGATTCTCGCCCAGGTGCCGGTGGTGCTGAAGCTGCTTGGTCCCGGTCTCGATCTCAACCAGGCAGCTGTCCGCCCGCGCCTCGGCCCGTTCCTCGAAGCTGTAGCGGCAGATGCCGATCAGCGCGGCGACGAGCGGGTCGGTCGCCGTCCCCGGTGCCACGAGGCCCTGGTGCACTCGCGACAGCCAATAGCGGGATACTGCCAGGCGGGTTCGGGTGCGGCCCGACGGGGAGCCGATACCCGCTTGCCGTCTATCCAGCCGCTTTCAGGCCCGGCGCAGACCTGCCTCGTGCGAGACAGGTTCGATCTGCATCCAGAACACATGGCGTGAGAACGAGTGCGGGCGACGCCTGAACTATACTCTGCGAGAGGGGAAACCGCGCCCTGACCGCCGTGGGCCAGGTGCGACCCGCCCGCGCGACGGAGGACCGTCGTTGGCTCGGGCTCGAGAACCTTCATCCCAATCGGGGGAGGCCCCAGGAACCATGGCACTGCTCTCGGTACAATTGGCCGGCAGCCCCACGCTGCAAAAGGCCGCCAACAACGCACCCCCGGTGGGGTACGGCGCATCCAACGAGGGTGTCGCCGCGATGCAGCGCGGCCTCATCGACGTCGGCTACCCCATGCCGCGCTCCACGGCCAATTCCACCAAGCCACCCGATGGCATCTACGGCCAGGAAACCGGCAAGGTGCTCAAGCAGTTTCAACGCGACAATCACCTGAGCGTCGATGGCGTGGCCGGCCGGCACACCCTGGGGCGACTGGACGAGCTGCTGCGTTCTCAGGCGACCTATAGCGCCGTGGCCGAGAACGCCGCGCTCGCGCTGCAGTTCGGCGGGCCTCGCGGCGCCCGACCGTTCGCGGCGACAACCGCTCGTCGAGCCTAGCCCGCGGCAGCTGGAGCCCACCCATGGTTGGAATTGAAGCCCAGGCAGCGACCCTCACCATCCATCGAGCGGGCCTTTCCCCGGGGGTCGCATTCGAGCCATTCGCCGACCCCCTGCGTGCCGTCTTTCATCTGACCCGCGGCTACACCCTCACCCGCGACACCGAGACGATCCGACACGCCTGGACGGCGGCAGGGGAGGGACCGGGCCAGGATAAGCACGGCACCCCCGGCGATGAGGAGCTTGGCTTCCTGCAGACGCAGGAGGTCGACACGCTGCAGTTCTTCTTCGCCGGAGAGCGGCGCAACCACGGCAGCATGACATTCAACGTCGGGCCAAGAATCGTTCCACAGACCTGCCTGGACAGCGAAGACGACGTGGAGCCCTGGACATCGCCAAACCGCTCCCTGGACAATGGCATCTGGAAGGCGAAGACGGGCGATCACCCCGCCTCGCGCTGTCCGCTGCGCGTCGGCAACGTCGCCACCAACAAACCGAATTTTCTGTTTCACGTCATCGACCGGCGACGCTACGTCACCGTGCTTACATTCCGTCTCGGGACGCAGTTCATTCCGCTTCGATGGTTCGAGTGGTCCATCGCGCACGATGTGAAGTTCTGCTGGGTCGGGGGCACACCCAGGGTGCGCGAAAGCCGGTCGACGTTCTCGTTCGGCGAGGTCAAGCTGGGGCCGCCGGATTCGGACACCGTTCGCAAGATCATCAAGAACCCCGGCAGGCCCTTCGGGAACCACCTCACGCGCACGGTCATCCGCGGCGTCGTGCTCGG
>JAXGTD010000035.1:0-31118 GCA_040775095.1 Chromatiaceae bacterium | reverse complement strand
CCCAGTGCGCTGCGTTCCCCTGTGGGTGCGCCCGCTCGGGGGCTTCTTGGGCCCCCCCCCCCGTGGGGGCGCTGTTCCCCGTTTGGGGGCGAGACTCCGGCTTTGCCGAAGCGGTTTGGCAACCGACACACCGCCCCGGGGCGGCTGTGAATTCGTAGGGATACCTCAGACTCCGACCTGGTCTTCCGGCGCTCGCCGGTCCGCGGCCCGTGGCTGCAGGACCGGGGTGGTGCATCGACAATGTTGATAATGATTCGCATTCCGTTGCATTGAGTAATCGCAATCATTATCATTCGCCATCCTCGCGGCAACGCACGATTCCCTGGCCTGGACGCCGGCCCGTCCTGCCCATTCCCGCTGGCGTCGTTCCGGTCACCGGGGTGGGTGCACGGATTCGGTCCATGCCTTGGGAACCCGCGGCGCCCCCGGATTCCGCGGCCCGCCAGTTGCAATCCCGCATTCCACAAGTCTATCCCCATCGATCAGCACCGAAACCTGTATGCGCTATCCCTACCCGCACGCCCGAGCCTCGGTGGTCGCCGGACTGGAGATCCTGCTGGCCATGAACGCGCTCGTGGCGTTTCCCGTTCTCGCCTACGACGTCAACGACGGGCTCTCGGTCAGCGGCCTGCTTGCCGCGGCCGGCCAGTGTCAGGCTGTCGTTGCGTTGCTGCCCTCGCAAACCCGTGGCGAGGTGATCGGCGAGCCGACGAGCTCGCCCATGACCCAAGGCGGTCTCGATGCCTTCGGCAACGCCTGCCGAGGCGCTCTGCCCTTTCAGGTGGAGGTAAGCTACCACCCCGACGCGGGCAACGAATTCTTCCTCAAGCTGGGCTTTGCGGCCGGCAACGCGCTAAACAGCGCCTCACCCTGGACCCTGGCGTCCTGGGCGGCGGACCTCGAGGACGATGTCCAGGACATCAACGGCAGCGGGCGCGACTATCTGCTGGCCGCCTGGTACAAGCACACCTTGACCTTTGCCAACGAGAGCACCTTGGGTGGGAGCTTCGGGATTCTGGATTCGACGGATTATCTCGACGACAACGCGTACGCAAACGACGAATACACGCAGTTCATGAACGAGGCCTTCGTCAACTCCGGCAGTTACGATCTGCCCTCCTACGCCCCGGGTGTCGCGCTGGAGCTCGCCGCTGGCCCCTGGTCCCTCAACGCCATCGGGCTGAACATCGCCCAGAACGACGACGGAAACAACTACAACTTCTGGGGGCTCCAGGCACGCTACGAGCTCGAGACCGCGCTCGGCGTTGGCAACTACCGGGTCGGCCTGGCCGGGGCCTCGTCGGCGTTCCCGGATCCAGCCGGCAGCCAGGAAGAGGGGCGCCTGGCCTGGGGCTTGTCCTTCGACCAGGCCCTCGGCAGGGTGGCGGGCGCCTTCCTACGCCTGGCCTGGCAGCGCGAGGATGCGGCGGTGGACTATAAGGCCATGTATTCCGGCGGGTTCAACTTCGCCGGCGCCGCCTGGGGCCGCGAGCCCGACAACATCGGCATCGGCTACGCCTACCTGGCCGGGGGCAACCGGGAAATCGCGCGCACCAATGTCTTCGAGGCCTATTACCGGCTCGGCCTGAACGACTACCTGGCCCTGACGGCGGACGTCCAGTACATGGCCGACTCGCGGGTACAGCTCGACCCGTTCCAGGAGGATCCAGAGGGCTGGATCGTCGGTATGCGACTGACCGCCGCGTTTTGATACGTCGCCGCTCCGAAGGCCCCAGGCTGACAGGACCGCCGGTCGCACACCGCCATCGGCGCTGACTTAGCCGACGTCCAGCCGCTCTACGCCAGCACCGTCATCCCACGGATCGGTTCGCGCAGGGTTGCAGCCGCGCCTGCTGCCAGGGATCGGCTCGGCGTCCGGGCCCGATTGGCTGGCGATCGACCTTCGGGGTCGGCGCCTGCCCCTGAACCCGGCGGAACAGGATGAAGGTGTCGCGCCGGTCCGCCGGGCGTCGCCCATCCCAGACCGGCTCCCAGGCCGGCCCCAGGTCTAGCGCCGTCGCCGGCGTACCGCGGCCGGCCTCGACCAGGAGCCAGTCACAGCCCACGGATGTCAGATCGGTGGCACCCACCGTCTTGATTCCAGCGAAGTAGTGCAGCAGGCCTCGTTCGGACTCGCGCAGGTACATGCGGTTCCAGCGGGTAAACCGGGCGGGGTCCTTCTCGTCGGCCGGCGCGGCGACACAGCCGTGATCCGCCGGCAGTTGGGCGGCCAGTTCGGTGAAGACGCCACGATAGCTCTTGGCCAGATCCAGCCAGGGCAGGTGCAGCAGCATGAGCAACGCCCAACCCCGGGTCAGCCCCAGCGGCCAGGCTGCCAAGGCCCCGGCGCGCGGCGGGCGCAGCCGCTTGACGGCCAGGAGCCAGGCCAGGGTCAGGGCCAGAGCCGCCAGGGCCGCATCGCCATGCAGGGTCGGACGAAAGTCCAGGGGCAGATGCTTGCCGATGAGCTCGACCTGAGGCGGATGGCCCGCCAACAGGCCAAAGCCCCAAAGCCCCCACAGGAGCGCGGCCAGGGCCCCAAAGACCAGGACACAGGCCCAATAGCACGAGGCGATCAGCCAATCGGGCAGCTCGCGCAGCCCTCCCACCGCGAGCACCGCCAAGGGCGCGAGCAAGGGCAATACGTAGAGGTCACGGCCCGTGCCGGCGGACAGCAACACACCCCAGCCCACGAGGGAAACCGCCAGCGCGACCTGCACACCTGGGTTGCCGAGCACCTCGCGGGGGCGGCGAATCAGGGTCCAGACCCCCAGGGGAAGGAGGGGAAAGGTCGCCCACGGCAGAGTGCGCACCCAGAAGGTCCAATCCGCGGGCGGGCCGAGGTGGGCGTCGCCGAAATAGCGCCCCAGGTTGTTGTCCACCAACCAGAGGCGGAACAGGTCGGGGCTACGCAGATACAGCTCCAGCGGCCAGACCAAGAGCCAGGGGAGAGCCCACACCAGGGCCAGGCCGAGGGCCTTTCGATAGGTCCGGTTACGCCAGGTGGCGAACACCAAGAGCAGCAGCGCCGCCAGGCCGAGTATTCCAGCGCCGAGCAGACCCTTGCTGAGAAACGCCAGGCCGCCCCCGGTCCCGAGCCAGAGCCCACCCCAGAGGCCGGACCTCTGCGCCCGCACCAGTCCGTAGCCGGCCATGACCATGCCGGCAGTCAACGCGACATCAGTGATCATCCAGTGACCGTGGAGCATCAGCCCCAGGGTGCCGATGAGCGCCGCGACGACCGTGGCTCCACAACCGGGCCCCCAGGTGCGCCTGCCCCAGAGACCGGCGAAGATGAAGGTCAGGCCCAGGTAGATACCGGTGGTGACCCGGGCCGCGTCGTGCAGGGGCAGCTCATCGCCGAGCAGATGCACCATGCCAGCGGCGCTGATGTAGTACGCCGGCGGCTTTTCCAGAAACGGGTCGGCAGCCAGTGTCGGCACCACCAGATCCCCGGTGGTGACCATGTTGTAGATGATCCCGAAGGAGTAGGCCTCATCCTGTTTCCAGGGGTCGTGACCGACCAGGCCGGGCAGAATGTAGACCAGCGCCAGCAGCAGGATCCAGAACGGATAAGTCCAGCCAGGGGCCGGCGGCGGATTCGTTTTCTGGTCTGAGCCGATGGGGCTGGTGGCTGTCGTCATCGTGTTCGCCGCGAGCGATGGGTCGCGCTCAGAGCCAGTCGAGGAGGTCGTCGTCAATACCCGGCCGGCGGCGCGGGCCGTCCAGGAAGATACGATACCAGGCCGCCAGCTGCATCAGCTGCATCAGCAGACCCGTGCCGCGCCCGGCCTCGCGCTGCAGTCGCGCGACCGCGGCCACCCCGCCGGGCCGCAGCCAGGCTCGCAACATCGGGTTGGCCTCCAAGCGCTGTTCGATCCGCGTCAACAACTCACCCCGTAAGAGCGCTTCGAAGGGCACACCAAACCCGCGCTTCTTGACCCGCGTATGTTCGGGAGGCAGGGCGGCGCGAGCCCATTCCCGGATCAGCACCTTTCCGACCCCCCTCCTGATCTTCACCCGGTCGGGCAGCGACAGCCCGAGCTCGACCAGGCGGTGGTCGAGAAAGGGGACCCGCCCCTCCAACCCGAACCCCATGAGCATACGGTCGAGCTTCACCAGGAGATCGTCGCGAAGCTCCGTCTGCATGTCCGCGAGCTGCGCGCGGCGGACATAGCCCCATTCCCGCGGCGCCCGGCACCACGCAAACGCCATGGGCTCGTGGCGGCTGGCGCGGGCAAGCTCCAGCTCCGGGCCGAAGCAGGCCCGCCGCATCGTCTCTGGCCAGCGCGACCGCCATCGATAGCTGGCCCGATGCGGGGCCCGCAGCCAAGCTGCCAGGCGTTGGATTCCAGTGTTTCGGTAACGCCCATAGCCCGCAAACACCTCATCCCCCCCTTCCCCCGTGAAGACGATCTTCAGGTGCCTGGCGGCCCGGCGGGCAAGCAGCGCGGTGGGCAGACAGGCCGGGTCGTAGACGAGATCGTCTGCCGCCCATACGCTAAAAGGAAGGGCATTGAGCGCATCGCGCAAGTCGAGTCGCAACTGCGTGTGCACACTGCCGAAATGACGAGCGACCCGCGCCGCATCCGCCAGCTCGTCCTTGCCACCGCCCTGGCCGTAACCGACGGAGAAGGTGTGCAGCGGACCCGACGAGCGCTCGCTCAGACGCCACAGCAGACTCGCCGAATCCAGCCCGCCGGACAGAAACAGGCCGTAGGGGACGTCGGCGCGCATGTGCTCACCGAGTACCTGGTCGAACAGCTCGGCGAAGGCGTCCTGCGCATCCGTCAGGCTGAGACTCTCGCGCGGGACGACGGCCAGCGGGGACCAGTACGGGACGAGCTTCAGGCTCAGATCCGGGCCAACGATCAGGACGGTGCCAGGGTCCAATCGCCGAACACCGTCAAACAGCGTGTCGCGCCCGCTGTTGAACCCCACCTCCAGGGTGCGCGCCAGGGCCGCCGCGGACAGGCCCGGGGTGCGTGGCAGCAGCGGCAACAACGCCTTGATCTCGGAGGCAAACACCAACCGATCCGGCAGGGTCGCGAAGTAGAGAGGCTTGATGCCAAGGCGGTCGCGACCCAGCACCAGGGAGCGCCGCCGAACATCGTAGAGGGCGAAGGCGAACATGCCGTTGAGCCGCGCCAACCCCTCCACCCCGTGGCGGGCATAGGCATAGACGATGGTCTCGGAGTCCGACCTGCTCGAGAAGTGCCAGTCGTGGTCGCGGGCCTGCGCCATCAACTCGACGAAGTTGTAGATCTCGCCGTTGGCGACCACGGCATAGTCGCCCCGCGGATCCCGGATCGGCTGATGCCCCCCGGCCAGGTCGATGATCGACAATCGCGTATGGGCCAGCCCCACCGCCCCCATGATCTCCACCCCGCTCTCGTCCGGGCCGCGATGCCCGAGCCACCCGGCGGCGCGGGCCAGAATGGCCGGGTCTGGATGCCCGTCCCTGAGAATCAACCCGGCAATACCGCACACCTGAACGCTCCTGCTCCCCGCCACCGTGGCGTCAGTCCGACCGATCCAACAAAAAACCGCGAAGGCACCGCCAGCCTACCGCTGCTGGGACCATGGTAGACTCTTGGGGGTTCCACGCAACCACGTCGATCCACGACCCACCGATGCCCATGCCCCTGCACACGGGTCGGCTTGTGCTCACCCCCGTCGATGCCCAGGCCGCGCCAGACCCAAAAACGCTGCGTCAAGCCATTGCCGACGGCGCTCTGGCAGGCGAGCCGCTACGCAATGGCACGGATGGATTCAGCGTGGGCGATCGCTTCCTGCAGCTGGTGGCCTTCACCGGCTGTGCGGTCCAGCTCGCACCCGAACCCGAGCGCGGGGCCGCGCATGGGTTCTGCCACATCCGTGTGGACGGCCCCTTCCCACGACCCCAACTCCGCGCCGGGCGCAACAGCCGGCCGCCGCGTTGCGCGGTCTGCGGCAAGCCGCTACAGGAATGGCGCGAACAGGCCTCCACCTGGCTGCCCAGTGTATCGCCGGCGCTCGGCTGCCGCTCGTGCAAGCACACGAGTCCGGCCTGGGACTGGGACTGGCGCCAGCAGGCGGGCCTGGGCCGGATATTCCTGTGCATCGAGGAGGTGTTCCCCGGCGAGGCGGCGCCCCTGCCTGGGTTGCTCGAACTGCTGGCGCAGACCGCCGTCGGCCCTTGGGGCTTCTTCTACGTGCAGGATTGATCCACGTCGGGGCCGCGACACCGGCGCGCGGTGGTGAGTCACAGCGCCGCAACGCCGTCGGGCAGCGCGATTTCCATACTGATCGGCAGGTGGTCGGAGAGCGCGTAGTCGACCACACGGGCACCGACGATACGCAACTCGGGTGACACGAGGATGTGGTCGAGATTTTGCCGCGGACGCCAGCTCGGGTAGGTCTTCAACTCGCAATCGAGGCCGCGCAGATTTGCCGCCGCAACGGCCTCGCGCAACGAGCGCGAATTACAGCCGCAGTTGAAATCGCCCATCAGAACGATGAATCGATACTCGGCCGCCAGGGCGGTGAGATAGTCGAGTTGGCGCCGCCGGGCCCGCCATCCCAGGGCCAGGTGCAGCACACCGACGGCGAGTGGGTCGCCGCTGCTGGTCCGGAACTCCGCCATCAACGCGCCACGCCCCGGCAGACCGGGGAGCTTGTGCTCTTTGAATTTGACGGGACGCAGCCGGCTCAACAGGCCGTTGCTGTGCTGGGCCAATTGCCCGAGATCGCGATTTACCTGCTTGAGCCAGTGCGGATAGCCCGCCTCGTCTGCCAAGAATTCGGTCTGATCCACATAGCCGCTGCGCAGACTGCCCGAGTCGACCTCCTGCAGGCCGACGATGTCGTAGCCCTGCAGTTGGGCACCGATGCGTGAGAGATTTCGCAGCCGTTCGCCGTGGGGCAGCAGGTGCTTCCAACCGTTGGCCAGGTAGTCACGGTAGCGGCTACTGTCGATGCCGCCCTGGATGTTGTAGCTGAGCAGACGAATGTGCTGCATAGCGGCCGGTTACATGGCGTGAGAGGCACGGACCGAATGTGGGGCGATCGCAGCGCAGCACAAACGACAAGACGGCCCGTGGGCCGCCTTGTCGCGATGATCGAGGCACCGACCGGGGGGCCTATTGGCTGCTGAGCCCTTCGACATAGGCCGACACCGCGGCGATCTCCTGGTCGGTCATGCGTGCCGCCACACCGCGCATCATCCCGTTGGGATCGTTCTTGCGCTCCGTCGCACGAAACAGCTTCAGGGTCTGGTCAGTGTACTCCGAGTGCTGTCCGGAGATACGAGGGAACTTCGCGAGGTTGCTGCCCAATCCGTCCGGACCGTGGCAGCCGCTGCAGGCGGGCACGCCCGACTGCGGGTTGCCCGCGCGGAAGATGGTCTCCCCGAGCACGGCCAGCTCCGGGTCCGGGGCACCCCCGGATTGCGGCAAGGACGCATAATAGACGGCCAGGTCGCGCATCTCTTCGTCGCTGAGCGGCAACGCCATCGGCGTCATCTGCGCGTTCGAACGGTCGTTATTCTTGAAGTTGGTCAGCTGCTTGTAGATATAGTCCGGGTGCTGGCCCGCGAGCTTCGGCCAAACGGGCTGGCCCGGCACCCCATTCCCGTCCAGGCCATGACAGGCCTGGCAGATCTGCCCAGCCTTCTCCTTGCCTTTTTCCAGATCGCCAGCGGACTGCGCACCATGCGCCTGTTCGGTGGCGAAGGCCGGCGTGGCGAGGGTAGTTGCGAGGAGACCCGTGATCAGCAATGTCTTCATGATGGCTACCGTTGGTGTTGACTGTTTGCACGGTCTTTGGATAGCGCCCCGTCGCACGCCGGAGAACCAAACCTCGGGACCCGAAAAATCCGCACATGTATATCAGAGTTTCACCATATTGGTCAAACTTGGGCTTAGCCACTTGGCCACGGGCCCGGCCCTAATGATTACCCGGGGGCTGGGCGATGGCCGATCGCGGTGAGTCAGACGGCACCCTGGACGCCCTCAGCCGTGTCGTGATCCAGTCTGGCGAGAGCCCTTCGAAGGCGCCCGCGTCGAACGCGAGAACGCCGCCGGCCATCTCATACCAGGCCAGCGCCCCGCCCGTGGCGGGCAGCGCCGGATCGCCCTGGCGCACCCTGGGCAGCGCGTAGAGTTGGCCCGGACGGTAGAGCAGATTGAAACTGATTCCGGCGCGTTGGGTCCGGTCGATCCAGTCCCACGCCGCGGCGGGATCGTTGAGCAGCAGGCACTCGGCCGGAAAGGGCTCGGCGCCGCCGCGCTGTACCCATTGCGCCCGCTCCACCGGCAGCGGCCGTTCCCGCACGAACAACTGAAAGTGCAGATGGTTGATCGATGCCGAGGCACCGTAGCTGTTGTAGCCCAGACCAATGCCGCCGAGGCCCTCCGCCCATTGCGTGACCAGGCCCCAGGCCAGCTGATGATCGCGTGGCTCCAGCCACTGCGCACGCCGCGCGTCTCGCTCCGGCACCAGCAACGCGTGCGACTCGATGAACGGGAACTTGTTGAACAACAGCTCCACCGCGACGCCATCGAGCTGGCCGCTCCAGAACGCCTCCCTGCGCAGGAACGGCTTGTCGAAGTGAAAACCGGACGGATCGAACGGCGCCCGATTGCCCGTGGGCATCTGGCCCGCCACCCGCGTCGGACGCAAGGCCCGCAACGGGTTGTACTGGACCTCCCAGGGTCCTGCCTGCCGATAGCGGGTGGGCGCGAAGCGCTCGAAGCCGATCGCCATGAGCTTGAGAAACACCAGCAGGTCATCGGCTGGCGCGTCGGGGTCGGCGCCCCGCGCCAGCCGGTCGGCGCAGTCGCGCGCCAAGGAATCAAAACGCCGCCTGAGGTCATCGCGCAGCCGAGCATGGACCTGCTCGTCAAACAGCGCGTTGTTCAACACCAGAATGAACGCGCCGAGTCCCGCGTCGTCACGCAGCAGACGGGTGAGCCCGCCCACGAAGGCGTCGCGAAACCGGCCGGTCTCGTGCGGGAACCGTGTCACCGCGCAACGCCCATGCCGCCGGGATGCATGGCAGGAGGCAGCGCCGGCCTCAGTGCGACATCCCCTGCGATCCATCACCCGGGTCATGCGGGCTCGACGCCCCGTGCATCGGCATCATGCCGATCTCGCGCACCGGCGCGACCAGGGTCGTCTGGCTGCCATCGTCAAGGGTCAGCGTCACCTCGACCTCGTCCCCCGGCACGAGCCCCTGCTTGAGACCGATCAGCATCACGTGCAACCCCCCCGGCTTGAGCATCACCGACTCACCGGCGGGCAGCTCGATCTGCTCCACCCGGCGCATCTTCATCATGCCATCTTCCAGGCGATGGGTATGCAGCTCGACCGCCTGTGCCGCCGGACTGGCCGCGGACACCAGTATATGATCCGCGTCCGCGCCGTTGGTGATCTGCATGAACACGGCGCTGTTGGGCTGACCGGGTGGGACCGCGCGCGTGTAGGGCTCAACAACGACGAGGGCATCGGCCGCGCCGGCGGCCCATGCATGAACCGAGCTGCAGGCCGCAACGATTGCCGCGAAAACGAATGGGAACCGCATGATCTTACCCCTTACCACAAGTATCGAAACAGGACGGACGCTCACCGGCGGCAGCGCCGAAACGGCAGCGTCAATGTGCCTCGGCCAATCGTGCGCGAATCATTGCGGCGATCTCCTCCGAGGGCGTCGCATGATCCAAACGCGCCACCAGGGCGCCCTTCGGGTCCACGACATAGGTGTAGGCCGAATGATCGACCACGTAACCCATGGCCGAGTCGGCGCCCTCCGAGCGCCGATAGGCCGCACCGTAGGCCTTCGCCGCGGCGGCGACCTCGGCCTCGCTGCCGGTTACACCCAGGATATCGGGGTGGAAGTACGCCGTATACTCCTTGAGGCGCTCGACGCTATCGCGCTCGGGGTCCACGCTGACGAACAGCACCTGCACCCGTGCCCGTTCGGCGGGGGTCAGCTGGCGCAGCGCGAGCGCGAGGATGGCGAGATTCGTCGGGCAGATGTCCGGACACCAGGTGTAGCCGAAATAGATTAGTGTCAGCTTGCCGCGCAGATCCGCCAGGCTCAGCGGCCCCTTCCAGGAATGCAGGCTGAAGTCGCCGCCGGTTGGCACCGCCGCCAGTGCCTCGACGCCGTCCGCCGTTTGCGGCTCCTCGGCCGGCCCCCAGGCCCAGGTCAGCCAGACCAACAGGGCGCTGAGCACGAGGATCAGCGCGATGAGCAGGGGTCGTGTCGTGCGGGGTGAGGCCATCAGCTGTCGGTGCTCCGGGAGGGTGCGGCGCAGCATGGCCGAGGCCCGGGGATCGACACCATGACATATCGCAGCATGCCGCTTCTTCCGCAGGGGGATCAGGCCGCGGTCGCGCGGTGCTTGATCGCCAGCTCGATATAATGCTCGGCGGCATAGTCGAGGTACTCGAGCTCCAGGTCGGTCAATGTGCGCACCCGTTTCGCCGGCGCTCCAACATACATGTAACCACCCTCGAGCACCTTGCCCGGCGGCACCAATGCGCCAGCGGCGAGCATGGTCCGAGGCTTGAGCACGGCACGGTCGAGCACCCGGGCGCCGATGCCGATCAGACACCGTTCCTGGATCTCGCAGCCATGAAGCATCGCCTGGTGGCCGACGGTGATCCGATCATGCAGGATCGTCGGGGCACCACCCGGCAGGAAACGACTGTTGTGGGAGACATGCAGAATGCTGCCGTCCTGCACATTGGTGCCGGCCCCGATCTCGATGCGGTGAATGTCTCCGCGCACCACCGCCATGGGCCAGATCGACGACTGGGGTCCGAGCCTGACGTTGCCGATCACCACGGCCGTTTCGTCAATCCAGGCGTCTGCGGCAATTCGTGGGTCAAGGCCCTGGTAGCTGCGCACATTGTTCATTGGAAGTCCCCGCGACAACGACTCTGGGTACGACCCATGATCTTACCACGCCGGGGGCCGGTTCGGCCGGGCGACTCCCTGCCCTCAGGTGACCGGTCTGCTATGCTGCGTCGTCTCTCCTTTCACGCAGGAGGCCGCGCGCCATGCGAGCCATTTTCGCCCTGATCACCGCTTCACTCTTGACCCTGCCGGGCCCGACGCGGGCCGAGGGCCCCTTCGTCAACGATGCCGAGCCGGCCCCACCATCGAGCATCAGAGACGGGGAGGCATGGAAGGAGCAATCGCTGCGCCTGCCACCCTGGCCGAGCGAGGCCAATCGCATCGAGGTCAAGGTCGACGATCCGGGCGCGCGTTTCCGCTATTACATCGACAAACCGAGCCTGCAGACCGGGGCCGACGGTGTCGTGCGCTACACGCTGATCACCGTATCCGAAAGCGGGGCGCAGAACCTGAGCTATGAAGGGATTCGGTGCACGCCCAGCGGCCGATTCAAGATCTATGCCTATGGCATTGGCGGGCGCTTCGCGCCCACCAGCGTTGGTGACGAGTGGCAGATCATCGACAAGACCGGTGCCGACCGCTACCGCTACGACCTGTGGCGGCACTACCTTTGTGTCCCGCGCAAATTCGTCGCGCGCTCCACCAGGGATCAACTGCATCTGCTCAAGACCGGTCGCGTCCCGATGGAGGACAACACCGGCTTCAGCACCTATTGATTCGACACCCAGGGGCCTGCTCCCCGGCCGATCGCGGGCCGGGAGGGCGGATCCTTGCGCCGGGGCACGCGGTGAGCGCAGTGGCTTGAATCGGCGTGCGCCAGACCGACCTACGCGGGAGGACGCCGGGGCGGGGAACCGCCGCCGCGTCGATCGTTCACCCCCACGGACTATTCTGCCCATGACCAACCCGCTGCTCCAGAACGACGCCCTGCCGGCGTTCTCCCAGATCCGGCCCGAGCATATCGAACCGGCCGTCGACGAGGTCCTCGCCCAGAGTCGCCGGCTCGTCGCCGAGCTCTCGGCGCGTGCCGGCGAGGCCACCTGGGAGACCTTCATCGACCCGCTGGAAGAACAGGACGACCGCCTCAGCCGGACCTGGTCCCCGGTCAGCCATCTCAACGCCGTGATGAACAGCGACCCGCTGCGCGCCGCCTACAATGCCTGCCTGCCCAAGCTCAGCGAGTACGGTACCGAGGTGGGCCAGAACGAGGCCCTCTATCGTGGGTACAAGCACGTGTCCACGCGCCCGGGGCTCGATCCGGCCCAACACAAGCTGATCGAAAACGCGCTGCGCGACTTCCACCTCTCCGGCGTCGACCTGCCCGCGGACAAGAAGGCGCGCTACAAGGAGATTAGCCAGGAGATGACACGGCTGACCAGCACCTTCGAGGAACATCTGCTGGACGCGACGAACGCCTGGTTCAAGCAGATCAGCACCGAGGACCGGCTCGCCGGATTGCCGAGCTCGGCCAAGGGCCTGGCGCGCCAGCAGGCCAGGGAGCGCGACCTCGACGGCTGGGTGCTGACCCTGGACTTCCCCTCCTATCTGCCGGTGATGACCTATGCCGACGACCGCGCGCTGCGCCGCGAGGTCTACGAGGCCTACGTCACGCGCGCCTCCGACCAGGGCCCCGGCGGCGGCAAGTGGGACAACACCGAGACCATGGAGCGGATCCTCGCGCTGCGTCATGAGCGGGCGCGGCTGCTGGGCTTCGCGAATTATGCCGAGCTGTCGCTTGCACCCAAGATGGCACGCTCGACCGACGAGGTCATGGCGTTCCTCAACGACCTGGCCGAGCGCTCGGTGACCCAGGCACGGCGCGAGCTCGACGAGCTGCGCTCCTTCGCCAGGGCCGAGCACGGGGTCGACGACATCCAGCCATGGGACCTCGCCTACTGGTCCGAAAAGCTGCGCCAGCACCGCTACGCCATCACCCAGGAGGAGCTGCGGCCGTACTTCCCGGTCGACCGCGTGATCCCGGGGATGTTCGCGGTGGCCGAGCGCCTGTTCGGCATCCGCATCGAGGAGAGCGACGACGTCGACACCTGGCATCCGGATGTGCGCTTCTACCGCATCACCGACCCGCAAGGTCGGCCGCGCGCGCAGTTCTTCCTCGATCCGTTCGCGCGCCAGAAGAAGCGCGGCGGGGCGTGGATGGATGTCTGCGTCAACCGACTCAAGAGCAGCCATCGCGAGCAGCTGCCGGTGGCCTATCTGGTCTGCAACTTCACTCCACCCGTGGACGGCCAGCCATCGCAGCTGACTCACAACGAGGTCGAGACCCTGTTCCACGAGTTTGGCCACGGCCTGCACCACATGCTCACCCGCGTCGATTACCCCGCCGTCGCCGGCATCAACGGCGTACCCTGGGACGCGGTCGAGCTACCCAGCCAATTCATGGAGAACTGGTGTTGGGAACGCGAATCGCTGGACCTGTTCGCCAGTCACTTCGAGACCGGCGCGCGACTCCCCGAAGACCTCTACCAGCGCATGCGCGCGGCGAAAAACTTCCAGTCCGCGATGGCCATGGTACGTCAGCTGGAGTTCG
The DNA here is from genome assembly GCA_040775095.1 of Chromatiaceae bacterium. GTDB lineage: Bacteria > Pseudomonadota > Gammaproteobacteria > Chromatiales > Chromatiaceae > JAXGTD01. The sequence goes on along the minus strand of JAXGTD010000035.1, from coordinate 17,667 downwards.
CCCTATTCGATTTCCGCCTTCACCTGGAATACGACCCCGACCAGGGCGGACGGATCTATCGGATCCTCGATGAGGTCCGCGACCAGGTTGCCGTGCTCAAACCGCCCGCATTCAACCGCTTCGCGCACGGCTTCTCGCATATCTTCTCCGGCGGCTATGGGGCGGGCTACTACAGCTACAAATGGGCCGAGCTCCTGTCGGCCGATGCGTTCTCGTTATTCGAGGAGCGCGGCATCTTCGACGAGCAGTCCGGCCGCGCCTTCCGCGAAAACATCCTCGAGCGGGGCGGCTCGGCCGACGCCATGGAGCTCTATGTCGCATTCCGTGGCCGCGAGCCAACCGTCGACGCACTCCTGCGGCACACCGGTATCGCCGCCTGACGCGGTGGTACTTGGCAACCGCGTCTTTTCGAGTGCCGTCCCCGTAAGCAACCCTTGTTGCACCTGTTGCAGCATTTCCCATGCGGGCCATGAATGGCCCGCCATTTTCAGTGGTCGTGCGCCGTTGAGAACGGCGCAACAGCAGGGGAGCCGCCGGCCTCGGGATGCGCGCTCATCTTTCCGCGGATGGGCTTCAGCCTGGCGCCGTCCGCAATGCGCAGTCCTGGCGTCCCCGCCGGGCAGCGTCGAGCGCGGACGCAACCCCATAGGTCCACCAATCTCCGTGCCGCGGGCGGCGAGGGCCAGTTCAGGGCTGCGCTATGCCGGTTTCGCGTACCCTCCGAATCCGGTGACATCGATGAGCACACAGCGCTCGTCACCGACGATCCATGCGTCATGTCCGGGGGGCATATAGAACGCGTCGCCCGCTTTAAACTCCAATTCCGAGCCATCATCCATCTTCACCACCATACGCCCTTCCAGGACATATCCGGTGTGCCCGGACTGACAGGATCCGGTGCCGACGATCGGCTTCACGTGCTCGCTCCAGACCCAGCCAGGCTCGAATGTGCCACGTCCGAGGGTGATCTCGCCCACGGTCACGATCTCGGCCCGACCCTTTCCGTCTCTGAACTGACGCACCTCGTCGGGGCTGTCCAGGGTCTTTCGTTCAAGTTGCTTGGCCATGCCGTTCTCCTCCTCTCGGTTGGCAGAGGGGCCGGCGGGATACCTCACCGGTTGCGCGTTGACAGCGCGATGCGAGAGCGAGGTCGCAGATCCCGCGGGTGCCCGCCTCGGCGCCGGCAGATTGCTCGTTGCACGCCGCGCGCCTGTCGGCACATCCCACTTCTTGTCGGTGTTCCCACGCTCGAACCTGCATCAGGTACCCGGCCTGTCCGCGTCCCCGAGCCGCCTGACCTGAACGCGTGTCGCAACACCTCGCCTCAACTATAGACGGCCGGCCAAGGATTACCGACCGTTTTCGTCTGCTTCGCGCGACTCGCTCAATGCCCTGCCTGGAGACAGGGTTGACCCGCTGTGACATGCCCAGTGTCGCGGCGACCCGCAACGCACGGGCTGAATAGGCCCACGAGGGGGCTGGCACCGGCTTGGTCCATCGCTGTCAAGGGGCCGAGCAGCGTGCCCTGTCGTTCAACCCGACCCGACAATAGGCCCGGAGACCCCGTCTCGGCTAAGATGTCGCCATCGAGCCGGCCACCGAGCTGACAACCCCGAGTGCGATCGCGACGCCCACAGCATCGACCAGGCCCTGTCGGGTACGTCGCCTCAGGCGGCCCCCACGCTGTTCAGCTGCCCCGTGTCCTGCTGACAGCAACGCTGCTGCTCGCCCTGGCCGTCAATCCCTTCGGGGCCGCGCTGCACGCCTTACAGCACCTCGGCCAGACATCAGCCGGCCTCGGGAAGTCGCTCGACCACGGCGGCGAGGTGTGCGAGCTATGCGCCGCCTACTCGGCCCTGGAGCACGCGACCCCGATCCCCCCGCTTTCCGTCAATGGGCTTGCGCCCGAGCTCCCCGCGCTGTCCTGGTCGAAATCCGATTCGCCAGCGACCCGGCCCTGCCACTACCGCCAACGCGCACCACCCCCGGCCTGCGTCTGACCTGACGTGGCGCCCGACCCGATCGGGTGCCCAGCCCGTTCGTTCAGCGGAGAGCATCCATGCACAAGATTCCAGCGGCCGTCGTGGCCGCCGCGGTGGCGTGCGCCACCGCCCCGCTCGCGCGCGCCGACTCCTCGGATGACCTGAAAGAGGTCCGCGCCGCGATCCAACAGTTGAAAGAGGACTACGAGTCGCGCATCCGCAACCTGGAACAGCGGCTCGCCGCGGCCGAGGCCAAGGCCGCCCGCGCGGAGCGCGATGCCAGCGACGCCAAACGCGCCGCGGGCAATGCCGCACAACCCGCCCTGGCGTCCGGGGAGACCGGCACCGAGGCAAGCCAGCCGATGACCGCACCGGTGGTCACGCCAGCACCCACCCGGCAGGAACGCCAGAACGCCTTCAACCCGGCGATTTCGCTGATCCTCGAGGGGACCTATGCCGATCTCTCACAGGACCCGGAGAGCTCCCGTATCAGCGGCTTCATCCCCTCGGGTGCAGAGGGGTGGCAGCGCGGCCTGAGCATCGCCGAGACCGAGCTGTCGATCAGTGGCTCGGTCGATCCCTGGTTCTCTGGCTACTTCACCGCCGCGCTCCAGCCCGACGGCGGCATCGAGGTCGAGAACGCGTACTTTCGGACCTCGGCGCTCGGGCACGGATTGAGCCTCGAGGGCGGTCGCTTCTTCTCCGACATCGGGTACCTGAACCCTCGGCACCGACATCTCTGGGACTTCGTCGACGCGCCCCTTCCCTACCAGGCCTTCCTCGGCGGACAACTCGCCGACGACGGTGGGCAGCTCAAATGGGTGGCGCCCACGGATCTGTTCGTCGAGCTCGGTGCAGAGGTCGGAAGAGGCCAGGCGTTCCCCGGCGCGGAGAACAATCTCAACGGCGCCCACCTCTACACGCTCTTCACCCACCTTGGCGGCGACATCGGGGAGAGCAACAGCTGGCGCGCGGGTCTCTCCTACCTGCATGCCAGCCCCAAGGACCGCACCTACGACGACACCGACAGCACCGATGCGGAGGTCACCAACTCCTTCAGCGGCACCAGCCAGCTTTGGATCGCGGACCTGGTCTGGAAATGGGCGCCTGACGGCAATCCGACCCGGCGCAACCTCAAGCTCCAGGGCGAGTATTTCTGGCGCGACGAGGACGGCACCTTGACCTTCGATCAGGACGGTACCGCGGGCGGACCGCTGGCTGGCCCCTACTCCTCCAGCCAGGACGGATGGTACGCCCAAGCCGTCTACCAGTTCATGCCGCGCTGGCGCGTCGGTCTGCGCTACAGCGAGCTCGACAGCGGCAATCCGGACATCGGGCTGGTGGATTCCGGGACCCTGCCGGCGACGGACTTCCCGTTGCTCGCCTCCTACAACCCGTCGACCTTGACCGCGATGGTCGACTGGTCCCCAAGCGAGTTCAGCCGCTTGCGGCTGCAGTACGGGGTCGACCGATCGCGCGAGAGCACCACTGACAATCAGCTCTTTCTGCAGTACATCATGAGCCTCGGCGCCCACGGCGCCCACACCTGGTAGGAGACCGCCATGCTCAGACAATTCGTCCGCCTTGCCCTGCTCGCCGCCCTCGCAAGCCCCGCCGTACAGGCCCGGGCAGCCCTGAATGTCTTCGCCTGCGAGCCCGAGTGGGGGGCATTGGTTACCGAGCTCGCCGGGGCCCAGGCCAAGGTCTACGTGGCCACCACGGCCATGCAGGACATCCACCATGTCCAGGCCCGGCCCAGCCTGATCGCCGCCGTGCGCCGGGCCGACCTGCTCGTGTGCACCGGGGCCGAGCTGGAGGTCGGCTGGCTGCCGGTGCTGCTGCGCGAATCGGGCAACGAGCGCATCCAGCCCAACGACCCCGGCAACTTCGAGGCGAGCCGGTATGTGCACATGATCGACGTCCCGACCCGCCTCGACCGGGCGCAGGGCGACATACACCCGATGGGTAACCCGCACATCCAGACCGACCCGCGCAACATCGCCCTGGTCGCAGACGCGCTTGCCCAACGGCTTGGAGAGGTCGATCCCGGCCATGCGGCGACCTACCAGTCGCGCGCCAAGGACTTCAGTGCCCGCTGGGACAAGGCAATGGCACGCTGGCAGCAGCTCGCCGCGCCGCTGCGCGGGGTGCCGGTGGTCGAGTACCACAAGGGCTTCAGCTATCTGTTCGGGTGGGTCGGGATCCAGGTCACCGGGGTCCTCGAGCCCAAGCCCGGGGTGGACCCCACCACCGGCCACCTCAAGGAGCTCCTCACGCGACAGCGCTCCAGGCCGGCCAGGATGGTGGTTCGCGCGACCTACGACGACCCGCGTGCGGCCGACTGGTTTGCCAAGCGCGCCCGGATCCCGGTCGTTGCGTTACCGTCGAGCGTTGGCGGGGACGCCGCGTCGAAGGACCTCTTCAGCTGGTACGACGACATGATCGACCTGCTGCTCAAGGGGGCGCGATGAACCTCGACGCCCTGGACATCTCGATCCTCGGCCCCGCGCTCCTGGCGGGGCTCTTGGTGCTCGCGACCCATGTGCCCCTCGGCATTCAGGTGCTGCGGCGCGGCATCGTCTTCATCGACCTGGCCATTGCACAAACCGCCGGGCTCGGGGTGATGGCCGCCAACGCCCTGGGCTGGGACGCGCACGGCTGGGCGGCACAGGGGGCGGCACTCGCCGCCGCCGGGCTCGGCGCACTGGTCCTGACCTGGACGGAGCGGCGCTGGCCGGCGATCCAGGAGGCGCTGATCGGCTCCCTGTTCGTCCTCGCCGCCACCGGGGGGACGCTGCTCCTCGCTGGCAATCCTCAGGGCGGAGACCACCTGAAGGATCTGCTCGTCGGCCAGATTCTCTGGGTCAGCAACGCGCAACTGCTCTCCATGGCCCTGGTGACCGCCCTCGTGCTGGTCGCCTGGCGCGGGACCCGCCGCCACCTGGCGCGGGTTGGCTTCTACCTCGCCTTCGCCCTGAGTGTCACCGCCTCGGTGCAGCTGGTCGGCGTCTATCTGGTCTTCGCCAGCCTGATCCTCCCGGCCTTGGCCGTGCGACACATCGAAAAAGGGGCACTGCCTATCGCCTACCTCGTCGGCGCCGCCGGATACACTGTCGGCCTTGCCGCCTCGGCCCTGCTCGACCTGCCCTCCGGCCCCCTGGTGGTCTGGAGTCTTGCGATCTGCGCGATCGCCGTCGCCTGGGCCCCAGTCCCAAGAGGCGTGGTCAAGACAAGGCCGAGCGGTGCGCCAGGCTGAGGCAATCGCGCCATCACGCCCGGGCCATCGGCCCGTGCCGACCACCGGGGCCGGCGCACGGCGCCCGTGACGCGTATCGGTTCTCGAGCAGGGCGTTGCGGGCCATCGGAGGCGGCAAATGATGCAACAGGGGTCGGGAGCTACCCTGGACGACCATCACCCCTTGCCGCCTCTGGCAGACCAGGGGTCCCGTCCCCATATCGAGCCTCTCACGCTCGCCCTTCTTCGGAGCCGCCGATGACCCCCGACTTTTGGCATGCCCGCTGGCAACGTGGAGAAACCGGCTGGCATCAACACGAGATCAACTGCCATCTCCAGGCGTTCTGGCCCGATCTTGGCCTGCCCGCCGGGACCCCGGTGTTCGTGCCGCTTTGCGGCAAGACGCTGGACCTGCTGTGGCTGGTCGGTCGGGGACACTCGGTGCTGGGTGTCGAGATCAGTGAGATCGCGGTGCAGCAGTTCTTCGACCAACATCGCCTGACGCCACGGGTCACCGACGCGGGGGCGTTTCGGCGTTGGCAGGTCGATGAGCTCACGCTGCTGTGCGGGGACTTCTTCGAGCTGGGCAGATCGGACCTGGCCGGGGTCGGTGCCGTTTATGACCGCGCCTCGCTGATCGCCCTGCCACCGCAGATGCGCCCCGGCTACGCGGCCCACCTTAAGGCCGTGATTCCGGCTACAGCCCCCTGTCTGCTCATCACGCTGGCCTACGATCAACGCGAGATGACCGGGCCGCCGTTCGCGATCCATCGCGCCGAGGTGGAGGCCCTTTATGCGGACCACTACAGGGTCCACGGGCTGGCGGCCTTCGACGCGATCGACGACTCCCCGAACTTTCGGCGCCGCGGGCTAACGGCCCTGTCGGAGGAGGTATGGCGACTCGATCCGCGGGGCACATGACGGCCAGTGCGTCGGCGAGGCATCGCCCCGTGAACCGAGCCCGAACTATTCAGGCCAAGGGCGCCGGCATCGTGCTCAGCCTACGCTCGCTGACCCAGACCGCCGAACGCTGGACGCAGTTCCGGGAGACGATCGATCAATTTGGGGCGGAATGCTACTCTTGGGTACATCTTCCGAAGGCCGCACCCCTGCATAATGCCATTCACCTGTGGCCGAACCTGGGCTGCGCGCCAGACCCTTCTTCGACCGAGAAGCTCGAACCTTATCGCCAGCGGCTTTTCTGTGGCTTTATAAACGCCAGCCGGAAGCGGGCTGCTTGGTTTGTTGTTGCGATGGCCATCGATATTCGGTTGTGACGCCGGAAAGTCAGTTCACGAAACTGTGAGCCGGATTGCAGATATGTCTCTGTAATATTAACGACTCCTGTCTATGTCTTTTCATCGGCTCGCCTCAGTTTCGGCATTGTTACTATTTGCACTCACTCCGGTCCCTATCTGGAGAACTCGCGTATCGATCTGCAATTCCCACTGCCCTACGCACCGAACCTGAACCTGATCGAGCGGTTCTGGAAATTCTTCCAGAAGCAAGTCTTGTACAACCGCCAGCACGAGACCTTTTCCGATTACACGGCCGCGTGCAAAAAGTTCTCTGCGGACCTCGATGCGCATGCCGCGCAGTTACGCTCGCTGCTGACCCATAAGCTCGAGATCATCCGCGGTTATTGAACACCGAGAACCTGTATCTGCTGGGTATATCAGGATTTGAGCGTCGGATTGTTGAATCAACTGGTGCCGGCATACACGACGTCAAAGTATTGAGGATTTTCAAGTGATGAAGAATGGTGTGCAGAAAGCGATGGCGGGCGTGGCAGTACTCCTTGCCGTCATCGGAGCCGGGCTCGCTTGGCAGTACCTTCAAGCACCGCAATCGCCCGCAGGATTCGCCTCGGGCAACGGACGGATCGAGGCGGTCCAGGTTGATATCTCAACCAAGATTGCCGGTCGCGTGGAGATCATATTGGCGGAGGAAGGCGATCTGGTTGAACCCGGTCAGACGCTCGCCAAGATCGACACCGATCAACTGCAGGCACAACTGCTGCGTGCCGAAGCCGACATCGCCAGCGCTGAAAGCCAGGTCGCGTCGGCCCGGGCTTCCATCGCGCAGGCCGAGGCGGAACAGATCCTGGCCGAACAGGAGCTTTCCCGCGCACACGAGCTTGTCAAAAAGGGACACACCAGCAAGGAAACCTACGACACGCGCGTGAGCGACGTTGCCGTTGCCAAGGCAAACCTCGAGGCGGCCGAAGCCGCGCTCGTCTCGCGGCAGCGCAACGTTGACGCGGCGCGTGCGGATGCAACGGAAATCCAGACCCAGATCGACGATGCAACGCTCGTCTCCCCGACCATCGGCCGGGTGCTCTATCGCCTCGCTGAGCCCGGCGAAGTCCTGGGAAGCGGCGGTAAGGTCCTGACGCTGGTTAACCTCGCCGATGTCTACATGGAGGTCTTCCTCCCGTCGGCCCAGGCCCATCGTGTCGCTATCGGCGCCGAGGCGCGTGTCAAGCTGGATATTCTGGACTTCGCCATCCCCGCAGCCGTGAGCTTTGTCTCGCCCGAATCCCAGTTCACGCCGAAACAGGTCGAAACACCGAGCGAACGCGACAAGCTGATGTTCCGCGTCAAGGTGCGCGTGCCGCAAGAGCTGGTGCTGAACCACATCGACCATGTAAAGACCGGGGTGCGCGGTGTCGCCTACATCCGGCTCGCCGCTCAACCCGGTGAAGAGCCCTCCCCGTGGCCGGAGCTCCTCCAGCGGCTGCCCCCGGACGTCGAGCCGGCCGCAGTCGGGCGCAATTAGCGCGGGTGCGGGGCCATGGCAGCACAAGACCGTCCGATCGCCCGCATCCAAGCCCTCACACACGCCTATAAAAAGATACATGCCGTCGATGATGTGACACTGGACATTCCCTCAGGTCTGATGGTCGGCCTGCTTGGGCCGGACGGTGTCGGCAAGTCGACGCTGCTGGGGCTCATCTCGGGGGCGCGCAGGCTGCAGCAGGGCCGCCTCGAGGTGCTCGGCGGCGACATGGCATCGGCTGCCCATCGAAAAGCCGTCGGACCACGCATTGCCTACATGCCTCAGGGACTCGGCAAAAACCTCTATGCCGATCTCAGCGTCCGGGAGAACCTGGACTTCTTCGGTAAGCTGTTCGGTCAGGGTCCGGGTGAGCGCAAGAGGCGCATTGATCGGCTGACCAAGGCAACGGGGCTCCATCCATTCCTGCCACGCCCGGCCGGCAAGCTGTCAGGGGGCATGAAACAGAAGTTGGGGCTCTGCTGCTCGCTCATTCATGACCCGGATCTGCTGATACTGGACGAGCCGACGACCGGCGTCGACCCTTTATCAAGGCGCCAGTTCTGGGAGCTGATCGCCGCGATACGTGGTGAACGTCCGACCATGAGCGTGCTCGTCTCCACCGCCTATATGGACGAAGCCGAAGGCTTCGACTGGCTGGTGGCGATGGACGCTGGGCATGTTCTCGACACCGGCGCACCGGAAGCGCTCAAAACCAGGACCGGGGCCGAGGACCTGGAAACGGCGTTCGTGCGCCTGTTGCCGGAGGAGAAACGCGGTGGCAATACCGAGCTGGTCATCCCGCCGTTCGAGAAGGTCGAGGGAACGCCGGCCATCGTCGCCAAAGGCCTGACCCGACGCTTCGGTGATTTTACCGCTGTAGACAAGGTCAGCTTTGAAATCCAGGCCGGTGAGATTTTTGGCTTTCTCGGCTCCAACGGCTGCGGCAAGACCACCACCATGAAGATGCTGACGGGTCTCCTGCCGCTCTCCGAGGGCGAGGCGTTCCTGTTCGGCAAGCCAGTGGATGCGAACGATCTGGAAACGCGCAAGCGCGTCGGTTTCATGACCCAGGCCTTCTCGCTCTATGGGGAGTTGACCGTGGCGCAGAACCTGACGCTGCACGCCCGGTTGTTCCATCTCACGCCCGAGAAGTCGGCCGAGCGGATCAATACGCTGGTCGATCGCTTCGCTCTGCGCAAGCACATGGACGCGCTGGCCGCATCGCTGCCCCTCGGTATGCGCCAGCGGCTTTCGCTTGCGGTCGCGGTCATCCACGAGCCCGAGATGCTCATTCTGGATGAACCGACCTCTGGCGTCGATCCGGTGGCGCGCGACGGGTTCTGGGAGCTGCTGATCGAGTTGTCGCGTCGCGATAAAGTGACGATCTTCATCTCCACTCACTTCATGAACGAGGCACTGCGCTGCGACCGCATTTCGCTCATGCACGCCGGCCAGGTGCTCGTCTACGACGAGCCGCAGCACCTGGTGGAGGCCAAAGGCGCGACCTCACTGGAGGAGGCCTTCATCGGTTACCTCGAGGACGCGATCAGTGAGACGGACGAGGAAGGTGGGGCAGCGGCAGCCGCGCAGCCTGAGGAATTGGCCGAGGAATCCCCGGGGCTGACAGACTTGCCGGCCGACAATGCCAAACTCCATGGCTTCAGCCTCAACAGGCTGCTTGCCTACAGCTATCGCGAAATGATGGAGGTCATGCGTGACCCGGTGCGCCTGGCGTTTGCCTTTCTCGGCAGTGCAATCCTGCTGATGGTCATGGCTTACGGCATCTCGCTCGACGTCGAAGATCTGACCTATGCCGCGCTCGATCTCGATCGCACCCCCGAGAGCCGCCAGTATCTGCGCAACTTCCAAGGCTCACGCTATTTCAGCGAACAGCCGGAGCTCCGCAGCAAGGACGAGCTCGAACGGCGGCTGAAGTCTAACGACATCACCCTGGCCATCGAGATTCCGCCGGGCTTCGGCCGGGATTTGAACAAGGGCGAGACCCCCAGCGTGTCTGCCTGGATCGACGGCGCCAATACGACGCGTGCCAGCACTATCGAGGGCTATGTCACGGGCGTGCACAGCCTCTATCTCACGGAGCTCGCAACGGACGCCGGTATCGACGCGAGCGCCGCATCGAACGTGGTGCTCGAGCCGCGCTACCGTTACAACCCGTCGTTCGAAACCATCTATTCGGTCGGGCCGAAGACGCCGGCCCTGCTGCTGCTCATGTTTCCGGCGATCCTGATGGCGGTCAGCATGGCGCGCGAGAAGGAGATCGGCACCATCACGAATTTCTACGTCACACCGACAAACCGGATCGAGTTCCTGGTCGGCAAGCAGCTGCCCTATATCGGTATCGGCATGGTCAACTTCGTCATTCTGACGCTCCTGGTCGAATTCCTGTTGCAGGTGCCGTTGAAGGGCAGCCTGCTGGGCCTAAGCCTGGGGGCCTTCTTCTTCGTCTTCGCATCGACCGGTTTCGGGTTGCTGGTTTCGTCGGTCACGAAATCACAGGTCGCCGCCGTTTTTGCCACCGCGATCCTGTCGATGATGCCGACGATGCAGTTCTCTGGAATGATCCAGCCAACGTCGACGCTGGAAGGGGGCGGACACCTCATAGGCTCGATTTGGCCGGCGACCTACTACATGCATCTGAGCGTTGCCGCATTCACCAAGGGGCTGAGCTTGCCTGATCTGACGGGGGATCTCATCGCACTCGCCATCTTCGGCCCCATCCTCGTCGCCATAGCAGCGGCGTTCCTGAAAAAACAGGAGGCCTGAGCGATGAAGACCTGGATCAACATCTTCTGGCTCGGCACCAAGGAACTGCGCAGCGTTCTCGGCGATGTTTTCATCGTTGTGCTGATCATCTATTCATTCAGCTTAGATATCTATTCGCAGTCCACCGCCACCAGCGAGTCGGTCAACAATGCCTCGGTTGCCATCGTCGACGAGGATCGCTCGACGCTCTCGCGCGCCATCGCGAACGCGCTCTACCCTCCCTATTTCCAGACACCGGAACTGATTTCTCCTGCCGAGGTCGACCAGGCAATGGACCAGGATCGTTTTATGTTCGTGGTGGCGATCCCACCGAAATTCGAAGAGGACGTGCGACAGGGCCGCCAACCCAGTGTCCAGATCAACATCGACGCCACGGCGGTCACTCAGGCGAGCCTCGGCAACAGCTACATTCAGAGCATTGTGAGCGACGAGGTGAGCCACTTTATAAATCGCTCCGACGAAACCGCGGCAACCGACGTGACATTAGTCCAGCGCCGTGCCTTCAACCCCAACGGCACAGGGATGTGGTTCAGCGCCATCAACGCACTGCTCAATCAGATCTCGATGCTGACGATCATACTGACCGGCGCGGCGCTGCTGCGTGAGCGTGAGCACGGCACCATCGAGCACCTGCTGGTCATGCCGCTGACCTCGTTTCAAATCGTCCTGTCCAAGGTCTGGGCCAACGGGTTGATCATTCTCGTTGCGTTCTCGCTGTCGATGCTGTTTGTCGTCGAAACCATGCTCGACGTGCCGATTGCCGGATCCCGATTGCTGTTGCTTGGCGGCACGACCCTCTACCTGTTCGCTGCCGCCGCCATCGGCATCTTCCTGGGCACTATCGCCCGCACTATGGCACAGTTCGCGCTGCTGATGATGATGGTGATCATGCCGATGATGATGCTCTCCGGTGGCATGAGCCCGATCGAGAGCCAGCCCGGGATCATTCAACCCGTGACCTGGTTTCTGCCCTCGCGCCACTACATGGCATTTGCCCAGGCCGTCGTCTTCCGTGGCGCTGACCTCGCCATAGTCTGGCCGCAGATCCTCACCATCGTCGGCCTCGGATCCATCTTCTTCAGCGCCAGTCTGGCCCTGTTCCGCCGATCCATCAGCGTCAGCACATAGGGAATGTGAGAATCTTCGATCCAAGACGATTGCAGGATGACTCCGGGGTCGGCGTCGGGGGGATAAGCTTGCTAGGGTCTCGTGAAATGAGGATCAGCAACCCGCCTCCGGACTCGACAGCGGCATCGCCCCGCCCCGTTCTGCGATCAACACGGCCCATAATGCAGACGAACCAAGCACGACGTACGCCAGGGTCAAAGGCACGACGGTACCATCGAATGACTGGCCCACCGCGAAGCCCAGCAACGCCCCCAGCACGGTCGAGAACACGCCGATCGCCGATGACGCGGTACCGGCGATATGGCCGAGCGGATCGATCGCCAGGGTGTTCAGGTTCGCGCCGAGAAAACCGAACATCGCCATGCTGCCCATCTGTATCAGCAGGAATCCCCACAATGCCTCGCCGCCATGCCAGGCCACGGCCAGGTGTGTCACATTGAGCATCACCAGCGAAATGAGGCCGGCGATGGCGATTCGGCGCATGCCGAAACGCAACACCAGGCGCGAATTGGTAAAGGCAGTCAGCGCCATCGCCGATGCAACCAGCGCAAGCAGCAGGCTGAAACTGCGACCGGCGTCGAACACCTCGGCGAAGATGCGCTGCGCCGAGATGATGAACCCCATCTGCGCACCAAACACCAGGCCGAGGGCGACCATGTAGCTGAACGCCTCGCGCGACCCCAGGGTCATCCGGTAACCGGCGAGGATCGCCGCCGGCGATAGCCGGCGCCGCCGATCCAGGGGCAGCGTTTCATCCAGGCGCGCTACTGCCCAAAGCAGGACCAGCCCGCCACCGATGACCAGGGCACCGAAGCTCCAACGCCAGGGCGCGACCAGCAGGATCAGTTGGCCCAGGGAAGGCGCCAGGATCGGTACCGCCATGAAGATCATCATCGCCAGCGACATCACGCGACCGAGCTGGCGTCCGGCATGTGTGTCGCGCGCCAGCGCCAACGCGATCACGCGCGGCGCGCCCGCTCCCATGCCCTGGATAAAGCGGGCCACCAGCAACATCTCGAAGCCGGCGCTCATCGCCGACAGCAGTCCTGCCACTGAGAACAGCAGCAAGCCGCCGATCAGGACCGGGCGGCGTCCGAACCGGTCCGACAGTGGGCCATAGAACAGCTGCGACACCCCCATGCCCACCAGGTACACGGCGATGACCGCCTGCGCGTGATTGGGATCAGCCAGGTGGAAGTCGCGGGTCAGGTCGGGCAAGGCCGGCAGCATGATGTCGATGGCCAGCGCGTTCAGCGCCATACACGCGGCGATGAAGGCGACGAGCTCACGAAAGTGCATCCTGCCGCCGAGCGGGTTGTCTGATCTCGCAGTGCTCACGCGTGCCCGCCCTTGGCAACCGCAAGTGTATGCGCCGGGTCGACGGGCGACTCAACAGGGCGACGTCCGCCCATTCCGCGCTTGACCAGGACGAAGAACAAGGGCACGAAGAAAATCCCCAACACAGTCGCCGCGAGCATGCCGCCGAGCACGCTGGTACCGATGGCATTCTGGCCACCCGAACCGGCGCCGGTGCCGAGCGCCAGTGGCAGCACGCCGAAGCCGAATGCCAACGAGGTCATCAGGATTGGGCGAAGGCGCATGCGTGCCGCCTCCAGCGTGGCCGAGACCAGGTCCCTGCCCTGCTCGTGCAGCGACTTCGCGAACTCGACGATCAGGATCGCATTCTTCGCTGACAGGCCGACCGTGGTCAGCAACCCGACCTGGAAGTAGACGTCGTTCTCAAGCCCGCGCAGGCCGGTAGCGAGCACGGCCCCGAACACGCCCAGTGGAACGATCAGCAGTACCGAGAACGGCACCGACCAGCTCTCGTACAACGCCGCCAGGGCCAGGAACACGACCAGCACAGACAGCGCATACAGCATCGGCGCCTGGCTGCCGGCAAGGCGTTCCTCGAACGACAGGCCGGTCCACGACAATCCGACGCCAGCGGGCAGTTGACCGGCGAGCTCCTCGACCGCGGCCATCGCGTCACCCGAACTGACACCCGGCGCGGCCTGGCCCATGACCTCGACCGCGGACTGGCCGTTGTAGCGCTCGAGTCGCGGCGAACCCCAGTTCCATTGCGCATCGGCGATCGCCGAGAACGGCACCATGTCGCCGGCGCTGTTACGGACATACCAGGCGTTCAAGTCATCGGCTTGCATGCGGAATTCGACGTCGCCCTGCATGTAAACCTTCTTGACGCGTCCGTCGTGGACGAAATCGTCCACATAGGCGCTGCCCCACGCCGTCGAGACGGTGTCGTTGATCTGCGCGACCGACAGCCCGTACGCACCCGAGCGCGCGTGATCGATATCGATCTGCAACTGCTGCCGGTCTTCCAGTCCATTGGGCCGGACGGCGACCAGGCGTGAGTCCTGCGCCGCCAGAGCGAGCAGGGTGTCGCGTGCCTCCATCAGGGCCTGATGGCCGACCCCGGCATTGTCCTGCAGGTACAGGTCGAAGCCGTTCGCCGTGCCCAGCTCCATCACGGCCGGCGGCACGAACGCGAGCACCTGCGCGTCGCGGGTCTTGGAGAAGGCCTGCATCGCCCGTGCCGCGATCGCCTGCGCGCGCAACTCCGGGGAATCACGCAGCGCCCAATCCTTGAGCTGCACGAACGCCAGGCCCATGTTCTGCCCGCTGCCGGCGAAGCTGAAACCGGCGACCGCGATCATCCGGTCGACCGTGGCCGACTCATCCTCGAGGAAATGCTTCTCCACCTGCTCGATGACGGCCAGCGTGCGCTCGCGGGTCGCCCCGGGCGGCAGCACGATCTGCGCGAGCAGGAAGCCCTGGTCCTCGACCGGCAGGAACGACGATGGCAAGCGCATGAAGCCCACCACCAGCCCGGCCCCGAGCAGCAGATAGATCAACACGAAGCGCAGGCCGCGCTTGAGGATGAACGCGTTGATGCCGCGATAGCCGTCCGCCACGCGGTCGAAACCGCGGTTGAACCAGCCGGAAAAACCGCGTTGTCCGCCATGCCCCCCGCCGCTCATCGGCTTCAGCAAGGTCGCGCACAGCGCCGGCGTGAGTACCAGGGCCACGACCACCGACAGCAACATGGCCGAGACGATCGTGACCGAGAACTGGCGGTAGATCACGCCGGTCGAGCCACCGAAGAAGGCCATCGGCACGAACACCGCCGACAGCACCAGCGCGATGCCGACCAGGGCCCCGGTGATCTGGTCCATCGAGCGACGCGTCGCCTCGCGCGGCGACAGGCCGTCCTCGCGCATCACGCGCTCGACGTTCTCGACCACGACGATGGCGTCGTCGACCAGCAGGCCGATCGCCAGCACCATCGCGAACATGGTCAGGGTATTGATCGAATAGCCGAACATCGCCAGCACACCGAAGGTGCCGAGCAGCACCACCGGCACCGCCAGTGTCGGGATCAGCGTGGCGCGGAAGTTCTGCAGAAACAGATACATCACCAGGAACACCAGCACCACCGCCTCGGCCAGCGTCACGACCACCTCTTCGATCGAGATGCGCACGAATGGCGTGGAGTCGTACGGGAACACGGTCTTGACCCCTGCCGGGTAGAAGGCCTCGAGCTCGTGCAGGCGCGCCCGGACCCGCTCGGCAGTGTCGAGCGCATTGGCACCGGTCGCCAGGCGGATCGCCATGCCGGCCGCCGGCTGGCCGTTGTAGCGCGCGGCCTTCTCGTAGTCCTCGTTGCCGAGCTCGATGCGCGCAACATCACGCAGACGCACACTGGCGCCGTCGGACTTGGTCAATAACAGGATGTCGCCGAACTCATCCGCGGTGTTCAGGCGACTCTGCACGGTTACGGTCACGTTGAGCTGCTGACCGTCAAGCGCCGGGATGGCGCCGAGCTGTCCGGCCGAGACCTGCGCGTTCTGCGCCTCGATCGCGGCGGTGATGTCACTGGGTGTCAGGCCGTACTGGTGCAGCTTGTTCGGATCGAGCCAGATGCGCATCGCGTACTGCGACTCGAACAACTGAAGCTCACCGACGCCTTCCACGCGGCTGATCGGATCCTGCATGTGGCTGGCCATGTAGTCGCCGAGGTCGCCGGCGGCCATGCGGCCGTCCTCGGAGACCAGCGCGGCCACCATCAGGAAGTTGCGTACCGACTTGGCCACGCGCATGCCCTGCTGCTGCACCTGCGACGGTAGCGACGGCGTGGCCAGCTGCAGCTTGTTCTGCACCTGCATCTGTGCAACGTCCGGATCGGTATCGTTCTCGAAGGTCAGCGTGATCGAGGCGTTGCCGGCCGCGTCACTGGTCGACGACATGTAGCGCAGATTGTCGACGCCGGTCATCTGTTGCTCGATGACCTGGGTAACGGTGTCTTCCACCGCCTGGGCCGAGGCACCCGGGTAACTGGCACTGATCGTGATCTGCGGCGGCGCGATCGACGGGTACTGCGATACCGGCAGCTGCAGGATCGCCAGGACGCCGCCCAGCATCACGAAGATCGCAATGACCCAGGCAAATATCGGGCGGTCGATGAAAAAACGCGACATGGAATGTCTCCCGGTTTACGTGGCTCGGTTCAACTCTCGTGCTTCGCCGCGTCCGTCCGGCTCACAGCGGTGACGGTTTCGTGCGGTACCGCTTCGGCGGTGGCACCGGCGCGGATCTTCTGCACCCCATCGATGATCAGGCGATCGCCTGCGTTCAGACCGCTGTCGACCAGCCAGTCATTGCCCACCGCGCGCGCAATGCTCAACTCGCGCGCCTCGACCTTGTCGTCGGCGTTCAGTATCAGTGCGGATGCCGTACCGCTGGCATCGCGTGTTACCGCGCGTTGTGGTACCAGGACCGCGTGCTCCCGGGTCCCTTCGTGCAGCACCGCGCGTACATACATACCGGGCAGGAGCTCCTGCTCGGGGTTCGGGAACACCGCGCGCAGGGTGACCGTGCCGGTCTGCTGATCGACGCTGACCTCGGAGAATTGCAGCCTGCCGCGGTGCGTGTAACGGCTGCCGTCTTCGAGGATCAGCTCCACGCTGGCATCCTCGCCGGCGGCCTTGAGCAGGCCACTGGACAGCGAGCGCTTCAGACGCAGCATCTCGACGCTGGACTGGGTCACATCGACATAGATCGGATCCAGCTGGTATACCGTGGCCAGGGCGGTGGCCTGGTTGGCCGTGACCAGTGCCCCGGGGGTGACCGCCGAGCGCCCCACCCGTCCGGCGATCGGCGCGGCGACCCGGGTGTAGGCAAGATCGATCTCGGCGGCGGCAAGCGCGGCCTGGTCCATGGCCACCGTGGCGCGGGCCTGCTTGAGCTCGGCACGCACTTCGTCGTAGTCTTCGTCACTGACCGCCTTCTTCTCGTGCAGGCCGGAATAGCGTCGCAACTTGAGGGCGGCGATCTCGGCCTTCGCCTCGTCACGCGCCAGTACCGCGCGCGCGCTGTCCACCGTGGCCTGGTAGGTGGCCGGATCGATCTCGTACAGCACCTGCCCGGCCTCGACCTCGCTGCCCTCCTCGAACAGGCGCTCGCGCACGATACCGCCCACCTGCGGACGCACCTCGGCGATCAGGTGGGCGACCGTGCGGCCGGCCACCTCGGTATCGAGCAGCACGTCGCGTGCCTGCACCTCCAACACCCCGACCTTCGGCGGTGCCGCAGATGCTGCTGTGGCGTTCGACTCACTCGTCTCACAACCGGCAACGGCGATCATTGCGCAAACGAGCGCGGCCGGAAAAAACAACCTTGCTAGCGGACTGTGCATGGCATCTCTCAGGTCAGTGACCGGTGGTCATCTTGTTCAGGGTG